>DAOOHL010000298.1:0-1689 GCA_035416185.1 Propionibacteriaceae bacterium | reverse complement strand
CAAACACCCGCCCGTCTCCGGCGTCGAACAGCCGCCGCTCCTGACCCGGCGGGATCGGCTCCAGCCCGGTCGCCTCGGTCAGCGAGTGCCGATCCTCGACCTCGCAGACCAGCACGTCGTCGCCCGGTCGGGCGAGCACCGCTGCCAACGCCAGCGACATCGTGGTCTTGCCGGTACCGCCCTTGCCGCTGACGATGTGGAGCGGTACGGCGTCTGCCATCAGCGGGCGGTCAGCCGTCCGAGCGTGCGACGTCGACGATCAGCTCAACCTCAACGGAAGCGTCGAGTGGCAGGGCGGCGACGCCCACGGCGCTGCGGATGTGCTGGCCTGCGTCGCCGAACACGGCGGCGAGGAACTCGCTGGCGCCGTTCGCGACGGCCGGCTGGCCGGTGAAGGAGGGTTCGCTCGCCACGTACACGACCACCTTCACGATGCGGGTGATCGCGTCGAGGCCACCGGCGACAGCTGCTGCGGCAGCGAGGCCGTTGAGAGCAGCGACTTGGGCAGCCGCCTTGGCGTCATCGGCAGAGACACCGTCGCCGACCTTCCCCGTACACACCAGGGAACCGGCCTTGAACGGGAGCTGACCCGAGGTCCAGACCTGGTCGCCGACCCGGGTGGCCGGGATGTAGGCGGCCACGGGAGCGGCCACCGCGGGCAGTTCGTACCCCAGCTCGGCGAGCCGGACAGACGGCGCCGTCACTGGATCGGACGCTTCAGGTAGGCCACCAGGTTGTCCGGGTTGGGGCCGGGAAGCACGGTCACGAGTTCCCACCCGTCGGCACCCCAGTTGTCGAGAATCTGCTTGGTCGCATGGATCAGCAGCGGCACGGTCACGTACTCCCACTTGGTCATAGCGACACCCTATCGAGTCGCTCCGACAGATCAGGCGGGCTGCACGTCGGGCTGGGTTTCGATCCAGTCACATAGGCGGCGGACGCCCTCGGACAGGGGGTAGCGGGGTTCCCAGCCGAGCACCTCGCGCGCAGCCGCGACGTCGGCCCAGGCGTGGCGTACGTCGCCTTCACGGAACTTGCCCGTGACGATCGGGGCGGGGGCGCCGTAGTAGTCGGCGATCAGCTCAGCGGCGGTCCGGATGGTCTGGAACTCGCCTGAGCCGATGTCGATGGCATCCGGGAAGTCGGCGGCGACCGTCGCGGCGGCCAGGACCGCCGAAGCCACGTCATCGATCAGGACGAAGTCCCGCCGTACCTCGCCGTCCTCGTACAGCGGGATGGCCTTGCCACTCCGCGCCATCCGGGCGAACAGCGACAGGATGCCGGTGTACGGGTTGGACAGCGACTGGCCGGGACCGTACACGTTCTGGAGCCGGACGACCGCAATCTCGACGCCGAGCGCCCGACCCCAGACCCCCAGAAGCTGCTCCTGGGCGACCTTCGTGGCGGCGTAGACGCTGACGGGGTGGGGGGATACGGCGCGCGCGTCCATGGCGAGGGGGGTGGCGCCGGGGAAGTCCCACTGGTGATCGGCGACCATCGCCGCGGTGCGCTGCGGCGGGTAGAAGATGGCGCCATCGCGCAGCCACGCGCCTTCGCCGTACACCGCCCGAGATGAGGTCAGCACGATCCGGCGGGGGAGCTGGTGGCGGTTGAGCGCGTCCATCAGCTGGGTCGTGCCGACCACGTTCACCGACCCATGCCGCGACGACTCCACCAGAGACTGCCCCG
>DAOOHL010000297.1:0-1903 GCA_035416185.1 Propionibacteriaceae bacterium | reverse complement strand
CATCTCCGTGCCGCAGCCCCAGGTCCCCTCGGCTTGGCTCGGCGCTTAGAGCGGTCCGAGGTGCTTCAACGCTTCACGCGTGGACAGCCCCGACAATGACGACTCGTGCGTACGGACGAACTCCCGTACCCAGTCCGGGTCCGTACGGGCGAAGTCGCGCAATGCCCACCCGATGGCCTTGCGCAGGAAGAAGCCCGTCTGCGAAAGGTTCGCCTCGATCGCGTCAGTGAGCAGGTCGACGTCGGTGTCGTCCTTCGAGCGGAGCTGGCAGATGATCGCCGTACGGCGCAGCCATGGGTCGGCATCGCTCGCCCAGGCTCGCATCACTGGTGAGATCTGAGCGTGATGCTCTCTGACCAGGTCACCGACCAGATGGGCGGCCACCTCGTCGACGACGTCCCACCAAGCCCCAGAGGTGATCAGGTGCTGGTACAGCGAGAGCGACTCCGGCACCTGTGCCCATGACCGGTAGGGCCGGTGGCGGAGCAGGTTGATCGCCGCATACCACTCCTCGCGGTGGGTCGCCTCGTCCCAGAGGGTCAGAGCCGTGGCTACCCAGGTGGCTCGATCCGGAACGGGGTGGACGGCGAACAGCTCGCGGCAGATCAGCTGCACCAACGGATTCGGCAGGCCATGGTAGGGGAGCTTCGACTTCATGTAGCGCTGCTGCTGTTCCGCCCGCTGCGGATCCGCCTGGGCGGTGAGCGCCTCACGGATGCCGATCAGCAAGCCGGTGTCGGCCGTCTCCTCGTTGCTCGCCACCTGAGCAGCCTAGGCGGCAGGCCCCCGGACATGACAACGCCCCCGCGACCAGTCGCGGGGGCGTCGGTCGAAGTCGGCTCAGATGACGCCCATGGCGACCATGGCGTCGGCGACCTTGATGTAGCCGGCCAGGTTGGCGCCCACGACGTAGTCGCCAGGATGGCCGTACTGCTCAGCGGCATCAAGGCAGCGGTCGTGGATATCGTTCATGATGTGCTCGAGGCGCGCCTCGGCAGTCTCGAAGCTCCACGAGTCACGCGACGCGTTCTGCTGCATCTCCAGCGCGCTGGTCGCGACACCACCAGCGTTGCTCGCCTTGCCGGGGGCGAACAGGATGCCCGCGTTGCGGAACACCTCGACACCCTTGGGCGTGGTCGGCATGTTGGCCCCCTCGGCAACGAGCCGGAGCCCGTTCTTGACCAGGGTGGCGGCGTGGTTCGCGTCGAGCTCGTTCTGCGTGGCGCAGGGGAGGGCGATGTCTGTCGGGATGTCCCAGATCGAGCCGTCGCTGACCACACGAGCTCGGCTGCCGACCGCGGCGACATAGTCGCTGACCCGGCCGCGCCGGTTCTCCTTGACGTCCTTGAGCACGTCGAGGTCGATGCCCTGCTCGTCGACGAGGTAGCCCGACGAGTCGGAGACAGCGATCACCTTGGCGCCGTACTGCTGAGCCTTCTCGACCGCGTAGATCGCCACGTTGCCGGAGCCGGAGACGGTCACAGTACGGCCGTCGAACGACTCGCCAGCCTCCCTCAGCATCGCCTGGGCGAAGAAGACCGTGCCGTAGCCGGTGGCCTCCGTCCGCACCAGCGAGCCGCCCCAGGTGGTGCCCTTGCCGGTGAGGACGCCGGACTCGTAGCGGTTGGTGATCCTCTTGTACTGCCCAAACAGGTAGCCGATCTCGCGGCCACCGACGCCAATGTCACCAGCCGGGACGTCGGTGTACTCGCCGAGGTGGCGATAGAGCTCGGTCATGAACGACTGGCAGAACCGCATGATCTCGGCGTCGGACTTGCCCTTCGGGTCGAAGTCCGAGCCGCCCTTGCCGCCGCCAATCGGCATGCCGGTCAGGGAGTTCTTGAAGGTCTGCTCGAAGCCGAGGAACTTGATGATCGACAGGTTGACGCTCGGGTGGAAGCGC
>DAOOHL010000296.1:0-1964 GCA_035416185.1 Propionibacteriaceae bacterium | reverse complement strand
CCAGGACAGGGCACAACCGTGGAGCTGAGGTGGCCGGCATGAGTGTGATCAGGGTCGCGGCGATCGACGATGACCGGATGCTGTTGGGCGGTCTGGACTCGTGGCTGCGACCGCTGCCCGACATCGATCTCGGTCTGATGGTGACGACGGTGGGCGACTACCTGGCGGCCGTCGCTGACGCGCCGCCGCATGTGGTGCTGCTCGACCTGAACCTGCGCGACCACTCAGCCCCGGCCGACAACGTCCAGCGGGTGCTGGCCTCTGGCGCCCGAGTGCTGGTGGTGTCGACAATCCCCGACGCTGATGGGGTGCTCGCCACGATCGAGGCTGGCGCGTCTGGGTACATCACCAAGGACCAGGACCTCGAGGTGCTGGTACAGGCGATCCGCGACGTGGCCGAGGGGCGCTCGGTCGTCAGCCCGGAGCTTGCCTTCGTCCTGTCCCGCGATGCCCGGCCGAACCGTCCTCAGCTGTCGCCTCAGGAGCGGGTCGTGCTGACGGCGTACGCGTCGGGCGCCACGCTGCAGGCGGCAGTCCGGCGGGCCGGAGTGGCGTACGGGACAGCGCGGGAGTATCTCGAGCGGGTGAAGCGGAAGTACACCGATGCTGGCCGTCCGACGTACACCAAGCTCGACCTGGCCACCCGGGTCCGCGAGGATCGGCTCGAGCTGGACGGCCTGGGCGACTGACGGGTTGCTTCCCCATACGGCTTGCCCGGACGGGCATTCTGGATCCATGGAGAAGATCGGGCCCCGCCTCAAACAAGCACTGATCGTCATGGCTCTGGTCGTGGCCGGGCTCTGGGTGATCGAGGTGGTCGACACGGTGGTCAGCCACTCGCTGGACGCCTTCGGCATCGTGCCTCGGACCGTCGAAGGCCTCGGCGGGATCGTGGTCGCTCCCCTGCTGCATGCGGGCTTTGGGCATCTGGCAGCCAACTCCGTACCGCTGTTCGCCCTGGGAACCGTGCTGTGGACCGAGGGGATCAAGAAGTGGTTGGTCACCGTGGCCACCTCCTGGCTGACGTCGGGAGTGTTCGCGTGGCTCATCGGGCCTGTCCAAGCGGTTGTCGTCGGAGCGTCCGGCGTGATCTTCGGGCTGATCACCTACCTGATCGTGCGTGGCTTCCTGTCACGGTCCTGGCTGCATCTGGGCATCGGTCTCGTGGTGATGTTCGCGTACGGGTACGCACTGCTCGGCATCTTCCCGTGGGCCGTCGGCCCGTTCGTCGCGTGGCAGGGGCACCTGGGTGGCGCGATCGGTGGCCTTCTGGCGGCCTGGCTGCTGCATCGCCGCTCCGAGCGCACCCGGATGCGCCCGGTCATCTGAGTCAGGCTTCGGCAGACAGGGCGCGGTAGCGGCGGTTCCGTACGCCCAACACGACCGTCGCGACAAGCGACGCCGTGACCGACGCGACCAGAACCCCCAGTTTGGCGTGGTCGGTGAGGGTCTCCTGACCGGGGAAGCTCAGCTCAGTGACGAGCAGCGACACGGTGAACCCGATTCCAGCCAGGAGGCCGATGCCGGCGAGGTCAGCCCAGCTGACCGAGTCGTCGAGGCTGGCCTTCGTGAACCGGGTCACCAGCCACGTGCTGCCCACGATGCCGATGGGTTTGCCCAGCACGAGCCCTGCCATGACGCCGATGGTGACGGGGTCGACGAGCGCTGCACGGAGCTGGTCGAGGCCGCCGACCGTGACACCGGCTGAGAACAGGGCGAACACCGGAACCGCGAAGCCTGCCGAGAACGGTCGGATCTGCTGCTCGAGGACGTGAGCGACAGCCGGGACGCGGGAGTCCTCGGCCCGGATCCTGCGGACCGGGACGCAGAGCCCCAACACCACGCCCGCGATCGTCGCGTGGATGCCTGACGAGTGCACCAGCGCCCATGTGACCAGGCCCAGCGGCAGCAGCACCAGCCAGAGGGCCCAGGAGCGCTGGGCGAACCAGCTCGGGAAACGCTGC
>DAOOHL010000295.1:0-1993 GCA_035416185.1 Propionibacteriaceae bacterium | reverse complement strand
CGACGGCGTTCTTGGCCAGCTCGCGGCAGCCGTTCGCGCAGGAGAACCTGCCGCCGTCCGAGACCTTCTGGACTCCGCGTCCGAGCCGTCGGGCCCCACTGCTCGATGGATCCGGATGGACGATGCTGGCACGATCACACAAGCTGACCTGGCGTCCCTGCGCGCGTCCATCCTCCCCGCAGCGAAACAGGCGGTGCAGGCGGCGAGGGCTGGAGACGCGCGCCTAGCACTGGACCAGCTCAAGCATCATCGGGTGCTGTGCGCTCACCGCAGCGGGCCGCTCAACACTGAGGTCTGGAACCGCCAGATCGAGAAGTGGTTGGTCGAGGAACTGCCTCAGTACGGCGATTCGGAGGATCGGTACCCGGGCCAGCCCCTCCTCGTCACAAGAAACGACCCTGACCTGGGGATCAGCAACGGCGACAGCGGCATCATCATCGACACTGGTCGTGGGCTGCGCGCGGCGCTCGACACCGGCAGCATCCCGCTGCTGCTTGCGCCAGCCCAACTGGAGAGCGTCGAGACGGTCCACGCCCTCACGGTCCACAAGGCACAAGGCAGCCAGTTCACCGCAATCACGGTCGTGCTGCCGATGCTGGGATCTCCGCTGTTGACCAGGGAGCTTCTCTACACGGCACTGACGCGAGCGTCTCACCACGTCACGTTGGTCGCCCACCCTGCCGCCCTGGAGCAGGCGGTGACGCGCCGGGCGCTTCGAGCATCCGGCCTGCGGACCCGACTCTGATCCTGGCGAACTGCTGCTCGCCGCGGCCAAGCGTGAGCCGACTCCGCTCAGTCGAGGTCAGGCGGGGTTCAGCCAGGCGGAGACGAGACGATGCGCGATCGAGGACGCACCGGGAAGACCGACCGTGCCCTGGTCGACCTCGGCCAGCAGCTCCTCACGGGTGAACCACCGCGCTTCGACGATCTCCTCACCGTCGACGACGATGTCAGTGGTTCGTGCGACGGCATGGAACCCGAGCATGACCGACCGCGGGAAGGGCCAAGGCTGGCTCGCCACGTACGTCACGTCCCTGAGCAGGATGCCCGCCTCCTCGTACACCTCACGGTGAACCGCCTGCTCCAGGGACTCCCCTGCCTCCACGAAACCTGCCAGCACGGAGTACCGGCCCACAGGCCAGACGCCTTGGTGACCCAGGAGCAGGCGGTCGGACTCGTCGGTCACGGCGACGATCACGGCCGGATCTGTCCGAGGGAACAGCTCGCGCCCGCAAGCCTGGCAACTGCGTGCCATCCCTGCTGCGATCACCGTGGTCAGGCCGCCGCACCGGGGGCAGTGGGGCTCCAGGCGGTGCCACTCCTCGAGAGCTGCCGCCATGGTGGCGAGACCCAGCTCGGGAGGAGACAGTTGTGAACCGACCTCACGGATGGTCATGGGACTGTCGACAGGTTCCGGGGTGGCGAACCACGCTTGGTCGCCGACCCGTCCGAGCAGCCAATGACGGGCAGGGTCGTACGGCGTTGACGCCGGTTCGGTCCGTAGCTGCGGTCCGTCGGATCCGTGGACAACGCCGAAGCCACCTCGGTCACTCACCAGCAGAACGCACGCTGCAGGCCACAGTGCGGCGACCGCCGGTTCCTGACGGCGCACCTCGTCGAGGCGGTGGAACGGCGCCGGATCTGCCCAGTAGTTGCTCACCGTCGACACGCTACCTTCCGCCAAGCCTGCGCATGAGACCCTCTATCGCGGAGCGATCCGGAAGCCCCTCGACAATCTCCAACCGGTCCGTCCGCACATGGTGGAAGGCCGCGGCGACTCTCTCAAGACGAAGCCCATGGAGCTCAGCCCACGCGAGGCGATAAAGCCCCAGCTGGAGGCGGTCCGGTTGGGACCGCCCCGTCTTCCAGTCGACGATCAGGACGTCGTGGCCAGCAGGCACAATGCTGGGCGCGGTGTAGGCAGCATCGATCCTGCCTCGGACGAGTTGGCCGCCCACCGACAAGAGGAACGGGAACTCAAGAGCCGCCGGAA
>DAOOHL010000294.1:0-2011 GCA_035416185.1 Propionibacteriaceae bacterium | reverse complement strand
CGCGTGGGCCGCGTCAGCTGGTCAGCCGAGTTGCCAGGACCGCTTCGACAGCCCGTACCAGAAGCCGTCCACGACAGACCTGTTCGCCACCCCACCAGAGGCCGCTGCTGCGCCGAGGGAGACGTACAGGGGCGCCCAGTGTTCGGTACGGGGATGCGCCTCACGCGCGCCCGGCGCCTGGGTGTCGAAGTGCAGGATCGAGTCGACGTCCTGCCGTTCCATCGCCTCGGCGGCCCAGTGGTCGAACTCGGCCGAAACCGCTGGCGGGGCGGCGTCAGCGGGGGCGCCCGGGTTGAACCAGCGCAGGTTGTGGGTGGTGAAGCCGGAACCGATGATCATCGTGCCCTCGTCGCGGAGCTCCGCGAGCCGCTCCCCCAGTGCGAACAGCTTGTGCGGGTCGAGCGTGGGCAACGACAGCTGGAGGACAGGCACATCACGCTCCGGGAACAGCTCCACCAGCGGCACGTAGGCGCCGTGGTCCAGCCCGCGGCTCTCGTCCTGCTGCACCGAGCCACCGACGGCCCGGGCGACCTTCTGCGCCAGCTCGGGTGCGGGCGGCGCGTCGTACGTGACCGAGTAGTAGCGCTGCGGGAAGCCCCAGAAGTCGTACACCAACGGCGTACCAGCCGTCGTGGACGAGATCGTGGCAGGTGACGCCTCCCAGTGGGCCGACACGATCAGGATGTCCTTGGGCTTGGGCAGCTCGGCGCTCCAGGCGTGCAGCTGCGAGGTCCAGGTCTCATCGTCGGCCAGCGGCGGGGCTCCATGGGACAGGTAAAGAACGGGCATCGTCATGGTTCAAGCCTACTCCCTTTAGTTGATATTTCAACCATCTTGGCTGGTAAGCCTCTTTCGCAGGTCTTGACTTATCCGACGGGTAGCGTTCCAGTGTGCCCATCCTTCCCTCGGGTGTTCCGCTGGTCGGCCGCCACGTTCGCCTGGACCCTTTCGTCGAGGCTGACGTTGACGATCTGGCCGAGATCCTCACTGATCCCGCGCTGTACGGGGCCGGCTACGTCATCCATCGCCAGCCTGCCGATCTCGACGACGCACAGGTCCTCGCTCGACAGCGTTGCCTCGGCATCGAGCCACCGAACGGCAAGGGCGCCGGCCGGGTCTGCTACGCGATCCGGCTGGTCGCCGACAGTGACCTGGGCGAGAAGGGAACGCTGGTCGGGACGACGTCGTACGGGGATGTCGACCTGGTCAAGCAGTCCGGCCACATCGGCTGGACCATCTATGGCACCCGGTGGTGGGGTACGGCGGTCAACCCTGAGGCCAAGCTGCTGCTGCTCACCGAAGCCTTCGAGACCCTTGGCCACGGACGCGTCAAGATTCAGACCGATGTGCTCAACACCCGTAGTCAGGCCGCCATCGCCAAGCTCGGCGCCACGCGAGAGGGTGTGCTGCGACGGGAGACCGTACGGGAGGACGGCAGCCCCCGCGACACCGTCGTGTTCAGCGTCATCATCGACGAGTGGCCAGGGGTGAAGGCAGGCCTGGTGGGCCGAGTCGGCCGCCAGTGATCGTCCCGAGTAGGTTGGTCACCCGAGTCTGTCGAGACGGGTTCTTCGCCCCGTCCCAGATGGCCTGGGACTGGAAGTTGAGCTCAGAGCGGCTCGCCGCGCCAGCTCACACCGGGTCGGCGCCGACGGCCGTGAGCCAGAGCGCCTGGTACGGCTCCACCAGCATGCTGGCTGGCGTGAGGTCGTACCAGTAGCCGCTCAGGCGCTCCTCCGCCGACTCCCCGACGACGCCCCTGACCACATCGAGCGGCAGGTAGACCGGCGCTTCACTGACGTTGTACACCTGCAGCATCGCGCCCAGGGGATGGTCGCGGCGCAGCAACAGGAGTCGCGGATCCGGGCTCGGCACCACGACACTCTCGACCGCGGCATGCAGCTGCGGGGTCTGTTTGCGCACCGAGACGACATGGCGCACGCCGGCGCTGATCCGGCCCTCCGCGCTCTCCCGGTCATCACCGGCACCGGCCACCCTGGCCCCGTCCATC
>DAOOHL010000293.1:0-2036 GCA_035416185.1 Propionibacteriaceae bacterium | reverse complement strand
TGCCAAAAGGTCAGGCTGCGGAAGGTCGGGCGACGTGGATGGGGCCATGTCGATAGACGTCGCAACAACGGAGGCGCGCGTTACGTGATGTGCTGACCGCTCGGCGCCACGAGTTCGGCGAGTCGTCAGAGTTCATCCTCGGCTGCGCCGACTGCGACGCTTGCGCTCGAACACACGGGTCGGCTCGTTGTGAGCGGGGACACCCCATTCACCGACATCATCGTCTTCCAGTTGATCGATCATGGCCGTCGTTGACCTAGCGATCCACGTTCAGTCGCGATTGCCGCCAATGTCGTGTCGGAGGCCTGGGAGCATGAGGTCATGGCTCTGATTCGCATCATCGACGGCACAGGTCGGCACTCTGACCCCTGGCATCCGTTCCACGAGACGACCCCGGCGATCGCCCGGACGCTCGCCGAGGCTGGCTATCAGGTCGACGTACGGGACGCCGAGCCCGACGCCATCTCCGACTTGGCCGGGGTGGACGTGCTGGTCGTCAACGCCGGTGGCGGGACGGACCCGCGTCACCCGCTGCCGACGCCGCCGGAGTGGGCTGAGGCGTACGACCGCTTGGGAGAGTGGGCTGACAACCATCCCGTCCTCGCCATCCACACCGGCATCAATGCGTTCCGCGACTGGGACCGCTGGTTCGAGATCTGCGGAGGCACCTGGGTGCCGGGTGTCTCGAGCCATCCCGAGCGGTCACTGGCCGTCTTCGAGCCGATGCCTGGAGCCGAGAAGCACCCGATCCTCGACGGGCTCGACCGAGTGATCGCGTACGACGAGCGCTACTGGAAGATCGACGTCCACGACGGCATCACTCCGGTCTTGATGCACGAGACCAGTGACGTGATCTACCCGGTGGTGTGGGTGGCACCAAGCGACCGCGCGATCTATGACGCTCTCGGTCACATGGGCCGTACGTACGAGTCCGCCGACCGGCGCCGACTCCTGACGAACGAGGTCGCCTACCTCCTCGGCTGACCTCAGCCCGGCGGCGGGGGTGGCCGACGGCGACGACGGCGCGCTGACAAGGCGAGCAGGATGCCCGCCAGGCAGATCGAGATACCGGTCAGCTGCAGCGGGGACAGCACCTCCCCCAGCAGCAGCCAGGCGAGGCCAGCGCCGGTCAGCGGCTCGGCGAGCGTGATCATGCCTGCCAATGCGGCGCCGGTGTGGCGGATCCCGTACATCACCAGCGCGTACGGGACGAGCGTGCCGAACGCGACGATGGAGGCCACGAGCCATCCGAGCGGTACGGGCCCGAACCCCAGCCCCGTAGGCAGGGCCACGGGCACGGCGAGGGTGGTGAAGTCGAACGTCCAAACCGGCCGGACGACCTGCCAGGCGAGGGCGGCGAAGACCACCATCCAGGTCTGGGCGGCGATGGGTGAGCTGGTCCGGGCGGACTGCTCGCCGAGGATCAGGTAGATCGCCATGCAGACGGCTGCGGCGGCCGCGAACGCCAGGCCGACCGGATCCAGCGACATGCCCGCGGGAACCCGCGCCACGAGAGCCAACCCGAGCAGCGCCAGTGCGAGGGCGACCCAGGCTCGCTTTCTGAGTCGTTGCTTGAACAGGAAGTGAGCGACCAAGGCGACGATCAAGGGTGCCGTGTACTGGATCAACATCCCCACGCCAATGGGCAACCTCCGGATGTGGCTGAACGATGCGCCCTGGAGCGCCGCCAGCCCGACCACGCCCAGCGGGATCAACCGAGCTGCGGCCGCGCGGCTGAGGCGGAGCTCGCGGGGTGAGACGAAGGCGAGCACCACGACCAGCACTGCCCCCGCGAAGAGGTTCCGCAACGAGACGAGCCGGAAGGGCTCCATGCCGCCCGCGGTCATGGCGGTCTTGGCCACGATGCTGTTGGCAGCGAACAGCAGTGCCGCGCCGAGCAACGCGAGAGCTCCGAGCCGGGCGTCAGAGCGTTCGGGCGCGGACACGCACAGCATCGTAGGCGGGGCGAAGGGTGCCAGCCCTTAGGGGTCCACCGGGCGGATGCGCCGTACGGACCCGGGGCGTCCGTGGGGCTC
>DAOOHL010000292.1:0-2072 GCA_035416185.1 Propionibacteriaceae bacterium | reverse complement strand
CGTCCTCCTTGATCTTGAACACGATCTTCATCAGGTCGGCGCCGATGTCGGCGATCTTGGTGAAGATGCCACCCGCGATGCGCAGCGCGGAGGCGCCGAGTGACTCGCCCACGGCGAAGCCCACGAAGCACGCGCCGGCGATGTCAGGCGGGATGACCAGGAGGATCGCCAGGAGCATCAGCAGCTCCATCGAGATCAGCATCATCCCGATACTCATGCCCGAGCGCAGCGGGATGTAGTAGACCTCGTACGGCTTGCCCTTCAGCGAGGCGAAGGCGGCACGGCTGTTGGCGATCGTGTTGACCCGGATGCCGAACATGGCGATGCCGACGGAGCCGAGCATGCCGATCACGCTGAACGCCAGCACGACCAGCGTCTTGAACCAACCGAGTCCGGCGAAGAAGAGGAAGTACACGAAGATCACGCTCGCGATGAAGATCCACAGCGTGAGCAGGAACCGGCCCTGCTGGATCACGTACGTCTTGCAGGTCTCGTAGATCAGCTGGGCGACCTCGAGCATCGAGGCGTGGGCCGGTCGCTTCTTCAGGTCGACGAGGCTGACGTTGCTGAACAGCAGACCGAGCAGGCACACCACGACGCCCGCGGCCAGCAGCAGCCGCGGGTCCATGCCCGCGACCGGCACGCTGCCGTTGAGCGGGGGCAGGGTGAGGTTCGCGTCGCCGCCACCGGTGGGGGCACCTCCGGGTGCCCCAGCGCAGCCAGCCAGCGCGAGGAGTGGCAGGGCGGTCAGCAGAAGCCTGCGACGGGCTGCACGTGCGACGGACACGGGGATCCCCTTGCTGCTCGGCGATGAGCGTTCCAAAACGGTGGACGGACCACGTCACCCTAGGGGAAATCATGTTCAGGCTCCATCAACGTGGCCGAGCGGGCAATCGTGGACCCATCCCAGAAGCGCTCCCGTCACCGGCGCGTTTGATTCATCTGTTTGATTAGGGAAGGATGGTGTCGTGAAAACCGAGGTGCAGCAAGGGGTGTCAGGTCCGGCGATGCCGGACGACGCCGGCACTCGGGAGCGGGTCATGACCCTGATCATGAAGCGGGGCGCGACGACCGCTGCCGAGATCGCGAGCGTGCTTGAGCTGACGCCAGCCGCCGTACGACGCCACCTGGCCGTCCTGACCGAGCGGGGCTTGGTCACGACCCGTGAGCGTCGTTCGTACGGTGTCCGTGAGCGCGGCCGACCGGCGAAGGTGTTTGTCCCGACCGATGCTGGGCGCGCCGACTTCGCCCATGCCTATGACGACCTGGCGGTCGAGGTGCTCGAGTACCTGGCCGAGACCGTCGGGGTCGACGCCGTCGGCGACTTCGCCCGGACCAGGTTCGCGGCCGTCGAGGAGCGCTACCGCGAGGAGATGCGCGCTCGGCAGTCCTCCGAGAACGAGGGGTCTGTCACAGCGCTCGAAGCGCTCACCGAGGTGCTCGGCGACGACGGCTTCATGGCGGCGGTCCAGCCGGTCCGGTCGGGCGAGCAGCTGTGCCAGCATCACTGCCCGGTGGCCAACGTCGCCGCAAGGTTTCCCCAGATCTGTGAGGCTGAGGCGGAAGTTTTCGGCCGCCTCCTCGGTTCACACGTACAGCGGCTCGCCACGATCGCCCACGGTGACGGTGTGTGTACGCTTCACGTCCCGCATCCCGTACGACCTGAGAAGCACGACCACGAGAAGGAGTCGGCATGACCCAGACCGAGCAGCCCATCGCGTCTCTCGCACCAGGACTCGGCAGCACCCAGGACGAGCATCTCGCCGCCCTCGGCAGCTACCGGTTCGGCTGGCATGACTCTGACGAGGCCGGCCTGATCGCCCAGCGCGGTCTCAGCGAGGACGTTGTCCGCAACATCTCGCGGCTCAAGAACGAGCCGCAGTGGATGCTCGACCTGCGCCTCAAGGGGCTCAAGATGTTCGAGCGCAAGCCGATGCCGACCTGGGGTGCGGACCTGTCGGAGATCGACTTCGACAACATCAAGTACTTCGTTCGGTCGACCGAGAAGCAGGCCCAGTCGTGGGAGGACCTGCCCGAGGACATCAAGAACACCTACGACCGGCTCGGCATCC
>DAOOHL010000291.1:0-2279 GCA_035416185.1 Propionibacteriaceae bacterium | reverse complement strand
ACCGACGACTTGGCCGACTGCGGCGACTCCTTGTGAGTCCTTCGACGGTCTGCCCCCGCGCACAGGTGCACCGTAGCAGTAAAAGAATACTCAGAGAGCGGACCCTCGTGCTCGAGCGGATGCGCATGTCAGCGCAGCTCGACCCCGACCTCTGCCGCGACGGCCTCGACCATGGCGATGAGCCGGGTGGTTCTGGCGGGCATGGTGTGGCGGTAGTTGGCGATGGTCGCCAGGCCGGGGCCGACGAAGGCCCAGGCCCGGGCTCTGACCCAGGTGGCCTCGTCAGACGCGGACGCGACACGCAGCACTTCGCGTGCTGGTTCATCGAGCAGGCTCCACGCGTAGAGCAGGTCAATGGACCGGTCCCCGATCCCGATACCGCCGAAGTCGATCACTCCGGCCAGGCTGCCGTCGCGGTGGGTGAGGAGGTTCTCCGCAGACAGGTCGGTGTGCACCCAGCACGGAGGTTGCGTGGCGGGTGGCACGCGGCGAAGCCGGCGCCAGGCTTCGCGAACGCGAGCCGGGTCGAAGAGGTCCGCCAGGTCTGTAGCTGACTGCTCGGCCCAGCCGTCGATGATGTCGGTGACCGGTTCGCCGCACCGGTAACCCCACGCTTCGGCGCCGTGGTGGCCGCCGTATGGGCCGCCGCGCTGCACCACGTCCGTATCGACTTCGTGCAGGCTCTGCACAAAGGCGCCGAGTGTCTGCGCAAGCCTGGCCTGCTGCGCCTCATCGAGCGTGTCGGGAGAGGCGCCGGGAACCCACGACACGACGGCCCACTGGCGAGGGAAGAGCCGGTTGGCTTCACCGGAGGCAACGACCTCAGGAACGGGCGCGGCCACGTGCGGGGCGAGGTGGGGCAGCCACCGGATCTCCTTGAGCAGGTCAGGCACGTACCGCTCCGCTCGGGGTAGGCGCACGGCCAGGTCGTCGCCCAGGCGGAAGACCCAGTTGCTGCTGCCCGAGGCATGGCTCGCCCGAACGGGGAGATCGGCCAGGTGGGGTACCTGTTCGGCAAGCAACGCCGACACGACCTCAGGGCCCGGCGCCACCGTGGTCGGCTCGGGCGGGATCACGGTCACGCGCCCATCATCGCCGTCGTGGCGCTCAGGATCTCGACGGGATGCCGTTCACGCCGACTTCGTTGGTAGCCGTCGCGGGACAACAGGTGCTGCACGTCCAACGCGCTCTGGAGCTAGAACTCCGTCGCTGGGTCTTGACCTCGCACGGCCTGAGCCAGGGCCCTGTGCACGGAACGGTGGGCGAGCGGCGGCAGCTGATCCATGTCGATCCACTGGATGGCCAGGTGCTCCTCGGGCGCCAGGTTCTCGGGCATGCCGTGCCACGCCCGAATCAGCCAGGCGGTGATCTGGGCCGGATCCTCAGGAGATCCAGCCACCACACTGGCCAAGGGCACCACTGACGTCATCTCAATCCTGATGCCGAGTTCCTCCCAGAGCTCCCTCGACAGGGCTTCCATGTCGGACTCACCTGCCTCGACCACTCCACCGGGAAGATCCCACACACCGGGGTAGGCCTGCTTGTTCGGACTCCGATGGGCAAGCAGAACGCAACGGTCAACGACGAGCGCTCCAAGAACCACGTGGTGCATCACACCATCAGAGCACGCAGACCCTCGACCGTTCTCCACCGCGTGGGGTTGGCTGCGAGACTGC
This sequence comes from Propionibacteriaceae bacterium, assembly GCA_035416185.1. Lineage (GTDB taxonomy): Bacteria > Actinomycetota > Actinomycetes > Propionibacteriales > Propionibacteriaceae > JBHAES01. Next base: position 603 of record DAOOHL010000291.1, on the reverse strand, counting down.
TCGACGTGGAGCGCGGGCCGGACCGGATGCAGCGGGCCGTCGTCCTGACGACCTCGCGCCTCATCCTGACCTCGTGGCTGCCGGGCGATGTCGACTCCCTCCAGGAGGTCCACTCCGACCCCGAGACCATGAGGTTCGTCCGCAACGGCCGACCCGAGTCACGCGACGACGTGCGGGGTCTTGTGGACGAGTACATCGCCGAGGATGCCGCTCGCGGCTGGACCACGTGGCGCCTCGCCGACCCCGACGGCCACCTGGTGGGGCGGGCAGGGTTCGGTGGGACGCACGAACGCCGAGAGCTCAAGTTCACCATCCGGCGCGACCGGTGGGGATCAGGGCTCGCCACCGAGATCGCCGAAGCTCTCGTCGGCTGGCACATGGCGAACACGGTTGATGTGCCGCTTCACGCCGTCGTCGAGGTCGGCAACGACGCCAGTGTTCGGGTGCTCGAGAAGGTGGGCTTCCGGGAGGTCGGGTACGAGGATGTGAACGGCATCCGCTGTCGGGCATTCACGCATCCCCTCACCTGGGGCAGGAGAACTGGGTGATCTGGGCGACCGCCGTGAACCGCAGCCGCCGGTAGAGGGCAGCACCTGAGTCGCT
>DAOOHL010000290.1:0-2295 GCA_035416185.1 Propionibacteriaceae bacterium | reverse complement strand
GGTTCCAGCTGGGGGGCAGCGCTCGTACCAGTCTGGGCCTGTCGATCGTCACAACGCTGGTGAGCGACCTGCACGGCACCTTCACCCTGCGCAACAACGAAGGCGGCGGATCGACCGCCGTGGTGGAGATTCCGGTCTCGTAGCACCGCGGCCTGAGAACGGGGCCGCAGGAGCGGTGGTCAGCTGGAACGGACGCGCGACCTGGCGACGCGGCGCTTCAGAGCGCGGCGCTCATCCTCGGACAGACCGCCCCAGACGCCGTGGTCCTGGCCCGCTTCGAGAGCCCACTGCAGGCACTTGTCGCGGACATCGCAGCGCGCGCACACACGCTTGGCCTCTTCGATCTGGAGGAGGGCCGGTCCGGTGTTCCCGATGGGGAAGAACAGCTCCGGGTCCTCGGTGAGGCAGGCAGCCTGGTGGCGCCAGTCCATGGGTTCAAAACTCCTATCGACCGGGCGACTCCCCGATCTTCACGTTGTCACATCCAACCGTCAGCCCACACCTGAGACTGTCACGGCGTTCCACAGTACGTTTCCGATCAACCGGCCCGACTGGGCCGACCTTGACTCTAACGCTACGGACCCGCATCCAGAAGGGAACTGGCTGAACTCGTCGCCGATCCGGGACTGCGATGCCCGATCGATGATATCGATTTCAACTTCCCGACTATATCTCGGAATCGTCCGTTCTGGAAGTGATCTTGAGCGCCGCCGCGGTCGACGGTGCCATGGCGCCACCGATTGTCAGCGCGCTGATAGCGGCCACGGCGATCCAGACCGGTACGTTCCCCGCTGAGATGGAGCTCAAGGCGACGGCCAGATGGAGCAGACCGGTGCCGACGAGCATGCCTCGGGAGTAGAACCGTCGACGCCACGCGGAGGAGCCCACCCAGCCCAGCAGAGCAGCGTACGCGAGCAGCATCACGCCCACGCCGACGGAGAACCGGCCGTGCAGCTGGGCGATGGAGCCGATGCCGATCACCGCGATGACAAGGGCGACCAGCCAGACCAGGCCGGCTGCCAGGGTGAGCGAAAAAGGACGGGCAGCCTCAGTCGTCGTCGTCATCGTCCAGCCGGGCGAGCCAGGTGGCGAGGCGCTCCACCGGCACCTCGAACTCGGGGTTGAGGTCGACGAAGGTACGGAACTGCTCGCCGAGCCAGACGAACGAGACCTCCTCCTCGCCCCGCCTGGCCTCCATCTCCTCGATGCCGCGGTCGGTGAAGTACACCGGTCAGCCCTCGTCGTCCGACAGGGCGGCCTTCAACAGCGCTGCCTGCTGCGCCTCGTGCACCTTGACCGACCCCACCGACGGGGCGGAAGCCTCGGGACGGGTGAACGGACGCATGACCAGGTCATAGTCGGGCAGGTGCTTGCGGATGGCGTCGGCGAGGTAGAGGTCCATGAACCACCAGGCGCCCTGGTTGGACGGCTCGTCCTGCACGTAGCGGATGTCGGTGACGTGGCGGTACTTGTCCAGCTCGGCCGCGAGCTCCTTGGCCGGCAGCGGGTAGAGCCGCTCCAACGTGAGGATCGCGACCTTCTCGTTGAATCCCTGGCGCTCGCGCTCCCCGTACAGCTCCCAGCGCACCTTGCCCGAGCAGATCAGCACCCGCTCCACCTTCGAGGGATCGGTGATCGTGGGGTCGCCCATCGCGGGCTGCCAGCGGCCCTCGGTGAAGTCCTTCGGCATCGACACGGCCTGCTTGCTGCGCAGCATCGACTTCGGCGTGGCGATCACCAGGGGGCGGTGCCAGTTCACGTAGGCATGCGTACGGAGCAGGTGGAAGTGGCTCGCCGGTGTCGACGGCTGGCAGACCGCGAGGGCACCCTCGGAGCAGAGCTGCAGCCAGCGTTCGATGCGGGCCGACGAATGGTCCGGACCCTGACCCTCGTAGCCGTGCGGCAGCATCAACACGACGCCCGACTTCTGGGTCCACTTCGCGTTGCCCGACGAGATGAACTCGTCAGCGATCGTCTGGGCGCCGTTGGCGAAGTCGCCGAACTGCGCCTCCCACAGCACGAGCGCTTCGGGGGCGGCCACGGAGTAGCCGTACTCGAAGCCCATCACGGCGTACTCGCTGAGCAGCGAGTCGTACACCTCGAAGGTGGCCTGGTCGTCGGACAGGTGCTGGATCGGGATGAAGGCGTCGTTGCTTCGGCGGTCGACCACCGCAGCGAACCGCTGGGAGAACGTGCCGCGCCGGGAGTCCTGGCCGGTCAGCCGGACGGGCCGGCCCTCCATCACCAGCGAGCCGAACGCCAGGTTCTCGGCGGTCGCCCAGTCGATGGGGCCGT
>DAOOHL010000289.1:0-2338 GCA_035416185.1 Propionibacteriaceae bacterium | reverse complement strand
CAACGCCGCGCCAGTCGGACCCGCTGGCGGCAAGGATGGCTGTGAACCGGAGGAAGGAAGTCAACGATGGGTCTGTTCGACAAGTTCTTCAAGGGCGGCGGCGATCCGCCATCGCAGGACCAGCCCGCCGACGACGCTTCACCAGGCTGGGACGCGATCACAGCAGCCTGCAGGCGTGCTTACCCTGATCAGCCCGATCCGCTCCACTACGGAACCTTGATCAAGTACGTCCTGGGTGGCCCCGACCCGATCGACGGCTTCGACGTCTACCGGGCCGTTGACCCCGTACCGCACTGGCACTACGTCTCGTACGGCTTCAGCGACCTCTACGAGACCGACCCACCTGAGCCCAGCACTGACGACGAGCCAACAGCGTCCGGGTACGGGTTCGAGCTCACCTTCCGCCTGGCCGATCCAGCGGCCAGCGACCCCGCCGCTGCGCCACCGGTCTGGCCGATCAACCTGATCCAGAACCTGGCCCGTTACGTCTTCCGCAGCGGGAACACCTTCGCCGCCGGGCACCACATCGACGCCAACGGACCGATCGCGGCCGAGGAGGAGACCGACATCACCGCCCTCCTGTTCATCGCCGACCCAGACCTGGGCTCGATCGAGACACCGCGCGGCACCGTCGACTTCCTCCAGGGCGTGGGCATCACCGCTGACGAGCTGGAGGCCGTCACCACCTGGACCTCTTCCGGTTTCACTGGGGTGATCGCCGAGAAGTACCCACGCGGTGTGACCGACCTCACCAGAAACTCAGTGCTGACCGATCCCGAGGTTCGCCAGCGCGTCGTCGAGGGGCGTCAACGAGATGGATCGAGCCAGGGCACGGTGTATGTCAGCGACGTGACCGTCACCGAACGAGGAAGCGACACCGTCGTCGTCCTCAGCACGGTGGCCGCCAACGCCCTCCTCACGGCACTGCCGACCAGGCTCCCGTACGGCAAGTCCCTCGTCCTGGCAGGCGGTGAGGGGGCGTTGCTGTTCGACTCTGGTGCTGTCTCCACCTGGATTCGGGATGGTGGGTTCGTCGACATCAAACTGACCGACGACGCGCTCGCTCGCCTCCTGGGCGAGGTGAAGCCGTTGCCAGGCACCTTTCGTGCTCTCGGACTGGACGGCCTTGAGTTCGAGGTCGTGCCCGTACCGGGGCAGGAGGATGAAGCGGATACGGTCACCCCATGACCCAGCCGCTGCTGTCCGCCGAGGACGTTGCTGCCCTGCGTGGCGCTCTGGAGCTCGCCAGCTACACCGTCGATGCGGTGAACCAGGCGATCGGTGCCGAAGGAGAGGCGGGCCTCGCACGCAACCACACCATCGCCGCGGAGCGAGCGCTGACTGACCGCGACGACAACCTGGCAACCCTGATCAGGCTGTTCGTCCTGCAGCAGGCAGTGCCGGATTCGCTGGCCCAGTCAGCACTTCCCGTACGGGGCCTCAGCCCCGCCGGAATGCTCGTTTCGCACGAGGGGCAGACCCGAGCCACCCTCGACATCCGCCCGTACGCAGCCGACGACGGTGTCGCGGGGTGGGTCGTCTCTGACCATGCCGCGTCCCTCAACACCCGACCGTCCATGCCGAAGCCTGACTTTGTGCTCGGCATCTCACCGGCGTCCACCACGCTGGCGCAGCTGACCATCCGCGACAGGGTCGGCGCGGCGCTCGACCTGGGCACCGGATGTGGGGTTCAGGTGCTGCATCTCGCGCAGCATGTCAACCAGATCACGGCCACGGACCTGAACCCGCGAGCGCTTGAGCTGGCTCACCTCACCCTGGCGTTGTCGGGCGCCCGGGCGGACCTGCGGCTGGGCTCCCTGTACGAGCCCGTTGCCAGCCAACAGTACGACCTGATCACCACCAACCCACCTTTCGTCATGTCGCCCACCACCCACGAGCGGCTGGTCTACCGAGAGGGTTCGTACGAGGCCGATGGCCTGATGCGGGCTGTGGTCACCGACGGCGCGAAGCACCTCGCCCCGGGTGGGACCCTCCAGGTGCTCGGCAACTGGGTCCATCTTGCCGGTCAGCCGTGGGAGGACCGTCTGGCTGGCTGGATCGAGCCCACGGGGTGCGACGCGGTCGTGATCCAACGGGAGGTGCTCGACCCGTACGAGTACATCGAGATCTGGCTGACCGATGCCGGGCTCGCTGGCACGCCGGACTACCTACCCCGCTATCGGGAGTGGCTCGACTACTTCGGTCGGCTGGAGGTCGAGGCGATCGGGATGGGCTGGGTCACCCTGCGCAACGAGGGCCGGAGCCAGCCCGCCGTGAGCCTCGAGTACTGGCCCCACCTAGTCGCGCAGCCCGACGGCTCGGCGATCGCGCAGCAGTT
>DAOOHL010000288.1:0-2401 GCA_035416185.1 Propionibacteriaceae bacterium | reverse complement strand
CACCCTGATCGTCGAGCCTCGCGCGTGACCAGCCACGCTGACATAGCCGCATCGGCGAGTGCTACGACGCTGTCCCGCGTTGACGTCCAGATCGTGCCGAGGTCGTCGCTGCCGTTGACCAAGCCTTGCTGCAGCCCGCCGCCTGACGTCACCGCCACCGGCCGTCCGGTGGTAGTGCTCGTGGGCGCACCCAACGTGGGTAAGTCAACCCTGTTCAACGCGCTCACTCGGGCCAACGTGACGATGGGCAACTGGCCCGGCACGACGGTCGACGTTGCCCGGGGGACCTGGCGGCAAGGTCGAGACCTGACCCTGGTCGACCTGCCAGGCGCCTACAGCCTGGATCCCGCATCGCCGGATGAGGCGCTCACCCGGGACCTGATCCGCAGCTCGACACCGCCTGATCTGGTGTTGGCCGTGGTCGATGCGGCGCACCTGGCTCGCAGCCTCAGCTTGGTGGCCGAGCTCCGCGAACGCCGGCTCCGGCTCGTGGTGGCTCTGACCATGACCGATGTGGCACGCAGCCTGGGGGTGAGCGTCGACACGTACGCCCTCGCCGACGCCATCGGTGTGCCGGTCGTCGAAGTCGACCCACGCCGCCGTACGGGGTTGGCGAACCTGAGCCGGATCGTGGGCGAGACCCTCGCGAAGGCCGCGCCGCGGCATCGGGTGATGGGCGCCCACGACCCCGACGACAAGCTCGAGGTGGCTGACGAACGGTTGGCCTGGGTGGAGCGGGTGATCGCCAGGGGGGTCACTGACGACGGGATCGCCCGGGTTCGGTGGAGCGACCGGATCGACGCGCTGGCCACCGCGCCAGTGATCGGGCCCGTGCTGTTCCTGGCGGTGATGTGGCTGGTCTTCCAGGTCACGACGACGGTTGCGGCACCCCTCCAGGAGGCGCTTGACAGTGCCGTGTCGGGACCGGTCTCCGCCAGCGCGACCTGGCTGCTGTCGCTCGTCGGTCTCGACGAGTCCTGGGTGCAGGGTCTGGTTGTCGATGGCCTGGTCGCCGGTGTCGGCATGGTGCTCACGTTCACCCCGCTGATGGCCTTGATGTTCCTGCTGCTGGCGCTGTTGGAGGACTCCGGCTACCTGGCCCGCGCTGCCTTGGTGACTGACCGGCTGATGGGGCGGCTGGGGCTGCCAGGTCGGGCGTTCCTGCCGTTGGTGGTCGGGTTCGGCTGCAACGTGCCTGCCATCGCGGCCACGCGGGTGCTCGCGACTCCTCAGCAGCGGCTGTTGACTGCACTCCTGGTGCCGTTCACCTCATGCTCGGCTCGGCTGACCGTCTACGTGATGGTCGGCACGGTGTTCTTCGACGAGTGGACCGGCACGGTGGTGTTCGGCATGTACCTCACCTCGATCGTGCTCGTGGTGGCGGTCGGGTGGCTGCTGCGGACAGCCCTGTGGCGAGCCATCGGAGCGGAGCCGCTCGTGCTCGATCTACCGCCGTACCAGGTGCCGACCGTACGGCTGACGCTCGCCGTGACCTGGGCGCGGCTGCGCGGGTTTCTGCAGACCGCGTCAGGGATCATCGTGGCGACCGTCGTGCTTGCCTGGCTGGCCCAGAGCATCCCGGTCGGCGACGGGAGCTTCGGTGAGGTGGCTGTGGGGGACAGCCTGTACGGGGCACTGGCCAAGGCGGTGACGCCGCTGTTCCTGCCGACCGGATTCGCCCAGTGGGAGACCGTGTCGGCGCTGGTGGTCGGGTTCGTGGCCAAGGAGGCGGTGCTGTCGTCCTGGGCGCAGACGTACGCGGCCGACGGCGACGCTGCGCTCGCTGATCATCTGCGGCTAGCGTTCGAGGCATCATCCGGTGGGCACGCTGGCGTGGCCGTGGCGGCATTCTTCGTCTTCCTGCTCGCCTATACCCCCTGCGTGGCGACCTTGGCTGCGCAGCGGAGGGAGATCGGCCTGCGCTGGACGCTGGTCGGAGTGTTGATCCAGCTCGCGGTGGCCTACTCCTTGGCCGTGGCGGTCTTCCAGATCGGCAGGCTGATCTGGTGAGCGCTCCGGTGTCTGCCGTCCTGAAGGCGATGAGCGAGGGGGCGGGTTCGTTGGACGAGGTCGCCCGAACCACGGGACTCACGCGCGATCTGGTCGATGCTGCTGTCGCCCAGCTGGTCAGACTGGGCCGGGTCGACTCGCGCGAGCTCAGCGTGGGCTGTCCGCCGCAGGGCTGCGGGGGCTGTGCCGTGGCAGCGGCTGGGCGGAGCTGCGGGACGGCTACTGGCTCAGCGGCGCGAGGCGGGGAGGCGCGTCGAGCGCCACTCGTCACCCTGTCGGTGCGACAGCGCTGATCACGAGGTCTGGTCGTCGCCTCGTTCGCGGTGCTTGCGCCTCTCAGCCCTGTCGAAGCTCATCGAGATGACGTAGATGCCCGTACCAGTCAGGGGCC
>DAOOHL010000287.1:0-2402 GCA_035416185.1 Propionibacteriaceae bacterium | reverse complement strand
CGCCATCAGCTGGTCGGCCTTGCGCTCGGCGTTGGCCCGCTCCCGCTTGCGGCGCTTCTCGTCGGTCTCACGCTGGGCGAGGTACTTCTTCCAGCCCATCGCGTACTGGTCGATCTCCGCCCGGTTCGCATCAAGGTGGAACACCTTCGTCACCACGGCATCAAGCAGGTCGACGTCGTGGGAGATGATGATCAGCCCACCGGAGTAGTCCTTGAGGTAGTTGCGCAGCCACACGATCGAGTCGGCATCGAGGTGGTTGGTCGGCTCGTCGAGCAGCATCGTGTCGGCGCCAGCGAAGAGGATCCTGGCCAGCTCGACCCGCCGACGCTGGCCACCTGAGAGCGTACGGAGAGGCTGCTCCATCACTCGGTCCGGCAGACCTAGGTTGGCGGCGATCCTGGCTGCTTCGGACTCAGCCGCGTAGCCGCCGCCGGCCAGCAGTTCGGACTCCGCGCGGGCGTACGACGCCATGGCCTTGTCCCTGACGTCGTCGTCAGTCGCCTCGGCCATCTCACTCGTGTATCGGTCGAGGCGCTTCAGCACCTGGTCAAGCCCGCGCGCGGAGAGGATCCGGTCGCGGGTCGAGACCTCCAGGTCGCCCGTACGGGGATCCTGCGGCAGGTAGCCGACCTGGCCCGTTCGGGTGATCGAACCGGAGGCGGGGAGCGACTCCCCGGCGAGGATCCTGGTCAGCGTCGTCTTGCCGGCTCCGTTGCGACCCACCAGCCCGATCTTGTCGCCCGGGTTCACCGGGAACGACACTGGCGACAACAACAGCCGCGCGCCAGCGCGAACCTCGACCTCGGAGACCATGAGCACGATCGACCAGTCTACCCGCTGGGAAAGGGGCCTCCCTCGCTCGTGGCGCCGAGGTGTGAGGGCACCAGCGCAGCGTCCGACGTCGTCGTCCTGAGGCGGTACAACGTGGTGGTCGCCGCAAGGTACAGCCAGCCTCGCGGGCCGAAGCAGAGGTTGGCGACGCGCTCCGGCACGTCGATCTGGTCGAGCACCTCCCCCGCCGAGTCCGTCACGGCGACCGAGGCTCCATCCGAGAACCAGCAGCGACCCTCCACGTCGACCCGGAAGCCGTCGATCGGCCCCGTCCGGCCGGTGTAGAACACCCGTCCCTCGCCACACTCACCGTCCTGCACGGGGTAGGCCCAGACCTGCCACGGCTCATCGGACGTGTCCGACACATAGAGCACCGACTCGTCAGGCGAGAACGCAAGCCCGTTGGGGCGGCTGAGATTCGTCACGACCGTCGTCAGCTCACCGGTCGCCGACAGCCGAAAGACGTGGCACTCGCCGTACTCCAGCTCGCCTGGATGCCCCTCCTCGGGCTTGAGGATGCCGTACGGCGGGTCAGTGAACCAGATCGCGCCGTCGCGGGCCACGACCAGGTCGTTGGGTGAGTTGAAGCGGGTCCCGTACGGGCTTCGGTCGGTGACGACCCGGGTAGAGAGGTCGGGCCGGAGCTCCTCGACCGCGCGCCGCCCGTGAGAGCACTGGTAGACCCGGCCGCCGCGGAACACCGTACGGCCGTTGCTGTACTCCGCATCGGCGATGGCTACATCGAAGGTCTCTGCGCCCTCCGACCAGCTCAGGACCCGGTTCCCCGGGATGTCGCTGACGAGGATCCGGCCGTCCACCCAGGCCGGACCTTCCAGCCACGTGCCACCATTCGCCAGCCGTTGAAGTCCGACTGCGCTGTCCCAGAGTTCGGTCACCGGGCTAGCCTGTCAGGTCGCGGCTGAGGTCAGGGCAGCTGCTCGAGAATCGTCTTGCCAAGGAACTCGACTCCCGCGCCGGACTGGTCGGCGAGCACCGCCACGCCGCGACCATGCTCGGGGTCCACCGCCAGGTAGGCGGCGTACCCGGGTGTGCCGCCCGGATGGGCAGCGACGCGACCGCCCTCGTACGGCTGGATGTCCCACAGCAGCCCCTCATGCCCAGCACCGGAGGGAACCAGGGGGTTGAGAGCCGACTGGCCGGGTGAGCGCTTCTCCACGAGGGCCTGGAGCAGGCGGGTGAGGTCGGCAGTCGTCGACACCAGAGCGCCCATCGGGGCATACCCGTCGGCCACGAGTTGCGGTACGGGCTGACCATCCCCCGCGTGACCCCGAGGTGCCAGCGGCCCGGCGAACTGGGCGGCACTGCTGGTCATGCCCAATGGCTGGAACACACGCGCGGCCATGAGGTCGGGATAGGTGGTCCCCGCCGCGTGTGCCGCCGCCCAGCCCGCCAGCGATGCGCCGAGGTTGCTGTACGAGAAGGTCGGCTTGCCCAGCGTCGTCACGGCCCGCGCGTCAGCGCAGAGGGTGGCCACACCCACCCGCAGGTACGGCGTCGACCACGACGCCCCTCGGCGCCTTGTCACCCCGCGGGGCAGGCCCGAGGTGTGA
>DAOOHL010000286.1:0-2405 GCA_035416185.1 Propionibacteriaceae bacterium | reverse complement strand
TTGGGTGGGCGCAGAGGGACTCGAACCCCCGACATCTTCCTTGTAAGGGAAGCGCTCTAACCAACTGAGCTATGCGCCCGCGGCGACCATTCTGACAGCCTGCACACGATCGATGCCAACCGGGGACGGATCCCCGTACAACGCGACGGCGGTCGCCCGACTACTTGCGGCCACCTTTGGGTCGGACGATCTTGTTGGCCGCCCAGTCCTTCGAGACCGTCGCCGTGGTGGTGAGCGCCAGCCCGGCTGTGAGCGCTCCCTCGGCGAGGTCAGCCTGCGCGAGATAGCCGGGGCGGCCGTGCTTCGGCGTGAGCAGCCACATGACCCCATCGCGCGACAGGTCGTGCAGCGCGTCGATCAGGCCGTCCACCACGTCGCCGTCATCGGCGCGCCACCACAGCAGCACCGCGTCGACGGCGTCAGTGGCCTCCTCGACCATGTCAGCATCGATGGTGTCCATCACGCTGGTGCGCAATGCCTCGTCAACGTCCGAGTCCCAGCCGAGCTCCTGCACGACCATGCCGTGCTTGAGACCCAACTGAACGACCTCAGGGCGTGTGCCCCCCGACATCCGCGACCCCTCTCCTGAAGTTCCTGTATGGGCGACAGCCTGCCAGAAACTGCCGCCCACGGGAATTGCTCAGGCGTCGCCGCCCACGCTGCCGGACGTGCCAGCGTTGACGTCGTCGAGGTGATATCGGTCGAACGCCTCGCGAGCCAATCGGCCGTCGATCTCGTTGCGACCAGCGAGCAGCTGCAGGGCCCGTACGGTGATCGAGGGACCGTCGATGTGGAGGTACCGGCGGGCAGCGGCGCGGGTGTCCGAGAAGCCGAAGCCATCGGCACCGAGGCTGACGAACTGGCCCGGCACCCACGGCATGATCTGGTCCTGGACGGCGCGCATGTAGTCAGACACGGCCAGCACTGGGCCGGGACGTCCCTCGAGCCGCTGGGTGACGTACGGCTTCCACGACTCCTCGCCGAGGAAGGCGGCCTTCTCTGCCGCCATGCCGTCCTTGCGGAGCTCGCCCCAGCTGGTAACGCTCCACACGTCGGCGACGACGCCCCAGTCGTTCTTCAACAGGTCCTGCGCCTCCATGGCCCAGGCCACGCCCACGCCAGACGCCAGCAGCTGGACGCGCGGCGGGTTGTCGAGGCCGTCGGACGAGCCCTCCTTGTAGAGGTACATACCCTTGCGGATGCCCTCGACGTCGACGTTCTCGGGCTCAGCCGGCTGCGGGCTGGGCTCGTTGTAGACGGTGAGGTAGAAGATCACGTCCTCGGGGTTCTCCCCGTACATGCGCTCGAGGCCGTGCTGCATGATGTGGGCGATCTCGTAGCCGTTGGCCGGGTCGTAGGTGCACACGGCCGGGTTGGTCGAGGCCAGCAGTGGCGAGTGGCCGTCCATGTGCTGGGTGCCCTCACCGGTCAAGGTCGTCTTGCCCGCGGTCGCGCCGATCAGGAAGCCACGCGACAGCTGGTCGGCGGCCGCCCAGATGAAGTCAGCGGTGCGCTGGAAGCCGAACATCGAGTAGAAGACGTAGATCGGCACCATCTGCACACCATGCGTGGCATAGGCCGAACCGACCGCCGTGAAGGCGCCGATCGAGCCGGCCTCGTTGATGCCGGTGTGGTAGATCTGCCCCGCCGACGACTCGCGGTAGGCCAGCATCAGATCGTTGTCGACCGGGGTGTAGTTCTGGCCGTGGGTGTTGTAGATCTTGATCGTCGGGAAGAACGAGTCCATGCCGAACGTACGGGCCTCGTCGGGGATGATCGGCACGACGTGCGGAGCGAACTCCTTGTCGCGCATCAAGTCCTTGAGCAGCCGGACGAACGCCATGGTGGTGGCGATCGGCTGGTTGCCAGAACCCTTTTTCACCGCCTGGTAGGCCTTGTCGTCGGGCAGCTTGAGCTGCTTGGGCGCATTGCGCCGCTCCGGGAGGTAGCCACCGAGGGCCCGGCGACGCTCCATGGCGTACTTGACCCGCTCGTCGTCGGGACCCGGGTTGAAGTACGGCGGCTGGTACGGGTTCTCCTCCAGCACCTCGTCGCTGATCGGGATCTGCAGCCGGTCACGGAACTGCTTCAGGTCGTCGAGGGCGAGCTTCTTCATCTGGTGGGTCGCGTTGCGGCCAGCGAAGTGGGAGCCGAGGAAGTAGCCCTTGATGGTGTGGGCGAGGATGACGGTCGGCGCGCCCGTGAACTCGGTCGCCGACTTGTAGGCGGCGTACACCTTCTTGTAGTCGTGACCGCCGCGGCGGAGGCGCCAGATGTCGTCGTCTGACCAGTTCTCCACCATCTTCGCCGTACGGGGATCGCGCCCGAAGAAGTGCTTCCGTACATAGGCGCCATCGTTGGCGCGGAAGGTCTGGTAGTCACCGTCGGTCGTCGTGTTCATCACG
>DAOOHL010000285.1:0-2409 GCA_035416185.1 Propionibacteriaceae bacterium | reverse complement strand
CCGCCACGTATGTGTTGCAGGCTCGGACTTCGGTGGAGGCCAGCCCCATCTCTCCCCAGAAGCGGCGCGAGGTGGACAGGCCGTGGTTGCCGTCGATGTCGGGCTTGCCTGACAGCTTGTCGTCGCCGATCGACTCGAACACGGCGAGCACGTTGTCGAGCTCCTGCTGGTTCATGCCAGTCGACTGCGCCACAGCCCGCAGGAACATTCCGGCAAAGCAGTCGGCCTGGAGCTCCGTACGACGGGACAGCTCGTTCGCGGCTGCCTTGGAGTCGGCGTTCTTCTCGAAGTAGGTCGACGAGATCAGGATTGCTGTCCGGGCCTGGATCGCATGGCCGAACTCGTGGGCGATGACTGACTCCACCACGAAGCGGGAGTTGCGGATCGACGCAGGTACGACGGACGGCAGGTTCTTGGAGAAGTAGATCTGCTGGTCGGCACCGCAGTAGACGGCGTTGGGCATCGGCAGCTTGCCGCACTTGGTCGTGATCGGAGTGTCGTACACGGTCACCGACGGGCGTGGCATCTGGAAGCCAGCAGCCTCTATGGGGACGATCCAGGTCTTCATCAAGCAGGCGACGACCTCCTCCATATGCGTCTCCAGCGCAGAGTTGGACGCGGTCGTGACGTTGATCTCGGGAACGTCGCAACGGATCGGCTGAGGCACTTTCTGGGCGTAGAGCTTGTTGTCAGTGAGCGCGAGCTTCGCCTCTTCAACGTTCTTCGGCACGGGCAGCTCCGGCGGGTTCTCGTCTGCCGGCGGCGGGGTGTACGACTCGTTCTGGTAGGCCGGACCGCCGGCCACGTTGCCACCGCCCTGCATGCCCAGCACTGCGAAACCGAGCCCACACAGCACGATCACGCCCATCACGCCGAGGAGCACCGTACCGGCCCGCGACTTGGGCTTCTGTGGGGCAGGCGGCTGGTAGCCACCACCAAGCGGCGGCCAGGAGGACTGCTGCTGAGGCCTGGGCTGCTGCGGCTGCTGCCACGCGCCGGGCCGTGCCTGCTGCTGCCAGCCGCCCTGCTGCGGCCACGACTGCTGACCGGCGGGCTGCTGCCAGCCGCCGGGCTGAGGCCATGCCTGTCGCTGACCGGTCTGGGGCTGCCAGCCACCCTGGTTGAAAGTCACGCATCATAGGGTATCCGCCGACAGGACCGCGAAACAGACGTCGTTCCTCATCGTTGTGGGATATCCCGGTCGGCCCACCGCCCACTAGGATCAGCACCGTGCCAAGGCGGTGATAACCGCCGCCCCACCCGCAGGAGGTCCCCCCGTGCGTCACCTTTCTCGACGGCTCGCTGCAGTGCTGCTGCTGGTCTGCAGTCTGTTCATGGTCGCTCTCCCAGCTCGTGCGGCGGGTGCTTCCTCGTACGTCGTCGATGCTGCGTTGGGTGCCGATGGGGTGCTCATCGTGTCCGCCACCGTCACCTTCGACGGCCAGGCTCCCGACACTGTGACTCAGCGACTCGCTGGTCACCTCGACGGTGACGGCGATGTTCGCTACGTCTACGACATCAGCAACGTCAAGGCCACCGCTGCCGGCAAGGACCTCCAGCCGGCCACGTCGGTGGAGGACGGCTACACGGTAGTCCGGATCCCGACCAAGGGTGTGACCGGTCCACTCGTCATCTCCTACCAGGTTCGTGGAACGACCCTGTCGGTGGCCGATGGTGGCACCAAGCTCCAGTGGCGGGTACTACAGGGACTGTCCATCCCGGTCACCGAGGTCAAGGGTGAGATCAAGGCGCCCGCAGGTGCGCGTGACTATGGCTGCCAGTCCGGCCCGCCCGCCGCTCCGACCACGTGCGCCACGTACTCCGGGGGCACGCATGACTCGCCCAACCTGACCTTCACCGACGGGCCGCGCGGCGCCGGCGAGGTCGTCTCCGTCGCGATCAACTATCCGAAGGGGATCGTCGCCGCCACCGAGAACATCACCCATGTCTGGTCGCTCGACCGCGCCTTCAGCCCGGGGCTGAAGGAGCTGCTGGCCGCCTTGGCCGCGCTGGTCCTGGGCGGCCTCGCCCTCTACGCCATGCATCGGCGAGCCGGGCGCGACATGACTGGCGACGGAACTCCCACCCTCGTCGGCGAGTTCAACCCGGTCGGCGCAGGCGAGAGTGAGTTCGTGATCAACGGCGACGTGCGCCCGGGCCACGTGGGTACGGTCGCCGATGAGCATGTCGACCAGGTCGACGTGCTGGGCTCGATCCTCGACCTGGCTGTCCGCGGTCACCTCCGGATCACCCAGCTGCCTCGGGAGACCGAGCACAGCTTCACCGATTGGAGCCTGACCCGGCGGGAGGCAAGCAGCACGCTGGCTCCCTTCGAGAAGACCCTCCTCGACGCGATCGCCCCCAGCTCCGGCGAGGGCACGCGGGTGTCACAGCTGGCTGCCTCCGTGG
>DAOOHL010000284.1:0-2414 GCA_035416185.1 Propionibacteriaceae bacterium | reverse complement strand
ACGGCGGTCGCCATGTCCTCGGGGTAGCGGAGCGCCCACTCGAGCACCTGCATGCCGCCCAGCGACCCACCGAATGCGGCCACCAGCTTCGTCACGCCGAGGTGCTTCAGCAGCGCGCGGTGGACGGTGACGAAGTCGACCATGTCGAGCAGCGGGAAGTCCATCCCGTACGCCGCCCCGGTGGCAGGGTTGGTCGACGCGGGTCCGGTCGTGCCCTGGCAGCCGCCGATCAGGTTGGCGCAGACCACGAACATGCGCGTCGTGTCCAGCGGCTTGCCGGGCCCGATCATGGTGTCCCACCAGCCAGGTCGGCGGGCTCCAGGATGGTAGCCCGCGGCATGGGCATCGCCGGTCAGGGCGTGACAGACGAACACCGCGTTGTCGCCTCGCCGGGACAGCTCCCCGTACGTCTCGTAGGCCACCTCGACCGGCGCCAGCACCCCGCCCCGGGCAAGCCGGAGCGGGGTGTCGGAGTCGAACAGGGTGACCTTCTGCGTGGAGACGAAGCCGACGGATCCCGTCAGATCCGGTTCGGCGCTGCGTGGGCGTGGCATGGAGCCTCAGGCACCCACCTTCGCCAGCGCCTGGTCGAGGTCGGCGATCAGGTCGTCGACGTGCTCGATGCCGATGGACAGGCGCACCATCTCGGCCGGCACGCCAGCCTTGACCAACTCGTCGTCGTTCAGCTGCGAATGCGTGGTCGAGGCACTGTGGATCGCCAGCGAACGCGCGTCGCCGATGTTGGCGACGTGGCTGAAGATCTCCAGTTGGCCGATCAGCTTCTCGCCCCCCTCGCGACCCGCCTTCACCCCGAACGACACCAGTCCGGAGAAACCGCGCCCGGTCAGCACTCGGTCACAGACGGCCTTGTACGGGGAGTCGTCGAGACCGGGGTACCGGACCCACGCCACGCCCGGGTGCGACTGCAGGTGCTTCGCGACGGCAAGAGCGTTCGAGGAGTGCCGCTCCATCCGCAGGTGCAGGGTCTCAAGGCCTTGCAGCAGCAGGAAAGAGTTCATCGGTGCGGCCGTCGCGCCGGTGTTGCGGAGCAGCACCGTACGGGCCCGGATGATGTAGGCCATCGCGCCGGCAGCCTCGGTCCAAACCACGCCGTGGTACGCCGGGTCGGGCTTGGTCAGACCGGGGAACCGGTCGGAGGCGGCCCAGTCGAAGGTGCCGCCATCCACGATCACGCCGCCGAGGGAGTTGCCGTGTCCGCCGATGTACTTGGTGGTCGCGTGCACGACGACGTCGGCGCCATGCTCGAACGGACGGCAGAGGTACGGCGTCGGGACCGTGTTGTCGATGATCAGCGGGAGACCCTCGGCGTGGGCGGCAGCCGACCAGGCATCGATGTCGATCACATTGAGCGCCGGGTTTCCGATCGACTCGCAGAACACCAGCCGGGTCTTGTCGTCGACGTGGTTGGTCAGGTCCTCGGGCTTCTCGGGGTCGACGAAGCGCGCCTCGATGCCGAACTGCTTGAGCGTGTTGGCGAAGAGTGCGTACGTGCCGCCGTACAGCGTCGACATGGCGATGATGTTGTCGCCGGCGTTGGTGAGGTTGAGCACGGCGTAGGTCACCGCCGACGCGCCGGAGGCGGTGCCGAGGGCGCCCACTCCCCCTTCGAGGGCGTTGATCCGCTCCTCCAGCACGCCCGTGGTCGGGTTCATGATCCGGGTGTAGATGTTGCCCGGCGTCTTCAGCGCGAAGAGGTTGGCGGCGTGCTCGGCGTCGTCGAAGCCGTACGACACGGTCTGGTAGATCGGTACGGCCAGGGCGTGCGTCGTCGGGTCGACCGACTGCCCAGCATGGATGGCGAGGGTTTCCGGATGCGTCATGGCTCTCCTAGTGGCGCGGGGGTTTCGGTCAGCCTGCCAGGCAGGGTCACATCCCGGTCCAGACGATCACATCACGGACGCGAGGTGGAATCCACCCGCCAGCGTCCGATGTCGCGGCTGAGGAAGGCCACCAGACCAAGGAACCACGCGGCCAGCGATGCCGCGAGGGTGAGCAACACCCCGAGCCACGGCACACCGGTCTCCAGCGGCCGACCCCCCAGCAGCCAGGTGTACGGGGAGTAGCGGGCGCCGCTGGTCTCCAAAGCCCACACGACGAAGCCTGCAGTGGCGATGGTCCCCGCCACCACCTTGGCGAGTCCACCACGCCCGGTGGCCGCGCCGACGGCGAGCGCGATGCTGGCATGGAGGATCGCGAGCAAGGTCAGCGCCATCCCGGTCGCCACGACGTTGGTCAGGACGATCGGCAGGTCAATGGCGCTCACGGCCCAACCCACCATGGCGGTGAAGGCTGCGCCGAGCGAGACGACGGAGACTCCGCTGGCGAGCGCCTTCCCCACGTACACCCAGAAGCGCGGCACCCCACGCGAGACAGCCAGGTCGAGGTAGCCACGT
>DAOOHL010000283.1:0-2476 GCA_035416185.1 Propionibacteriaceae bacterium | reverse complement strand
GAACGGCCGGATGTAGAGGCTCTGCTCGCCGCCGCTCTCGGGCACCCAGGCTTCGTCCGCGGTGACCAGGGCTCGAAGCGACGCGACGAAGTCATCGACGTCCAGCACCGGCAGCCCCAGCCGCTCGGCAGAGCGCGCGAACCGACGGGCGTTGGCGTCCGGCCGGAAGAGCCAGACCGATCCGTCGGCGTGCCGGTAGGCCTTCAGACCCTCGAAGATCTCCTGGCCGTAGTGGAGCACAGCGCCGGCTGGGTCTAGCTGGAACGGGCCGTACGGGACGACTCCGGCGTCATGCCAGCCCTCGCCCTTGGTCCAGGTCGCCGTGGCCATGTGGTCGGTGAAGTACTTGCCGAAGCCAGGGTCGGCGAGCACCTCAGCGCGACGGGCGTCGGACGCCGGTGACGGGTGCGGACGGGTGGTGAACTCCAGGGCCATGGCAGCATGGTACCCAGCCCACGCTTGCCAGGGGATGAGACGATTCGTCCCAGAGTCTGGACGTGGTGTGAGATGGACGCATGACGAAGATGATCGCTGTCATTGGTGGGGATGGGATCGGGCCCGAGGTCGTGGCCGAGGCCCTGAAGGTGCTCGACGCGGTGCTGCCGGAGGGCACGTTCACCTACCAGCACCACGATCTGGGCGCCGAGCGCTGGCAGCGTACGGGTGAGGTGCTCCCCGACGCAACGATGGCCGAGCTCGCCAAGGCCGATGCGATCATGCTCGGTGCGGTCGGCGCAGCGCCGGGCTCAAAGGCGGTGCCGTCTGGGCTACTGGAGCGGGGTCTGCTGCTGAAGCTGCGCTTCGCGTTCGACCACGCGGTCAACCTGCGTCCGTCAAAGCTGTACCCGGGCGTGCCCACCCCTCTGTCGTCGGCGGTCGTCGACGGGAAACTGATCGACTTCGTGGTGGTCCGGGAGGGCACGGAGGGGCTGTACTGCGGCAACGGCGGTGTCGTACGGCAGGGCACCCCGAACGAGATCGCCACTGAGGTCAGCATCAACACGGCGATGGGCGTGGAGCGGGTCGTCCGGGATGCCTTCGCCCGCGCCGAGAAGCGCCGTAAGAAGGTCACGCTGGTCCACAAGCACAACGTGCTCGTCAACGCCGGTGGCCTGTGGAACCGCATCTTCCAGGCCGTCGCAGCCGAGCACCCCGACGTGGCCACCGACTACCTGCACATCGACGCGGCCACGATCATGCTCTGCACCCAGCCGGACCGCTTCGACGTCATTGTCACCGATAATCTCTTCGGCGACATCCTCACCGACGAGGCGGCAGCCGTCACCGGCGGCATCGGCCTCGCCGCGAGCGCCAACATCAACGTCGATGGCAGCTACCCGTCGATGTTCGAGCCTGTCCACGGCTCCGCCCCCGACATTGCTGGCCAGGGCATCGCAGACCCACGGGCGGCCATTCTTTCCGGCGCCATGCTGCTGGAGCACCTGGGCTACGCCTCCGAAGCCGCCAGGATCGCCGACGCGGTCGAGCGCGATATCGCCGAGACGGGTCCCACCAAGCGCTCGACCACCGAGGTCGGCGACGCGATCGTGGCAGCGCTGGGCGCCTGACCCCGTACCGCCGTCGCGCATCGTCCCCCGGGGGGCCGGTCAGGACACCGTTGGTCGTCCGATAGGGTCACTCCCGGACGCGTGGAGAACGTGGTGGAATCCCACGGCTGACCCGCAACCGTAACTCCCTGGGCATCGGGAGGAGCCGGACCGAAACACGTCCTTTCATCCACACCCTGCCGGGGACTGCAGGGGGTCCGTCGGGCTCCGGGTCGTCCTCTGCGGGACCACCTGAAAGGCCCTCATGTTCCCGCTCCGCCTCAGGAGATCCGCGGTCCTCCTGATCGCCGCCGTCCTCTCGCTCGGCACCCTCCTCGCCCCGCCACCGGCCCACGCCGCTGACCCTGCCGTCGCCTGCCTCGAAGCGGGCCGCGTCTGGGTCGTCGTCGACGACGGTACGGGCGCTGTCACTGGCGGCTGCGCCACCGACGGCAGCAGCGGCCTGGCTGCCCTGACCAGCGCCGGGTTCACCGTCGTCGCCAACGGCGGCTTCGTCTGCCAGATCAACGGCCAGCCCACCACCTGCGATACCTCCAACAAGGACTGGTGGTCGTACTTCCACCGCTCCCAGACGACGCCCGGCACGTTCGGCGCCTGGGAGTTCTCCGAAGTGATGGCGTCGCAGTACAAGCCACTCGCTGGCAGCATCGAGGGTTGGCGCCTGGCCAGCTTGAACGACTCGACCTGGCCGCCCAACGCGCCCGCCTACAACCCCCCTGCGATCACCCCGCCGGACCCAGATACGAGCACCCCGGTCACCATCCCAGACGCTGGTTTCCGTACCTGCCTGAACGAGACCCTCGGTCAGCCAGCCAACGCCACGCTCACGACCACGTCGCTGGGATCCATCACGCAGCTCGAGTGCTTCTATGCCGACATCGCCGACCTGACCGGGGCACAGCATCTGA
>DAOOHL010000282.1:0-2524 GCA_035416185.1 Propionibacteriaceae bacterium | reverse complement strand
ACGTAGGTGACCGCCACCAGCTGCCCCATGCCCCAGCCCCCGAAGGTCTCGAACGGTTGTGGTTCGTCCTTGACGCCCGCGGTGGTGCCGGTCCAAACGGTCCACCGGACATTGCCGTGGGCCCCGCCCCGTTCACCGCTGACGGCGGCGACGCGCACACCGTCGACAGCGAGTGACTGCCAACGAGATCCTTCGGCATAGCCGCCGGAGCTCGTCAGCGGAACCTCGGCGCCGTCGACCAGCAGGATCGGCTTGCCGTCCCGTACGGCTCCGAGCAGCGGGCGCCCTCCGGATGAGGCGACGGTGACCACCTCGACTCCTGCGGGAACCGCGGACTCCGAGGCTGGTGCTGGGACAGTGAGGGCGAGGGCGGACAGTGACGCGGCGACCACTCCGATGGCCACCAGCGTCCGCTCGCGCATGTGGTTGAGTATGCGCGTTGTCGAGAGCGGCGAAAAGTGTCGGAGCCGTCCGGCAGAGTCTTCTCGTCGGCGTCCGAGCGGACGCCACGAGGAGAGGAGCACCATGTCGCGTGTCTGCCACTTCGAGGTCCACGCCAGCGATCCCCAGGCGTTGATCGACTTCTACTCAAGCGTGTTCGGCTGGCAGTTCCGGCAGTTGGGTGAGATGGAGTACTGGTCGATCCTGACCACCGATCCCGAGACCGACGATCACATGTATCACATCCTCGGCGGCCTGACCCGCAGGATGGGACCGCCGCCAGCGGCCGATGCGCCTGTCGGCAGCTACGTGAACGTGATCGGCATCGGCGACGCTCAGGCTACGTGGGATGCCGCCATCGCCGCAGGGGCTGTCGAGGCGCTTCCGCTGGGTGACATCCCGGGCGTAGGAGTCGTCGGCTACCTGCGCGATCCCGACAACAACCTGTTCGGCATCATTCAGCCTGCTGAGGGGTCGATGCCGTCCTGACGGCTCATGGCCGTACGGGTCGCTCGGAGATGTAGATCGTGATCGTGCCTTCCACGACCACGACACCATCGCGTCGCTCGGCGCGCACTCGTACGGCGATGTCGCCTACGTCAGTCCACTGAGACGGGTCGGTGTCGGCGATGCAGAGGATGTCGCTGGTCGACTTCGCGAGGTAGCGCACGTCCATGCCCTTGGGGATCCAGCGGCGGCTCGGGGGACAGGTGGCTTCGGCGACCAGTCCCATGGCTGCCTCGAGCCCGTTGCAAATGGCGATCGCGTGGACCGTACCGATGTGGTTCTGGACGGCGCGGCGCTTCCGTACGACGAGCTCCGCATGGTGGGGCGCCATCGTCAGCACATCGGGTGCGACGGAGGCGAAGTAGGGCGCCTTGAACCCGTACAGCAGGGAGAACAGCCGACGGCCCCCGGGGTACGAGGTCAGCTTGCGGTAGAGGGCGTACGTGTCCATGGCCGCGAGCATAGGGGAGCCGTACGGAGCGACGTCCCGCGCGATTCCCGTAGGCTTGCCCATTGTGGCTTTGACGATCGGCATCGTGGGACTCCCCAACGCGGGCAAGTCGACCCTGTTCAACGCGCTGACGCGCAACAACGTGCTCGCGGCGAACTACCCGTTCGCGACGATCGAGCCGAACACCGGCGTGGTCGGTGTGCCGGACCCGCGGCTGGCCGTGCTCGCCACGATGAGCAAGTCGGAGAAGATCATCCCGGCAACCGTGACGTTCGTGGACATCGCGGGCATCGTGAAGGGCGCGAGCCAGGGCGAGGGGATGGGCAACGCCTTCCTCGCCAACATCCGCGAGGCCGACGCGATCTGCCAGGTGACCCGGGTGTTCACCGACCCGGACGTCACCCACGTCGACGGTCGGGTCAACCCCGCATCCGACATCGAGACGGTCTCGACCGAGCTGATCCTGGCCGACCTCCAGACACTTGAGCGGGCGCTGCCGCGAGTGGAGAAGGAAGCCCGGATCAAGAAGGAGACCCAACCCAAGTTCCAGGCGATGCTGGCGGCCCAGGAGGTGCTCAACTCGGGCAAGGGCGTGTCGGCGGCGAAGCTCGACATGGCTCTCCTGCGCGACCTGTTCCTGCTGACCGCGAAGCCGTACCTGTACGTCTTCAACTGCGACTCCGACGAGCTCGCCGATGAGGAGCTCAAGCAGCGGATGCGCGAGATCGTCGCCCCCGCCGAGGCGGTCTTCCTGGACGCCAAGTTCGAGTCCGAGCTGATCGACCTCGATGAAGCCGAAGCGGCAGAGTTCCTCGCCGACGCGGGAGTCGCGGAACCAGGCCTCGACGTGCTGGCAAGGGTCGGGTACGAGACCCTCGGCCTCCAGAGCTATCTGACTACCGGCCCCAAGGAGAGCCGTGCCTGGACGATCAAGAAGGGCGCCACAGCCCCAGAAGCCGCCGGCGTGATCCACACGGACTTCCAGAAGGGCTTCATCAAGGCAGAGGTGGTCTCCTTCGACGACCTCGTCGCCGCCGGCTCAGAACAGGCAGCGAAAGCGGCCGGGAAGATGCGCCTGGAGGGCAAGGACTACGTCATGCACGACGGCGACGTGGTGGAGTTCCG
>DAOOHL010000281.1:0-2579 GCA_035416185.1 Propionibacteriaceae bacterium | reverse complement strand
CCGTCCCCATCTTCTGACAGGCATCGGCGGTCGCGCCGAAGACGGCGTTGACCGCCTTCTGGATCTCCCGGTACTGCTCAGCAGCCGGACCCGTCCAGCCGGTCAGGTCGTTCACACCGGCGGCATGCGCGTTGCCCGCGTCGACGTACTGCTGAGCCACCTTGTCCCAGGCAGCGACCTGCGCCTGCACGAGCTCGTCGCTGCCCTCAAGCCTCGCCAGGGGCTCGGAGATGAACTTGCAGTGATGCACCACGAAGTCGAGCAGCTCGCCCAGCGGCGCGGCGATCAGTGCACCGACAGGGTCGAGGACGGCAGCCAGCAGGTCGGCTCCCACGGCGATGGGGGTGGTGATGTCACCGAAGGAGAAGTCGCCGTCAGACCAGGACTCCACCATGTCAACGGTGTCGCTCAGGATCGCCATCAGCCGATCCTCCCCTGCTGCTGAGCGAGCTCCTGCTCGACCGTACCAACGCGGTCGATGTTGTCCTGCTCGGTAGCGGCGTAGGCCTTCTTGGAGAACTCGATGCCGTCTGCGCTGGCGTCCATCGCCTCGGCCAGGTCGGCGGAGTAGTCGCCGACGTCACCGCACACCAGGTTCAGGACGGGTGTGACGGCCCAGCCGAACAGGTACCCGAACGCCTGTCCGTTGGAGTCCCTCGCTGCCTGGGTGCTGGTTCCCGCGGTCGCGACGGACTCGCCTACGGCCTTGAGCCGAGATGCGTGCCGGTCGAACTCCTCCAGCTTCCACGTGGTGTCGTTCACGCGTTCCGCCCCGTCGCCTCGTCCTCGGCGTCCATCTCAAGCTGCACGTCGAGGGGCACCTGGCGACGGATCAGCTGGACCGAAGGATCGTCCTCATCAGCCAGGCTGGCCATCACCGCCATCGTCTCGCGCGCCACCTGCGCCCCAGCCTTGGTGTAGAGGTCCTTGAAGGCGGCGGTGAGCTCCGTGGCGCTGGCCCGGCCCGCGTCGGTCAGGAACTCCAGGCTCTGCACCGCCCCACCCGAGCCCAGGCTCAGCTTCATCAACTTGTTCTGCACGGAGACCTGGTTGTTGGCGAGGCGTTCCTCGGCAGCCTCAGCCTGCTTCTGCAACTGTTCGGCCTGCGCCCTGAACTTGTTGAGCCAGATCTGCGGGTCCTCGCCGCGGAATGTTTCGGGTGTTTCGGTCATCAGGCAAGGCTAACGATCGGACGGTCCAGCCCCGCCCGTGAGCCTGAGCGTGATGGGGAACGCGACGATGCCCGCGACGATCACGCTGGCGAACCAGGCCAGCGGAACCCAGAGGGTGGGGCCCAGCAAGGATCCACGTCGCTGTTCGTCCGGGAATCCCCGCTCCACGATCGGGTCCGTCTTCCACCAGCGCTCGTTGCCTGCGCTGCGACCGTCGATCGAGGTGAAGAACGGCACGTTGCGGCCCGTGAGGTCTGTCCTCGAGAGGAGCGTGATGGTGCGTCCGCGGAGCCGCTCAGGTGGGTAGCGCCACTCGGACTCGGGAGCCAGCGTCGTCTCGCCGCGACAGGCGAAGAGCATGAACCCATGGCCGGGATCGCGATGGCAGTTGGCGACCTGCATGGTGCCAGTCCGCACGGGGACGCTGTCTTGCGTCCAGCCGTACGAGATCCCCACACACCAGGCCAGCCAGCCACCGACCGCCCAGATCAGCAGGGTGACCAGGACCGGCAGGGCCCCACGGAATGAGCCCTTCTTCGGCACCGTCGGTCTCGACTCGGCCCTGTGCTGGCCATCAGCCGGGTCGCGGTCGTCGTCTTCAGAGTCAGATGGGCGCACGGCGCCAAGACTAGGCTGACGACCATGGAGACGAGGATGCTGGGCAGGACCGGGCGCGCCGTCAGTGTGGTGGGCATGGGTTGCTGGCAGATCGGCGGCAGCTGGGGTCAGGTCAGCGAGTCAGCCGCGCTGGACACCCTGCGTGCCAGCGCCGATGCTGGCGTCACGTTCTTCGACACTGCTGACGTGTACGGGGATGGGCGCTCAGAGCGGCTCGTGGGACAGCTTCTGAAGGAACGGGAGGGGCTGTTCGTCGCGACGAAGATGGGGCGCCGCGCTGACCCGTTCGTCGCCGAGTCGTACACCCTCGAGGCGTACCGGGGTTGGCTCGACCGCAGTCGGCTGAACCTTGGCGTCGACACGATCGACCTTGTCCAGCTTCACTGCCCGCCTCCGGCTGTGATCTCCAGCGAGGCGAGCTACGACGAGCTCGACCTGCTGGTTGAGGAGGGCGTGATCGCGTCGTACGGAGTCTCCGTCGAGACTGTCGACGAGGCGCTGACCGCGATCGCCCGGCCGCACGTCGCGAGCGTCCAGATCATCCTGAACGCGTTCCGTCGCAAGCCGTTGGAGCAGGTGTTACCTGCTGCGCTGACGGCCGGGGTGGGCATCATCGCCCGAGTCCCGCTGGCCTCTGGCCTGCTGTCTGGCCGGTTCACCCGCGAGTCGACGTTCGCCGCCGATGATCATCGGACGTACAACCGGCACGGCGAGCAGTTCGACAAGGGCGAGACCTTCTCGGGCGTCCCGTACGCGGTCGGCGTCGACGCATCGCAGGAAGTGGCGGCC
>DAOOHL010000280.1:0-2662 GCA_035416185.1 Propionibacteriaceae bacterium | reverse complement strand
GCCACCTGAAGACCCTGGTGGAGGTCGGGCTTGGCTACGTCCGGATGGGGCAGCCAGCGCCGACCTTGTCCGGTGGCGAAGCGCAGCGGGTCAAGCTGGCCGCCGAGCTCCAGAAGCGGTCGACCGGCCGCACGATGTACGTCCTCGACGAGCCGACGACGGGTCTCCACTTTGAGGACACCCGCAAGCTGATCGCCGTGCTCAGCAAGTTGGTGGACCAGGGCAACACGGTGGTCGTGATCGAGCACAACCTCGACGTGATTCGCACCTCGGACTGGGTCATCGATCTCGGCCCGGAAGGTGGTTCGCGGGGCGGTCAGATCATCGCCACCGGAACCCCGGAGCAGGTCGCCGCAACACCTGGTTCCCACACAGGCCAGTTCCTGGCCGATGTGCTGAAAGGCACCGACATTCCGGTGGGGGAGGCGTCGCTTGTACCCGTACCACCGCCGTCGCGAGGGGCGAAGGGTGCGGCGCGCAACGGTTCGGCGACCACGACCACGACGGCGAGGTCGACGACCAAGAAGGCAGCCAAGGCGCCGACGAAGCGGACCACCTCCCGGGCAGCCGGGAAGAGCTGACCGGGCTCAGGTCCAGGAGTCCGGGCCGGTCGACCCGGCCCGGTACTCGTCCATCGGCACCAGCCCCTCGCGCCACGCGTCCAGCACGGGTGTGACGATCCGCCAACACTCCTCGGCGATGTCGCCACGAACGCTCAGCAACGGGTCGCCGCGCAGGATGTGGTCGAGGATCTCACCGTACGGTCTGATCGCGCTCTCGCCGAGGTCGGTCGACAGCACTGACAGCTCGAGGTCGAGCTTGTCGCCCTCGGCATTGGTGGACAGGCCGACATTGATGTACTCGGGTGCCAGACCGATGGCGATCACGTTCTGCGGTGCGGGGTTGCGGAACCCCTCCGGCTGGTAGGCGAGCGGTTTGAACACGACGCTGATGTTGCGCAGCCCATCGCCCAGTGCCTTGCCACTGCGCAGCCGGATCGGCACGCCAGCCCAGCGGTTGTTGCGCACCTCGACGGTCACCTCGGCGAGCGTCTCGGTGTTGCGCGCGGCGTCGACCCCAGGCTCGTCGACGTAGTTGGGCACGTCCTTGCCGTCGATCCGGCCGGCCACGTAGCGCGCCCGTCTGGTGGACGTCACGGGGTCGCCCTGCCAGACCCGAGTGGCCCTCAGCACATGCAGCTGCAGGTCTCGCAGCTCGCCGGCCTCAATGCGGGCGGGACCCTCCATGCACAGCATCGCCATCACGAGCAGCAGGTGGCTCTGAATCATGTCCTTCAGCGCGCCGGCCTTGTCGTAGTAGCCGGCTCGCCCCTCCAGGGCCAGTGCCTCGTCGGTGATGATCTCGATGCGCTCGATGTTGTCGGCGTTCCAGACCGGCTCGATGATGCGATTGGTGAACCGCAGTCCCAGCAGGTTGAGCACGGTCGCCTTGCCGAGGTAATGGTCGATCCGGAAGATGTGGTCCTCGGGAGCCACCTGGGTGAGCAGTCTGTTGAACTCGTGCGCCGAGGCCGCGTCCGTACCAAACGGCTTCTCGATGGCGAGGAACAGCTCATCGGGCAGGTCCATCCCGGCCAGCGCCCTGCAGGCTGCCATCGTCACCGCCGGCGGAAGCGCGAAGTAGAGAACGGTGCGGCCGGGGGCAGACACGAGCCGTCCGAGGTCGTCAGCAGAGGTGGCGTCGACGCGCTCGTACCGGCTGAGCTCGATCAGCGGCTTCATCCGGTCCCCCGAGCAGCCACCATCGGTGAGGGCCTTGGCGACCACCTCACGCCAGTGCTCGTCGGTCCACTCGTCGGCCGCGGCCCCGATCAGGTTGATCGTGAGGTCGCGATGGCCCTTCAGCAGCGTGCCGAGGCCGGGCAGCAAGAGCCGGTGCGTGAGATCGCCGGAGGCGCCCAGGATGACGAGGTTGATCAGCTCTGACATGCGGTGCTCCCGATCATTGAGGTACGCGTACGAACGTAGCCCTCCACGGGGCTGCCGCTGTTCGTGTCCGCCAGGAATCCTGGCTGCGGTCCTGATCGCCCTCGTCAGTCGCTGATGACCAGCGAGTCGCCCTGGAGCGTGACCTTCGCGGCCACCAGCGGCTTGTTGGCGGGCGGCTGGGTCACGGAACCGTCAGCGATGCTGAACTTCGAGTTGTGGCAACTGCAGACGATCTCCGTACCGACAATCTTGCTCACCGGGCACTCCTGATGGGTGCACGTCTTGTTGAACGCCTTGAAGCTGCCAGAGGTCGGCTGGGTCACGACGTACTTGGCGTTCTGCAGGATCGTGCCCCCGCCGACGGGCACGTCGGCGACCTTGACTGTCACGCCAGATGCCGCGCCTGCTGAGCTGGCTGGGGCTGCACCACTGGAAGCGGCACCGGCCGACGAACTCGGCGCCGATGTGCTCGAACAGGCTGCCAGGCCAGCGCCAGCTGCTGCGGCCGCGCTGCTGACGATGAGGCCGCGTCGAGTCAAGTCGTCCATCGGTCGTGGCTCCTGTCGGTGGTGGCACGGTTGCTGGCTTGCCCAACCTAGCAGTGCTGTTTGACGCTTCCAGCGCTTCCAGCGAACGCACAGGAGGCTGACAGGAGGACTGTCGGTGCAGGGCGTTACTGTGACCGTCATGGCCGACCCTTCGACCTATCGACC
>DAOOHL010000279.1:0-2680 GCA_035416185.1 Propionibacteriaceae bacterium | reverse complement strand
CGCAGAACATGGCGAAGCGGGCTGAGAAGCTGATGGCCGGCGTCGAGGCAGAGCGGGCTTCGGACCGGGTCGCGAAGATCAAGTTCCCGACACCGGCAGCGTGCGGCAAGACGCCCCTGTCTGCCGCCGAGCTGTCAAAGTCGTACGGGTCGCTCGAGGTCTTCACCGACGTCGACCTGACCATCGACCGAGGCTCCAAGGTTGTCGTCCTGGGGCTCAACGGTGCGGGCAAGACGACGCTGCTCCGGGTGCTCTCCGGGATCGAGAAGTCCGACACCGGCCGGGTGATTGCTGGCCACGGTCTCAAACTCGGCTACTACGCGCAGGAGCATGAGACCCTCGACGTCTCCCGTACGGTGCTGTCGAACATGATGACCGCGTCGCCTGACCTCAACGAGACCGAGGTACGGAAGGTGCTCGGCTCGTTCCTGTTCACCGGCGAGGACGTCGAGAAGCCCGCCAGGGTGCTGTCCGGAGGAGAGAAGACCCGGCTCGCTCTCGCCATGCTCGTGGTGAGTGCGGCCAACGTGCTGCTCCTCGACGAGCCCACCAACAACCTCGACCCGGCCTCACGAGCCGAGGTTCTCGCGGCGATCAGGTCCTACCCTGGCGCCATCGTGTTGGTCACCCATGACGAGGGCGCCGTGCACGCCCTTGAGCCGGACCGTGTGCTCCTCCTCCCCGACGGCGTCGAGGACCTGTGGTCGCCCGAGTACGCCGACCTGGTCTCCCTGGCTTGACCAGGTCCGGCGCTCGCACGCTCGACGTGGTCGGCGCGGTGGTCGTCCGGGGCGGGCTGGTGCTGTGCGCGCAGCGTGGTTCCGGGCCGCTCGCAGGACTGTGGGAGTTCCCCGGCGGCAAGGTCGAGGGCGACGAGCCCGCACCCGCGGCTCTCGGCAGGGAGATCCGAGAAGAGCTGGGCTGCGATGTCGAGGTCGGGAACCTGGTGACGACGACGGTCCATGCGTACGACCACATCGTCGTCCGGCTCAGCACCTACCTGTGCACCCTGGCGGTAGGCGAACCCCACCCGACCGAGCACACCGCCTTGCGCTGGCTGACGCGGGACGAGCTGCCCGCACTCACCTGGGCACCTGCGGACGTGCCGACGGTGCGGATGATCACTTCCCGCACCGTCTCGTTGCCCGGCGAGTGAGGCGAGCCGTGCCATGCTGGACGCTGGCCGGAACATCCCCTGCAGATGAGGTGACATGAACCGTACGACCGTTGCCGCCGTGACCGCTGTGACTGCGCTGGTCGCCGGCGGTCTCCTTGCTGGCTGCGCCACGGCACCGATCGCGGCGTCGACCCCCAGCCCGACGCCCAGCGCGACCGCAGGCACTGCACGCCCGAGTTCCTCGCCGACGACTGCTTCCGCCTCGCCGAGCCGAGTGGTCACCCCGTCGGGCAGCGCGTCGGGATACGCCTCGTTGCCCGCCACGAAGAAGATCTCCACCGCCACACTGCCGTCGCAGGTCGCCGACCGCCGTACGGACAAGGTCGCCGAGAGCGCCGGTGGGCAGACCGCGGCCTACTACAAGCCCATGGACACCGCCGACGTGATCCACGCAGCGGTGTCGCCCATTGGTACGGCAGCCGATGCTGCGGCCCGCCTCACCCCTACCACTCAGGCTGGCCCGGCGACGTGTGGCACCCTGCAGGTGTCGGGCAAACCGACCGGCGCGTGCGTCGTCCCTCTCGACTTCGGATACCTGCTGGTCAACGGCTCCGGCGGCCAGGCCGTCGATGTAGTGTCGGCCTTCACCACAGCCCTGTACGGCACCCTCCCATGAGTGGGCGAGGCGGATCTGGCGGCTTCGGTGGCGGGATGGGCGGCGGCGGCCTGCAGATGATGGGCCGGCTGTCGAAGGACCGCAGCGTCACCCAGCACAAGGTCGCCAAGGGAACCTGGCGACGCGTGCTCACCTATGCGGCACCGTACAAGGGGACGATCGCACTGTTCCTCGTCTGCGTCGTCCTCACCGCGGCTGCCGGCGTGGTCCCGCCGCTGCTCTTCAAGTCGATCATCGACGACGGCGTGCTGGCCGGCGACACGGGTGTCGTCATCCGACTCGCCCTGATCGTGGCGGCGGTCGCGGTCGCTGACGCCGCCATCGGGGTCGTCCAGCGCTGGTGCTCAGCGCGGGTCGGTGAGGGCCTGATCTATGACCTGCGCACCCAGGTGTACGACCACGTCGGGTCGATGCAGCTCGCGTTCTTCTCCCGTACGCACACGGGCAAGCTCGTCTCGAGGGTGCACAGCGATGTCGTGGGGGCGCAGCAGGCCTTCACCTCAACCCTGTCGACCGTCGTGTCGAACGTGGTCGGCCTGGTGCTGACCGGCATCGCGATGGTCAGCCTGTCGTGGCAGCTGACCCTTGCGGCTCTCGTGATGCTGCCGTTGTTCGTCATCCCTGGCCAGCTCGTCGGCGGCAAGCTGGCCGACCTGACTCGCATCTCGCAGGCGCAGAACGGTGAGATGTCGGCGACCATGACCGAGCGGTTCTCGGTGTCTGGTGCGCTGCTGGTGAAGCTGTTCGGGCGGGACCAGGAGGAGCACACCAAGTTTGCCGAGCGCGCCGGTGCGGTGCGCGACGTCGGCATCAAGATCGCCATGACCGGCCGCTACTTCATGACCGCGATGACGCTGCTCGCCTCGCTGGCCACGGCGATGGTGTAC
>DAOOHL010000278.1:0-2705 GCA_035416185.1 Propionibacteriaceae bacterium | reverse complement strand
CTCGCGCGAAGGCTGACCTCACGCCGCGGGGTCACTCCGCAGTGGTGACAGCCGCCTTCGCCTCACGCCGGTGGCTGATGTACTCGACAATCATCGGCGTCACCGACACCAGCACGATCACGATCAGCGCCACGTCGATGTTGTCGCGGATGAACGCGATCTGGCCCAGGAAGTAGCCCAGCAGAGTCACGCCGACAACCCAGATGACGCCGCCGATCGCGGTGTACAGGATGAACGTGCGGAACGTCATCTTGCCCACGCCCGCGATCAAGGTGACGAACGTACGGACCAGCGGAACGAACCTGGCGAGAATCAGGGCGCGGGAACCGTACTTCTCGAAGAACTGATGCGTCTTATCGACGTAGACGGGGTTGAACAGCTTCTGCCCGATCCACGAGTCACGCGGCTTGAAGATCGGCGGCCCGATCACCCGACCGATCCAGTACCCGGAGACGTTGCCGAGGACCGCCGCCACGATCAGCACGCTGAACACGACCAGCATGGTGGTCCCGACCGACCCGCCGTACGAGATCACCGGCGTCGACGTGCCGGAGATATTGACGGCCATGAACATGCCGACGGTGAACAGCAGGGAGTCGCCAGGCAGGATCGAGAAGATGCCGCACTCGGCGAAGATGATGAACGCGACGACCCACAGCGTGGCTGGTCCCGCCCATTCGATGATGCGGGCAGGGTCCATCCAGTCCGGCAGCAGCAGGGGGACGAGGGCGTACAGGCTCATCAGAGTCACGACAAAAGGGTACCGTCGCCCCGTGACGACCGACGATTCGTACGAGTGGACCCCGCATGGGGTGGGCGTCGGCCCTCATCCCGAGCCGTGGCCCGACGACCTTCGGTACGACACCGACCTACTCACCAACGGCGACGCCCGCAACGTCACCGACGCCTACCGGTACTGGACCGTCGAGGCGATCAAGGCCGACCTCGACACCCGACGCCGGCCCCTCCATGTCGCGATCCAGAACTGGGAGCACGACTTCAACATCGGCTCCATCGTTCGCAGCGCCAACGCGTTCAACGCCGCAGGGGTGCACATCATCGGACGCAAGCGCTGGAACCGCCGCGGTGCGCTCGTCACCGACAAGTACCTCGACGTGCACCACCATCCGACGGTCGACGACCTGGTGGCCTGGCTCGGGTCGCAGTCGATCCCGCTGGTCGGCGTCGACAACCTGCCAGGGTCGGTGGCCCTGGAGACCCACGAGCTGCCGGAGTCGGTGTGCCTGCTGTTCGGCTCGGAGGGGCCGGGCCTGACCGACGAGGCCGTCGCTGCGTGCTCTGCCCTCGTCCACATCACGCAGGCGGGATCGACCCGATCGTTGAACGCCGGGGCTGCCGCCGCGATCGCGATGTACCACTGGGCCGTACGGTGGGCCCCGCCCGTCATTGGGCGCCAGTAGGATGCCGAGCATGGCAGACGAGCTCGTGATCGGGTACAACCCCATGCCCGCCACCCAGCGCGTCGCGCACTTCCGGGCTCTGATCCGGTCGCGGCTGATCTGGTTCGGCCTGGCGATCGTGATCTGCATCGTCATCTACCTGTGGCAACGGTCCAACCTTGACGGCGTCTCCAGCGTCGCCCTGTTCGTCATGGGCCTCGGCTTCAGCGCCGTCTGGGTCGTCATCGCCGTCGTCGGCTACTTCGCGGCCAAGCGCTCGCTGGACTCGATCGGGGAAGGGACGGCGATCACCGTCGACCGCGAGGGAATCGACGTCGGCGGAACCCGTACGGAGTGGGCGCAGGTCGCCAAGGTCGGCACCGCACGTGGCCGGCTGGGCGTCGGCCCAGACCTGGTCGTCACCGATCTCGCAGGCGCGGCGCATACGGTGCCCCTGTCCTACCTCGACACCCTGCCCGGCACCCTGGACTCAGCCATCCGGGCCTACTCGGCGGGACGCCACTGGCTGGACACCTCCGGGCTGGACAATTGAAGTGAGGCTGTCTGGAGATGGAAACCTCGGACTGTTCAGCATCGACCCCGCACGCACGCGGTGGGTTCTGATTTGAGAGACTGGTCCTGACACACGTTCGTCTCAGGTAGGAGTCCCACATGCCCATCGCAACCCCCGAGAAGTACGCCGAGATGCTCGATGCGGCGAAGAGCGGCTCGTACGCCTTCCCCGCCATCAACATCTCCAGCTCGCAGACCCTCAACGCCGCCCTTGCCGGGTTCGCCGAGGCTGGCTCCGACGGCATCGTCCAGGTGTCGACCGGTGGCGCCGACTACCTCTCCGGCCCGACCATCAAGAACATGGTCAGCGGCTCGGTCGCCCTCGCCGAGTACGCCACCGTCGTGGCCGCGAAGTACCCGGTCAACATCGTGCTGCACACCGACCACTGCCCCAAGGACAAGCTCGACGGCTTCGTCCGGCCCCTGATCGACATCTCGATCGACCGCGTCAAGCGCGGCCAGAACCCTCTGTTCCAGTCGCACATGTGGGACGGCTCGGCCGTACCGCGCGACGAGAACCTGCTGATCGCCGAGGAGCTCCTCGCCCTCACCGCGCAGGCCAAGCAGATCCTCGAAATCGAGGTCGGCGTCGTCGGAGGCGAAGAGGATGGCGTCGCCAACGAGATCAACGACAAGCTGTACTCCACCATTGAGGACGGTCTGGCCACGGCCGAGGCGCTCGGTCTGGGCGAGAACGGCCGCTACATCACGGCCCTCACCTTCGGCAACGTG
>DAOOHL010000277.1:0-2747 GCA_035416185.1 Propionibacteriaceae bacterium | reverse complement strand
CGGCTGAGCCGCCAGAGCGCGTTCAACAGGATCCAGGCCCTCGCCAGCAAGGCGGGACTGTCGGTGGAAATCTCCCCGCACACCCTGCGGCACTCGTACGCCACACACCTCCTCGACGGTGGCGCCGACGTGCGCGTGGTGCAGGAGCTGCTCGGCCACTCCTCGGTGGCGACCACCCAGATCTACACGCTGGTCACCGTCGACCACCTCCGTGAGGTCTACCTGACAGCTCACCCACGCGCGCGCTGACAAGGGATCTGTAGTGCCACGGGGAGGTGTGGCTCTCAACCCTGGATCAAAGGTTGAGGCAGACCCGGTGCTGCTGATGGACACCGCTGCCCCCCGCGGCATCTGATGAGGCCCATGACTCGATGGCAGACACAGGTGAAATGCGCGCTCGCAGGGGTGCTGAGCTTCGCCGTCGGGTTCGCGGTGCTGGTCCCCCTGCCCGCCGAGGCCGCCGACACGACGGCCTACATCAACTCCGTGTCGTCGCTGGCGCAGCAGGAATACCGGCAGTTCGGTGTGCCGGCTTCGGTTGCCATCGCGCAGTCGATCCTGGAGTCCGGCTGGGGTTCGTCGGGCCTGACGCGCGAGGCGAACAACTACTTCGGGATCAAGTGCCCCTCATCGGGTGTCGCAGCGAACACAGGTTCGCCGTACGTTTCCGGCTGTGTCGCCAAGGACTCGTACGAGTACCCCGGGCCGGTTCTGGTTCGCAGCTGGTTCCGGGCCTACGCAACCAAGCAGGACTCGTTCCTCGACCATGGTCGCCTGCTCAGCACACGCAGCTGGTATGCGCCTGCCTTCCAGTACACGACCAACCCGAACCAGTTCATCCGCGAGATCGCGAAGGGTGGGTACGCGACCGATCCCGCGTACGCAGACCTCGTGATCAGGTTGATGAAGCAGTACAACCTGTACCGCTTTGACCCAGCTCCAGTGAGCCCGACGCCCACACCGACTCCGACCCCGACGCCCACGGTCACGTCAACTCCCAGCTCGACGCCGTCGGCTCCCACCACCCCCAGCCTCAAGCCAAGTACCGCGCCGACCCAGACGGCCACGGTGAGCCCGGCTCCCACGCCGAGCCTGACCCCCACCCCGAGCCCCACGGTCTCAACTGTGGCTCCCAGCTCGACCACGCCCGCGCCGACCACCCACGCACCGACCCCCGCTCCGTCGTCCGCCGCGCTGACCACCCCTCCGACCGCGACCGCGCCTGCCAGCCCCACGTCGAAGCCGACCGTGTCAGCGGCACCCTCGTCAACGCCCACATCGACCCGGGTAACCTCGAAGCCGGCCCAGACGACCACGGGCCCCGCGCCGGTGGTCGCGACGTCCACCGCTCCCGTACCGACCCTCACCTACGTGCCGCCGACCCCGACCAGAGCCGCCACTTCAGCCTCGACCACGGCTCGGCCGGCCACATCGACAGCGACTCGTGAAGTGAGCACCCGCGCTACGACGGCGGCGCAGGTCGCCAGCCCGCCGGCATCGACCAACAGCGCTCCCCAGTCGATCGCGATGCCTCCCGCCCTGGCCGCCAACCCTGTGGCCAGGACGGTCGCCGCCGACGCTCTGATGCTGAGGATGCTCGCTCAGGCCCAGCTCGAGCGCCCGGTGTCTGCCCGGACCGGATGGGTCGCCTGGATGTACTGATCCACCGCCTCGTACGTGGCGGGTGGAGCGGTTCCCCGCTGGTACAGTCGCGTATCGATGACTGGGCAGCCTGCACTCCTCGTACTTGAGGACGGCCGGACGTTCCGCGGTCGGGCCTTCGGGGCCATCGGCGAGACGTTCGGTGAGGCGGTGTTCTCGACCGGCATGTCCGGCTACCAGGAGACGCTGACCGACCCGTCCTACCACCGCCAGGTCGTGGTCGCGACCGCGCCTCATATCGGCAACACCGGCTGGAACGACGAGGACGACGAGTCGTCGCGGATCTGGGTCGCCGGCTATGTCGTACGGGACCCAGCCCGAGTCGCATCGAACTGGCGCTCACGTCGGTCCCTGGATGACGAGCTGCGTGCCCAGGGCATCGTCGGCATCTCCGACCTCGACACCCGCGCCCTCACCCGACATCTCCGAGACCGGGGCGCCATGCGCGTCGGAATCTCCAGCACTGATCTCGACCAGGCCTCGCTGCTGGCGAAGGTGCTTGCCTCGCCAGAGATGGCCGGCGCCAACCTGGTCGCCGAGGTGACCACCGCGGAGCCGTACGTGGTGCCTGCCGAGGGGGAGAGGCAGTTCATCGTGGCTGCAGTCGACCTGGGCATCAAGTCGATGACGCCCAAGCAACTGGCCAAGCGCGGCATCGAGGTGCATGTGCTGCCGGCGGGTTGTTCGTACGAGGACATCGCCCGGATCAACCCTGACGGCCTGTTCTACTCCAACGGTCCAGGCGACCCGAGCACGGCTGACCATGAGGTGTCCGTGTTGCGGCAGGCGCTCGAAGCTGGGACCCCGTTCTTCGGGATCTGCTTCGGCAACCAGATCTTCGGCCGCGCGCTCGGCTTCGGCACGTACAAGCTCAAGTACGGTCACCGTGGCATCAACCAGCCCGTCTCGGACCGCACGACCGGCAAGGTCGAGATCACCGCCCACAACCACGGCTTCGCGGTTGATGCGCCGACCGACAAGCCGACCGAGACCCCGTACGGCACCGTCGAGGTCAGCCACGTCTGCCTCAACGACGACGTGGTGGAAGGCCTCCAGCTGACCCGGGATGGAAAGGTCACCGGATT
>DAOOHL010000276.1:0-2768 GCA_035416185.1 Propionibacteriaceae bacterium | reverse complement strand
GGAGGCCGAGACGATGATGAGGTCACGCGGCGCTTCCGCAGGTCGTCCAGGCGGCGGCGCTCCTTCTCGGTGAGCGAGCTCATCCCGTTGGCGGCGATCTTGTCGAGCAAGGAGTCGAGCTCATCGGTCTCGTGCTGAGGGATGGTCGAGCCCTCCCACGGCCCGTACCGTACGTTCGAGCTGGCCTGGGCCTTGGGGCGGCGGGGCATCCGGATCAGGGGTACGGCGTCGTACGCAGTCAGCAGACCGAACATCCGGGCCAGGACAGCTGCTCCGAGCAGGCTGACCAGGAAGACCACCAGCATCACCCACTGCCGCGCGAAGACGCTGGACAGCACGGAGATGCCGACGATCACCGCGCCGATCACCCAGGCGGGGATGTTGAAGAAGAACGGCCTGGTGGGGTGCTCGGCGATGTACACCAGCACGAGCAGCATGCCCAAGGAGCCCAGACCAGCAAGGGCGGTATGGCCACCAGAACCCATCAGCAAGCCGACGGCGATGGCGAGGACCGACTGCATCAACATCAGACCGAGCACGAACAGGCCCATATCGTTTCGGCCAAGATCACGCTCAAGCTCCCGGCCGATCCACCAGAACACCACGATGCTCCAGACGGCGCCGAAGCCCGGGATGTTGGCCAGCGGCCAGGTGACCACCTGCCAGATGAAGCCGCCGAGGACGGCGGTGGGGGTGAGCGACAGAACCGCGTAGAGGACCGGCGCGATGGCGATCACCACCAGCGACACGACGGCCGCGAGCGTCACGGCCTCGGTGGTGCCGACGTCGAACCGACCGAGTCGGAACCAGGGCTGCGACGAGGATGCGAAGTGCCTGCTCACAGAGACAACGGTAGATGGTCGACCCAAGATCCGGGCTGACTCAGGCGAGTGAGGCCACCCACGACGCGTGCAGGGACGCGTACCGACCGTCGACCTGGTTCATCAGCACCTCAGGCGGTCCGTCCTCGAGGATCCGGCCGTGTTCGAGCACCAGCACCCGGTCGGCAATCTCCACCGTCGACAGCCGGTGGGCGATGATGATGGCGGTTCGGCCGGCGAGGATCGTCCGGAGGCCCTGCTGCACCAGGCGCTCCGACGGGATGTCGAGCGAGCTGGTCGCCTCGTCGAGGATCAGCACGGCCGGGTCGGCCAGGAAGGCCCGAGCGAACGCCACCAGCTGGCGTTGACCGGCCGACAGTCGACCGCCGCGCTTGCCGACGTCAGTGGCGAAGCCGTCGGGCATGGCATCGACGAACGTCTCGGCGCCGACAGCGGCGGCAGCCGCCCGTACCTCATCGTCGGTGGCTGAGGGACGACCGAACCGGATGTTGTCGCCGATGGTGCCGTCGAACATGAAGTTCTCCTGCGTCACCATCGTCACCGCCCGCCTCAGGTCGGCGTCGGAGAGCTGCCGCAGGTCGATCCCGTCCAGCCGGATCCGTCCCTCGGTCGGGTCGTAGAAGCGGGAGAGCAGCTTCGCAATCGTGGTCTTGCCGGCGCCCGTCGTGCCGACCAGGGCCACGATCTGACCTGCCGGGACCGAGAGGCTCAGGTCGGGCAGAACGACGGTGTCGTCGCGGTACGAGAACTGCACATGCTCGAGATCCAGGGCACCGCGGGCCTCCCGCAGGGGCGTGGGATCAGTTGGCTCAGCCACGCCGGGCTTCTCCTCCAGCACCCCTGACAGCTTCTCCAGCGCTGAGGCGGCCGACTGGAAGGTGTTGTAGAACTGGCTGATCTCCTGCATCGGGTCGAAGAACTGTCGCAAGTAGAGCAGGAACGCCGTCAGCACGCCGACGGTCATGCTGCCGTCGATCACGAAGGTGCCGCCCACGATCAGGACGACGCCGGTGTAGATGTTGCCGATGAGCTTGATGCCGGGCATGAAGATCGCCATCGTGCGGAAGGCCTTCACGTTGTCGGACCTGTAGCGGTCGGAGAGGTCCGTGAACAGTTCCTGGTTGCGGGGCTCGCGGCGGTAGGCCTGCACGGCGCGGATGCCGGTCATCGTCTCGACGAAGTGGACGATCACCATGGCCGAGGACTGTCGTACCTGCCGGTAGGTCCTGGCCGACGTATTGCTGAACCACCGCAGCAGGAAGAACACCCCGACCATCGAGGTCAGACACAGCAGCCCCAGCCGCCAGTCGAGGATCACGAGCATCAACGAGACGCCGAAAACGGTCAGGATCGCGGTGACGAGCCCGTTGAAGCCGCCGGTCATCAGCTCGGCGATCGCGTCAGTGTCTGACGTCAGGCGGGAGACGGCGCGACCCGTGGTGTAGCGGTCGTGGAACGCGACGTCGAGCGACTGGAAGTGCCGGAAGACGCGCCGGCGCAGGTCGAGCAGGACATCCTGTCCAATCCGGCCGAATCGGCGCAGGAACCAGACCCGGGAGACTGCCTGGACGACGACCGCGAGCGCCATGAAGGCGAGCACGGTCAGCAGCGCCTGCGGAGAACCGTCGTTGAGCAGGGGGGGTACGCCGAGATCGATCCCCCGCTGGACCAGCCACGGGGTGCTGAGCCGGGCAGCGTTCTCGAGCAGGACCAGCACGACGAGCATGGGGAAGGCACGCCGATGAGGCCTCACCAGGCTGCCCAGCAGGGCCAGCGAACGCTCCTGCAGCTTCAGCCCGGCGGAGCGGCTGAGCTCGGCTGTGTCCTCGGCCGCCACGCCGCGCCACTCCAGCTCACGTGCCGCGGCGGCGGTGTCGACGCCCTGCATCGACTCGGTGAGCTCGGTCGGGTCGGATCCCAGGCCGG
>DAOOHL010000275.1:0-2851 GCA_035416185.1 Propionibacteriaceae bacterium | reverse complement strand
CGATGTTCAGGCCCATGGTCTCGACTGCGTGGTCAGCCTCGGCCATGCGCGCCTTGATCGAGCCTTTCAGCCCGAGGCCGCGCGTGGGTCGTGACGCGTCGAAGCCCTGGCCGCGGTCGGTCACGGTGACCAGTAGCTTCGTTCGGGCCCCGGGCCGCAGGTCGACCGGGTTCGCCTCGGTGTCGCCGACGACGGTGACCCAGGCCTGCTTCGTGCCCGAGTGCTTGACGACATTGTTGAGCGCCTCTCGTACACAGTCACTGACGGCCCGGACGACGTCGGTCGGCACCTCGTCAGGGACGTCGGCGATGTGCGGGTGGACGCGCAGCCCGGCCGCCGCCTGCTCCCTGGTCAGCCGCGCCAGCTCGCCCACGAGGTACATGCCCGCGGCAGAGTCCGTCGTGGCGATCAGCCCGCGGAGATAGTCGGCATCGGCAGAGATCCGCTGCCGAATGTCGTGCTGCTGCGGGTCGAGGCTCCCGCGGGACAGCGCCGACAGGGTTGAGAGCACGGTGTCGTGTAGCGTCCGATACTGCTTGGCCCGCTCCACCTCGCGTCCCTGAGCCGCCTTGACCAGGTGTCGGGCGGTGGCGAGCTCCGCCTCCGCCCGGACCCGTGCGGCGCCGGCTTCCAACCACGGTCGCGCCACGAGTCCCGCCAGCATGGGAACGCCCACCAGCGAGACCAGCTCGGCACCCACGCTGGAAAGGACTGACACGCCACGGGTCAGCGTCGCCGCGGCCCCGAGCAGGTAGGACAGAACGAGCCCGCCCAAGACCGCCCCCACCACCCGCGGTGGCAGACAGATCGCCGCCAGCATCCCCGCCCAGACGGCGAGGGGCACGGTCGGGTGCGCGAAGGACGTCCCGTACCCCGGCAGCGTCGAGATCCCGCCCGCCAGCAGAGCGGCAGCCGAGACGACGGCGTTGGCCAGCACCACACGCGTGGGGTACGAGCGCCGCAGCCACCCCACGGCACACATCCCAGCGGTGGCGACCAGCTGAAGGACGGACGACGCGACGGCGACCGTGGGGAGCCCGACGCCTTCCCAACCGGTGATAGCCATGGCCACCGGCCACGCGGCGGCTTGGACCGCAGCGATGGCCGTCAGGATCACGACAAGCCGACCCACGAGCGGGCGAGGGAGGTCGGCCAGGGCTGGCGGGCCAGCGATCGCGGTCTGGAACGCAGCCAGCCCGGCGCGGCGTGGCGGGCCGCTGGCAGCGACCACATCCTCACCTGATGCGGTCGCATCCGAGTGAGGCGCCGACGTCATGGCGCCAAGCATGCCAGGGCTGTCGCGGGTGGCTGGGGACGGCTGTCGGCAGTTCTGCCGACAGCAGGATTTCCGTCGTGCGTGAACGGCTGCGAGCGGGGAGTCTGGGACTACCAACCAGGAAGTGGAGTCGACATGGCAGCAGAGAACAGCGGGCGGAACCTCCGTACGGTGGCGCTGTGCCTGGTCGCCTGGGTCGTCATGGGCCTCGTCTCGTTCGTGCACCAGGCGGTTGCCGACTCACCCACCCAGGCGCCCACCTTCCAGATCTGCGCTTCGACGGACGCCTGCACCCGCTGAGGGGCTTCATGCGGGAGGCTGGACCCATGGGAGTCCAGCGCCGAGGCCACACGGCCGCCGTCAGGCTGCTCGTGGTCTCCGCCCTGGTGACTGCGGCGGCTTGCGGCAACGCGGTGGTTCCCGTCAACCGCCCGACGGCTGCACCAACGTCTGCTGCTTCGTCGACAGCCGCAGCCAGCGAGACCCCCAGCCTGACGCCGACGCCCGTCAGCTCATCGAGCCCCAGCCCTAGCCAGACCAGACCGGTCACCCCGACACCCAACCCCTCGACGACCACTGCCGGTGACCGGCAGTTGCGCAGTTGGCCAGCAGGCATGGTGATCCCTGCGCGTACGACCGTCACGAGCGCGCTCACCGACAGCCGCGGCGGACTGGTCACCATGACCGCCAGTTCGCGCGCCACGCTGCTCGACCAACTCGACGCCCAGCTGTCGGTCCTGGGCATGACGGTCGAGTACGACACGGCGACCGCCTTCCGCTTCCGAGGCCCCGGCTGGGTCGGCCAGGTCGCGGCCGAGGGCAGCGGCGTGACCATGCGCTGGGTGGTCGGCGACGCCGTCGCTGCGAGGTACGCGCGAGACGTGGGGCTGACCACCGGGGTCCCGGCGCTTATGCGCTACCCCAGTGGCGTGACGCCAGCAAACCAGCGCATCCAGCCGAGCGGCTCCTCGTACGACCTGACCGGCCGCTCGCCTGCCGAGCTGCTGGCCTTCTACCGCGGCGACCTTTCGCCCCTGGTCACGATCACCGGTGACCTCAATGAGAACGGGGTCACCACCCTCACCTTCAGTGATGGTGTGTACGACTCCGTCATCACCGCGACCGACACGACCTTCCGCGTCGTCCACAC
Organism: Propionibacteriaceae bacterium; assembly: GCA_035416185.1. GTDB lineage: Bacteria > Actinomycetota > Actinomycetes > Propionibacteriales > Propionibacteriaceae > JBHAES01. Next base: position 425 of record DAOOHL010000275.1, on the reverse strand, counting down.
CCGTCGCGGCTGACGCGCCTGTGGCGGACCCCGCATAGGGTGAGCCTGTGCAGACGGGAAGCCTCTGATGGCGGGGCAGCCGCTCCCCGGTGAGCCGGTCCCGGCAGACGGGTCGCTGCCGGTCGGTTCCTTGGACCCGGATCGGCCGCTGTCGATCTACATCCATGTGCCGTACTGCCGTACCCGCTGCGGCTACTGCGACTTCAACACGTACACCGCCGGTGAGCTGGCCGGAGCGGACGGGAAAGTTCCGGCCGGGTCAGCGACGGAGGCCTACATCGACGCCGCGCTCGCCGAGCTCGACCTCACCCATCGGGTCGTGGGGCGGCGACGGGTGCCGACCATCTTCGTCGGAGGTGGAACCCCCACACTGCTGCCGAGCTCCGAGCTGGTCAGGCTTGTCGCGGGTATCGCCGAGCGGTTCG
>DAOOHL010000274.1:0-2862 GCA_035416185.1 Propionibacteriaceae bacterium | reverse complement strand
ACCGCAACGAGAAGTCTGGTGTGATCCAGGGCCTGACCCGGGTGCGCTCGATCACCCAGGACGACTCGCACTCCTACTGCACCCCGGAGCAGGCACCCGACGAAGTGCGTCATCTGCTCCAGTTCGTGCTCAAGCTGCTTCGTGACTTCGGTCTGGACGACTTCTACCTCGAGGTGTCGACGCGGGACGATTCCAAGAAGGACAAGTTCATCGGCAGCGACCAGGACTGGGAGGTCGCGACCGCGATTCTGCAGCGGATCGCCGACGAGTCGGGCCTTCGCGTCGTGCCAGACCCGGGCGGCGCCGCGTTCTACGGGCCGAAGATCTCGATCCAGGCCAAGGACGCCATCGGCCGTACCTGGCAGATGTCGACGATCCAGTACGACTTCAGCCAGCCGAAGGGGTTCGGCCTGCAGTACACGGCCGCCGACGGCTCCCACCAGCAGCCGGTGATGATCCACTCCGCCAAGTTCGGGTCGATCGAGCGGTTCCTCGGCGTGCTGATCGAGCACTACGCCGGCGCGTTCCCGGCCTGGTTGGCGCCCGTACAGGTCGTCGGGATCCCGGTCGCAGCCGACCATGTGGCCTACCTGGAGGAGGTCGCGGCCAAGCTGCGCGCCCACGGCATCAGGGTCGAGGTCGACGCCTCCGATGAGCGGATGCAGAAGAAGATCCGGACAGCTCAGACTCAGAAGGTGCCGTACATGCTGATCGCTGGTCATGACGACATCGAGGCGGGAGCGGTCTCATTCCGGTACCGCGACGGCAGCCAGAACAACGGCGTGCCCGTCGACGATGCCGTACGGGAGATCGTGACTGCGGTACGGGAGCGCCGCCGGTGAGCCCGCTCGGCCCCTCCGACGACGAGATCGACGGCCATGTCGATACCGCCGTCAGGATCGACAAGCGGGCCAGGAAGCGGGCGATCAAGCAGGCGATGGCCGATGCCGACGACCTGACTGGAGTACCCGACTCCTTCCAGCGGCTCTGGACGCCGCACCGGATGGTCTACATCGATGCGAACACGGCCGGGACGGGCGCTGCGTGCCCGTTCTGCGACGCGCCGACCCAGGATGACGCCACCGGGCTGATCGTCCACCGCGGCGAGAGGTGTTACGTCGTGATGAACCTCTTCCCGTACAACCCTGGCCACGTGTTGATCTGCCCGTACCGTCATGTCGCCGACTACACCGACCTGACGGCCGAGGAAAGCGCCGAGGTGACCGCCCTCACCCAGCAGGCGATGCGGGTGCTCCGTGCCGTGAGCAAGCCGGCTGGCTTCAACCTGGGCATGAACCAGGGTGAGGTCGCTGGCGCCGGGGTGGCGGGTCATCTCCACCAGCACGTCGTGCCTCGGTGGCGCGGCGACGCGAACTTCCTGCCGGTGATCGGCCGTACCAAAGCCCTGCCGAAGCTGCTTGAGGACGCACGTCGCGAGCTCGCCGAAGCATGGCAGACTCCCACCTGACGATCAGTGCGGTCTGGTGGCCTGACGGAGCCACCGAACGAAGGAAGGCGGGGGAGTGCTCGACCAGTTCCGGCACATCTGGGCCGCGGTGATGGCGCCGCCGGCCAGGCTCCTGCTTCGGCTGGGCGTCGCGCCTGATGTCGTCACCTGGATTGGCACGATCCTGGTCGTCGCGGCAGCGCTGTTGACCATCCCGCGTGGACTGCTGTGGCAAGGGGCGTTGCTGTGCCTGATCACGGTTCTCTCTGACGGGCTCGACGGCCAGATGGCCCGCATGTCGAGCCAGTCGACGACGTACGGGGCCTTCCTCGACTCCTCGCTCGACCGCGTCGCCGATGGGGCGCTGTTCGGGGCGATCATCCTCTACTACGCCGGCCCCGGCGGGTCCCAGGCATGGGCCTTCGTCACCCTGTGGGCGCTGGTCGCGGGACAGGTGACGTCGTACGTGAAGGCCCGGGCAGAGTCGGTGGGCCTCGATGCCACCGGTGGGATCGCCGCGCGGGCCGATCGGATCGTGGTGGCGTTCATCGGTCTGATCCTGGCGGGGATCGGCGTTCCGTACGCTCTTCAGATCGCGATGCTGGTGCTGGCCCTGCTGGCGACCTGGACAGTGGGGCAGCGCATCCTGCGGGCGCGGGCCTCGGCTGGCAAGGAGCCGTTCTGGAGCCCCGAGAGCGGGCGAGCCAACGGACGTCCGGGGCGATCGACCGGCCGGCGATCCACACCGCCACCTGATGCCGCAGAGGATGGCAGCGCCGAGCGATGACTCCCGTCAGCGCTGAGCGGGTCGTGGCTGCGGCGAACCGGGCGGTGTGGGCGGCCGGATGGCGGTTCGGGCCTCGCCTGCTGCGTTCGCGTGCCGTACGGAACCGCCTCGGCCACATCGCCGCCACGCTCGCGACCATCCGGCCCAACCGCTACCTGGGTCACTGGCAGCGCAACGTGGAGATCGCCACCGGGCAGCGGCCGGGGGTACGGGAGACCCGCGCGGCCGTGCGCTCGTACATGCGGGTGATGACCGAGTGCTTTGTCCTGCCCCAGTGGACACCGGCGGAGACCATCGCGACGGTGACGACCGATCCCGCAGGCGAGCAGCGGCTGCGCGACGCCATGGCCGGACCGGGAGCCGTCCTGGCCCTGCCGCATCTCGGCTCCTGGGACCACGCCGGCGCCTGGGCGTGCGCCACCGGGATGCCGGTGTCGACCGTCGCCGAACAGCTGGGGGTGGCGGAGTTTGACGCCTTCAAGCGCTACCGGGAGCAGCTGGGGATGCGGATCTACTCCCATCGTGACCCCAGTGCCCTCCGCGGACTGTGCAGTGACATCGCCGCCGGGCGCCTGGTCTGCCTGGTGGCTGACCGCACCTTCGACGGGCGAGGCGTTGCTGCAACCTG
>DAOOHL010000273.1:0-2898 GCA_035416185.1 Propionibacteriaceae bacterium | reverse complement strand
CCACAGCCCCTTCGGCAAGGAGGCCGTGATGGGGAACACCTCCACGGCCGAGATCCGGGCGTTCGTGGCTGACAGCGGCCTCAACTATGGGTTCCGGATGGCCCAGCACGGCTTCGTCACCTTCGGGATCGACTGGATGGGCAGCGGTGCCCAGAACGACCGGTTGCATCCCAACAACCGTCCGATGACGAGCAAGGACACGTGCGACCTGTACTACCTGCACGCCGCCCTGCTCGGTCGGACGGTGCTGGGGATGAACCTGTGCCACGGACGGCAGCTGCTCGACTTCGTCAGCGACCTCGGCTTCGTCGATGGCCAGCGGCTAGGCGTGATGGGGGAGTCGTACGGAGGTACGCTCGCCTGCTGGCAGACGCTCTTCGACGACCGGATCAAGGCAACCGAGATCATCTGCTACAGCGACACGTTCACCGACTTCGGACTGCGGGATGGCAACTACTGCGGCTCGCAGATCACCCCCGGCCTGTTCACCCTGGTCGATGTGAGTGATCTGCATGGCCTGATCGCGCCGGGGCCCCTTCTGACTGACCTGGCCGTGTACGACGAGTGCTTCCTGCTGCCGTCAGCCAAGGCGTGCATCGACCGGGTCGAGGGGATCTACGCCGCCTACGAGGCTTTGGACCACTTCGAGAGGCAGACGTTCACGAGCGGCCATGGCTGGCAGGACCGCCGGTCGGCGCCCTTCTTCGCCAAGCACCTCGCACCCAGCACCTGAGCCCGATTCGTCGGGTCGCGCTGGGCACTGCCTAGTCGGGTCGGGAATCCTCGGTAACCTGAGGCTGTGACCGACTCGCCCGACGACCGCCCGTTGCTCAAGATCGCCGTACCCAACAAGGGCGCGCTGGCTGACGCCGCCACCACCATGTTGAAGGAGGCTGGCTACCGGCAGCGCTGGGACCTCAAGGACCTGGTGCTCGTTGACCAGCGGAACAACGTCGAGTTCTACTACCTCCGCCCTCGAGACATCGCGGTGTACGTGGGGGAGGGCACCCTCGACGTGGGGATCACCGGGCGCGACATGCTGCTCGACAGCGGCGCTAACGCTGACGAGGTGCTCAGCCTCGGCTTCGGCGGCACGAACTTCCGCTTCGCCGCGCCTGAAGGGGCCGCCACCACCATTGCTGACCTCGACGGCCTCCGAGTCGCTACCTCCTACCCTGGCCTGCTGCGTGACTACCTCGACCGGCATGGCGTCAACGCTCGGCTCATCCCGCTGGACGGCGCCGTCGAGAGCGCCATCCGGCTCGGCGTCGCCGACGCGATTGCCGATGTGGTGGAGACCGGTACGACGCTCCGTCGCGCGGGTCTGGAGGTGTTCGGCGACTCGATCCTGTCGTCCGAAGCGATCCTGATCCGTCGGCACGATGCCGAGATCACCCCTGGCTACGAGCTGCTGGTTCGACGTCTGCAGGGCGTCATCGTCGCCCGTGACTATGCGCTGATGGACTTCGACATCGATGACGACCACCTCGACGCGGCGATCGCCATCGCTCCCGGCCGTGAGGGAGCCACCGTGTCGCCGCTGGCGAAGGAGGGCTGGTCGGCCGTCCGGGTCATGGTGCCGCGCAAGCAAGCGCAGCAGATCATGGACCAGCTGTGGGACGTGGGCGCCCGGGCGATCCTGGTCACGGACATCGCGGCATGTCGGATCTGACCCCGTACGTCGCGCGGCCCCGGATCCCGATCCTGGTCGCGGTCGGCCTGTCGCTGGTGCTCACGCTCGGTGCCGTCGCGGCCTACTTCGCGCTCGACGAGGAGTCGAGAGCCCTTGTGACCGGGTTCCAGCTCTACACGTTGATCTTCTTCGTGCTCTTCATGGATGCGGTGATGCTGTCGGTCGCGATCGGCTACGTAAGAGCCGACCGTTCGGGACTGACCTTCCGCAACGGTTTCCGGAAGCACCACCTGCCCTGGGCAGCGGTCGCCGCGATCCGCTACCAGCCGGGGGATGCCTGGCCCTTCGTCCTACTGGACGTCGAGTTCGAGGGCGATGACCACGATCGGATGATGATGATGGGCATCCAGTCCAGCGACGGTGCCCACGCCCAGCGTCAGGTCGAGGAGCTCCGAGAGAAGGTCGCCGCCTTCAAGGCCGCAGCCTGACCCGGATCTGGCGAAACTCCGCGTAGCGTGATCGCGTGCAGACTCTGGGGAACGTCAACGCTGCTTTCGCTGGTGACCGTGGCGAGGCCGATCCCGTCGTCCGAGCGGCGATCGCAGCGGCGGGGGAGGTCACCACCAGCTACCTCGATGCGGTGATTGCCCTGTGTGACGCGCGCCTGCTCGTCCCCGTCGTGGCCAGCGGCGACGACTCGAGCGACGGTCCGGACCCTGACCGGCACGCCGAGCTCGCGGCGGTCTCGGTCCAGGCGGCGGATGGCCGACGTGCCCTGCTCGCGTTCACCGGGATCGACTCGCTGCAGACCTGGGAGCCGCGCGCCCGGCCCGTACCGGGAACGCTGGACGACGTCTGCGCGACCGTCACCGAAGCCGAGGCAGACGCCTTGCTGGTCGACGTGGCTGGCCCCGTACCCTTCGTCATCGAGTCCGACCTCGTGGCTGAGCTGGCTCAAGGGCGGCGGCTGGTGCGACTGGACGACGGCGGGTACGGCTGGCTGAGCCTCGCCGAGTAGCCGTGGACCGCGCGATTTCGGTGCATCAAGGGTGATCAGGTAGAGTGGCTGGGTCGGTCCTGCGAGGGACCACCAACGAAGTGGGGGCCTGACCTCCCACCCGACCGGCTCCAGAGCCCGCGGGTCACGATCTGGGCGACTGTCCGCGGCATGTCCGCGCGTGCGTCCGGTGTTTCAGGCCTCCGCATCCGCGGGGGCCTTTCGCATTGTCGACACCCGCCTGCCAACCAGGCGACACCCGAGACTT
>DAOOHL010000272.1:0-2927 GCA_035416185.1 Propionibacteriaceae bacterium | reverse complement strand
GGAGCGGCGTAAGACGCGTGGCTCGGAGATCTCCATGATCTTCCAGGACGCACTGTCGGCCTTGAACCCGGTCTTCCCCGTCGGCTGGCAGATCGGCGAGATGTTCCGGCAGCACCGCGGCATGAACAAGTCCGACGCCCGCGAGCGGGCCATCTCTTTGATGGAGCGCGTCAAGATCCCCGGTGCTCGCCAGCGGGTGAACGCCTACCCGCACCAGTTCTCCGGCGGTATGCGGCAGCGGATCATGATCGCCATGGCGATCGCTCTCGACCCCGCAGTCCTGATCGCCGATGAGCCGACCACTGCGCTCGACGTCACCGTGCAGGCGCAGATCATGCAGCTGCTCGCCGACCTGCAGCATGAGCGCAAGATGGGTCTGATCCTGATCACCCACGATCTTGGCGTGGTGGCCGATGTCGCCGACCGGATCGCAGTCATGTACGCAGGCCGGATCGTCGAGCAGGCCGACGTGTACGAGCTCTACCGCCAACCTGCCCACCCGTACACCAAGGGCCTGCTCGAGTCGATCCCACGACTCGACCAGAAGGGCCAGAACCTCTCGGCGATCGGTGGCCTGCCGCCGAACCTGATGCGGATCCCGGCTGGCTGTCCGTTCAACCCGCGCTGTCGCTACGTCCAGGACGTCTGCCGTACGGGCGAGCCGCCACTGCTGCGTGAGGTACGGCCCGGGCGGCTGGCTGCCTGCCACTTCAGCGAGGAGGTGATCGGCGATGAGTGACGTGATCCTCTCCGCCGAAGGACTGGTCAAGTACTACCCGGTCAAGGGCGGGGTGCTGCGGCGCACCGTGGGCGCCGTGAAGGCCGTCGACGGGGTGTCGTTCGACCTGCACAAGGGCGAGACGCTCGGCATCGTGGGGGAGTCAGGCTGTGGCAAGTCCACCCTCGGACGCCTGCTGATGCGCCTGGAGGAGCCGACGGCAGGCAAGCTGACCTTCGACGGCACCGATGTGTACCGGCAGCGGGGCGCTGCCATGCGCCACCTCCGCCGCAACATCCAGATCGTGTTCCAGGACCCATACACCTCGTTGAACCCGCGCAAGACGGTGGGCGACATCATCGGGGAGCCCTTCGACATCCATCCGGACGCGGTCAAGAAAGGCGGCAAGCGACGCCGCGTGCAGGAGCTGCTCGACCAGGTCGGGCTCAACCCGGAGCACATCAACCGCTACCCGCACCAGTTCTCCGGCGGCCAGCGCCAACGGGTGGGCATCGCTCGTGGCATCGCGCTCAAGCCCAAGGTGCTGATCTGCGACGAGCCGGTCTCCGCCCTCGACGTGTCGGTGCAGGCCCAGGTGGTGAACCTGCTCGAGGAGCTGCAGAACGATCTCGGGCTTGCCTACGTCTTCATCGCCCACGACCTCGCCGTCGTCCGGCACATCTCCGACCGGGTCGGTGTCATGTACCTCGGCAAGCTGGTCGAGCTGGGCGATGAGGAGCAGATCTACCAGCGCCCGACCCATCCGTACACCCAGGCCCTGCTGTCCGCCGTACCGGTGCCGGACCCGACGAGCCGCGACAAGCGCGACACCATCGTGCTCACCGGTGACGTACCGAGCCCTGCCAACCCGCCCACCGGCTGTCGGTTCCACACGCGATGCTGGAAGGCGCAGGAGATCTGCTCGCGCGTGGAGCCGGTGCTGGAGGCCCACGGCGACGGGGTCTCAAGCCACGAGTCGGCCTGCCACTTCGCCGAGCCGCGCGTCGTCGTGTAGCCAGGTCCGCGGCGGCGTACGGAGGCGTTGCGGGCTCGCTCGTTTGGGCACTGTCCGAGTGATCGATTAACCTTGCTCGAGGTTCCCAGTTCGCTGCGTGGTGTCGGGGGCCGCTCCTCGCTCTGCCTGATGAACCGGCGGAGCTTCCAGATGATGTGAGGCCAGCGTGACCGACGAGCGTCCAGACGACCCGACCGAGGTGCAGCCGAGCGTTCCCGACGACCTGTTCCGTCAGGATTCGGAGACCCCACCCGGAGCCAGCGACGCTACCGAGACGGCCGTGTTGCCTGCCATCGACGCGTCGAGCGCCCCGGCCGAGGAGCTCCACCCTGCCTCGCCCCTCGAGCCTGAGGCCGATCAACCCGTTCGCCCTCGTCGCTTGTGGCCGCTGGGAGTGGCGGCTGGCATCTTGGCGATTGTCGGCGGCGCGTACGTCACCGGCTACCTGATGTCGGGCGATGTCGTGCCTCGCAAGTCGACTGTTGCCGGCGTTGAGATCGGCGGACTCTCGCGTGACGCCGCCGTCTCGAAGGTCACCACCGAGCTCCAGCCCAAGGCGGCGGCGCCGATCACCGTGACCGTCGAGGGAAAGCCCGGCACGATCCAGCCAGCCCAGGCCGGCTTGGCCATCGACCCTGCTGCGACAGTCGAAGCGTCAGGCGTCGGGCGCAGTTGGGACCCATCCCACATCATCCGTGTGCTCACTGGCGGTGGCGCCGTGGAGCCAGTGGTCACCGTCGACCGCGCGAAGCTCGAGGCTGCGGTGACCACCTACGCGGGTGGGGTCAACACCAAGGCCGCCGACGCCACGCTCGCCTACCAGGGGATCGTCCCGGCGGTGAAGCCAGGCACCACCGGCCTCGCCGTTGACGTGCCAGCCACGGCCGACGCCATCAAGGCCGCCTATCTGACGAGTACGACGGTCACCGGCAAGGGCGCCGTCACCGAACCGACGGTGACCACCGCCGAGGCTGAGCAGGCCTTGACCACGTACGCCAAGCCGGCGGTCAGCGGTCCGATCACCCTCGACACTGGCAAGGGCAATGTGGTGATCACCCCGGAGCAGATCGCGGCTGCGACCACGTTCCCCGTCGAGAACGGCACGGTGGCTCCGACAACCGATGGGAAGGCGCTCTACGCTGCCGCCCAGCCAGCCATCAAGGCGCTCAACCTGGGCGCCGCGAAGGACGCCAT
>DAOOHL010000271.1:0-2953 GCA_035416185.1 Propionibacteriaceae bacterium | reverse complement strand
CCCGTCGGCGTTCGAGGCCTACATCCGAGGCATCGTGCCGCAGAACAACGGCGGCGGGGTCAGCCTGTTCTGAGCCACGCCGACGGGTCACGAGCACTCGCGACAACGATCGTTATAGTGACGCAATGACCACCTCCGGGGCCGCACCGGACCATGTCTCGGTCCTTGTCATCGCTGTGCTCAACGCTCCCGCACTGGAGTGGGCTGCGTCCTTGGCGTCAGCGGTTCGCGCCGGCGCAGACGTGGTCGCCGTGGTTGCCGATCAGGCTGACCGGGCTGAGGAAGTCCTCGGCCCGCTGGGAGTCAGATGCGAGACCGGCTCGTTGAGCCAGTCGATCGTTGCGTTGGGAGAGGGCGCGTGGACAGCGGGCGTCGTCCTCACGGATCCTGTCATCCTGCCGGAGCACGCCTTCGAGGCAGCTGTGGAGGTGCTGGCTCGGGAGCCGCGCGTCGCCACGGTCTCGTTCCTCTCAAACAGCGCGGACCACCACTCGTTCCCCGTCGCGAACATCCCGTCCCCGACGGTGCCTCCAGGCTGGGACGAGAACCGCCTCACCCGGCGGCTACGGACCATCCACCTTCCTGGCACTGGGGTGCCGACTCCCGTGCCCGGTGGCGCAGCCGTGGTCGTGTCGCCAGCGGCTGTGCGGTCGCTCGGCCCTTGGGAGGATGCCCCTTTGGGGGCTGGCCTCAGTGTCGTTGACTTTGCACTGAGGGCGGCGCGACGCGGGTTGCGCAATGTTCTTGACCCACGAACGTACGTGGTGCGACTGACCGTTCCTGGCAGGGCTACTTTCGACCCTCTCAGGGATCCTGCCGGCCGAGCGTGGATCACCGAGCGGCACGCCACAGGCCTCGCCCTCTACGATCACGACAGGCTCGAGACGGACACTCCGCTCGACATTGCGCTGAACGTCTCCCGGTGCGGCACGCTCGGGATGACCGTACTGATGGAATGCGACGTCCTCGGTCCCGTCGCCACCGGGACCCAGGTGGCGCTTCTCGCCACTGCGAAGGCATTGGCAGAACACCCTGGCGTGCGCGATCTGGTGGTCGGAGTTCCGGGCGGAGTCATTCCACGCTACGCATGGGATGCCCTGAACCGACCAGGCGTGCGGGTGGTCGACTCCAGCCACTACACCTTCGACGGTCTGAGTGGAATCGACGTCATCTACCGTCCGTACCAGCCGCAGCGGGGGTTGCCGTACGGGCGCTGGCGACAGATCTCCCGGCGGATCGTGTGCTCCGTGCTCGACCTGATCGCCTATGACAACGGCGCCTATCACCAGACCGGGGAGGGATGGGTCGACTACCGGGAGTCCGTCCGGGAGGCAGTGTCGTCGGTGGACGCTCTCGTGACGATCAGCCACGATGTCGCTGAGACAGTCCGCAGCGCTCAGTTGCCGATCCCCGACGATCGAGTGATGGTGGTCGAGCTTGGGGCCGACCATATCGACGCGTCGACGAGACAGGAATGCCCTCAGAGTCTTGCCGAGCCCGCGAGAGATGGTCGGCCGTTCCTCCTCGTGCTCGGCGCTGCCTATGCGCACAAGAACCGCGATCTCGCCATCGGTGCTTGGCAGCAGCTCCGGAGCCAGGGGCATGACGTCGAGCTTGTGCTGGCAGGTGTGATGACGCCCGCTGGATCGAGCCGGAACGATGAAGCGCTGCGCACCAGCCGAGGACCGCAGCCGATCGTGCTGCCAGACGTGTCGGAAGCAGAGAAGGCGTGGCTGTACGCGAACGCCGCCGTGGTGTTGTACCCGACCTCGGCGGAGGGCTTCGGGTTGGTGCCGTTCGAGGCGGCCGTCTATGGCACACCCACGGCGTTCGTGTCCTTCGGTCCGCTCGCCGAGCTCCTACCGGGTTCGGTGGGCACGGCGGCTGATTGGAGCGTCGAGGCCTACGCCGACGCCGTGGAGCAGCTTCTGACAGACCGCGCCGTCTCCGCCGCCCAGGTGACCGCCACCAGGCAGCGCATGGAGCTGCTGACGTGGCGTCGGATGGCCGAGCAACTGGTCGATGCGTTCATGGTCACGCTGCGAAGGCCGGTGCTCGGGTCAGCTGAGCTGACTGTGGCCGTCGATGACCTGAGGACCCGGCTCAGCGACGTCACGCCCCGCACGGGCCGGTCTGAGCGGAGCCGGGCCGCAAGCCTGCTGAGGAGCGTCCGGGGCTCCGTGGTCAGAGCGATGCGCTGGGCGAGGCGGGCTGAGTCCAGGTGAGTCGCGACGGGGCGAAACGACCAGCACTGACAAGTGCTGTTAGGGTGAGTGGCCGAACAGTCGGAGGTGGTTGATGGCAGGGCTTGGTGGACGCGCCGTTGCGGTGAGACAGCCGCTGGCGAGGAATCCAGGACTGAACCTACTGGTCAACCTGACGCTTCGCGAGGTGCGAGCGCAGTACAAGCGAACGGTCCTCGGTAGAATCTGGTCGCTCGTTAACCCCTTGGCAACCCTGGCGATCTACGCCGTCGTGTTCGGCTTCCTCTTCCGTGCCGAGCCTCCGGTGGGTCGAAATTCGGGACTCCACAGCTTCGTTCTGTGGATGGCGTGCGGGCTGATCCCATGGATGTTCCTGTCAAACGCCATCGTTCAAGGGATGGGTGCGCTCCAGGCCAACTCAGGCCTGCTGACCAAGGTCTACTTCCCCCGCCATGTCTTGGTCACGGCCACAGTCCTCGGCCTTGCGACCACCTTCCTGACCGAGCTGACGGTGCTGATGGCGGTCCTGATCTTTGCGGGCGACTGGCGGGTACTTCTGTACCTGCCGGTGCTTCTGGTCATCGTGCTGCTGAACGTAGCGTTCGCCTTGGGAATCGCGCTGGCGCTCTCCATTGCGGTCGCCTACTTCACGGACGTCCAGCACCTCTGGGGCTTGGTCAACCAGGTGTGGTTCTACATGTCGGGTATCCTGTTCCCCATCACGATCATTGCTGCTGGGCAGCAGGCCA
>DAOOHL010000270.1:0-2990 GCA_035416185.1 Propionibacteriaceae bacterium | reverse complement strand
GCGTTCACCCGGACGCGAAGATCGTCGTACTCCAACGTCTCCACATGGCTGCCCACCCCGGCCCCCGGCAGCTTGACTGCCGGCTCCGCTACCCACGTCAGCCGTACCGGACGCGCTTCCCCCGGACATGTTCTGTGACGTGTTGATCATCCCTGTTGGTTCCTATGTTCCCGGAGGCGTGGGGCGTCGGGGGGTCAGGTCAAGGTCGGTGGCGTCTACCGGGAACAGGGTCTTCTCGACGACCAGTTGCCTGGCTTGTCTGGTGCCTCGGATGTTGCCCCAGCCGACGACCCCGTCGAGGCGTCCTGCTCTGCCGTAGCCGACCAGGGTGGGGCCCTCGTCGCCCTCGTCGAGGATCTGCTCGTCGGCGTCGCTGCCGGGGAGGCCGTACGCCTGGATCTTCGCGTCGTACTGGTCCGTCCACCAGAACGGGACACCGTCGTACGGGTCCTGCTCCTGGCCGACCAGGTCTCGGGCGACCACCATCGCCTGCTCTGCGGCGTTCGTACGGTGCTCCGTCCGGACGCGTCGCTCGTACCTCGGATGCCACCAGCACGCCACGTCACCGACTGCATGCAGGCCAGGCGCTGCGCGGCCGTACGCATCACACGGCACCCCGGCCGACAGGTCCAGGCCCGTGTGCTGCAGCCACCCCGCGTCGGGGACCGCGCCCACCGCCACCAACACGAGGTCGGCGGGGATGGTCTCGGCTCCCGACCGCACCCCGACGACCTTGCGACCTTCTGTCTCCCACCCGGTCACGCCGAGGCCGATGTGCAGCCGTACGCCGTGGGCCTGGTGCAGCCTGGTCAGCCGCTCCGACAATGCCGACCCGAGCGGGCGGACCATCGGCGCCAGGTCGCTCACCACGTCAACCTCGACGCCCATCGCTCGCGCCGCCGCTGCCACCTCCAGGCCCAGGAACCCGGCGCCCACGACCACCAGGCGCCGCGCCTGCTTCAGCGCAGCCCGGAGAGTGTGGGCGTCGTCGAGAGTACGGAGGGTGACCACGTTCGACAGGCCCGCCGTCCCTGGCAGACGGCGCGGCGTGCAGCCGGTCGCAGCGACAACCTCATCTGCCTCGATGACCGAGCCATCGGCGAGAAGGAGCGAGTGGGCGCCCTCGGTCAGGGTCAGCGACCGTACCGGCACCCCCAGCCGTACCTCCGCGTCCAGGCCCGCCAGCTCGTCGGAGGTGGCGAGTCCCACGCGTTCGACGGGCCAGGTGCCGGCGAGGATCTGCTTCGACAGGGGCGGTCGGTCGTACGGGAGGTGCCGCTCGCCACCCACCAGGGTGAGGCGTCTGTCGAACCCCAGGCGACGCAGCTCAGCCGCGACCGTCCAGCCAGCAGCCCCCGCACCGACCACCACGACGTGCTCGGGACCTCGGTCCACGCTCACGACCTCAGGCGCCCGTGCACCGTGATCGCGCTCGCCGGGCACAGCCGCGCCGCGCGCTCAGCATCGCCGACCTCACCAGCCGCGGGCTGACGCAGCAGGATCACCGTGCCGTCGTCGTCGCTCTGGTCGAACAGGTCCGGCGCGGCCAGCACGCACTGACCCCCACCGACGCACTTGTCGACATCCACCTCAACGGTCGCCTCAGCCATCTCGGCTCCTTTCCCCATTCCCTTCACCATGTCACGGGAAGGGCCGCGACGCCGACCAGATTGGTCTGTTTCATCGGCACCTCAGCCGGATCCACCGCCAGCTGCAGCGTCGGGATCCGGTCGAACAGCCGGTCGAACACGATGCCCAGCTCCAGCCTGGCCACCGGCTGCCCGAGGCACTGGTGCGGGCCGAAGCCGAACGCTACGTGGTGCCGGTTGTCGCGGTGGATGTCGAACCGGTCGGGGTCCTCGAAAGCCCGCGGGTCCTTGTTGGCCAAGGCAGGTCCGACGATCACCCCTTCGCCCTTCCGTACCAGCTGGTCGCCGACCGGCAGGTCCTCGGTCGCCGTACGGATCAGGATGAACAGCATCGAGATGTAGCGCAGCAGCTCCTCGATCGCGCCTGGCAGCAGCGTGCGGTCGGCCTTGATCTCGGCGAGCTGGTCGGGGTGGGTGAGCAGCACGAACGTGCCGGTCGCGATCATCGTCGCCGTCGTCTCGTGGCCGGCGGTGAGCAGCAGCCGTAGGATCGCCACGGCCATGTCGCGGTCGAGCTCACCGGTGGCGACCAGCTCGGTCGCGACCAGGCTGATGATGTCGTCGCCGGGTGCCTCCTGCTTCGCCGTGATCAGCCCGTCCATGTAGGCCAGCAGGTCGCGGAACGCCTGCGCGGCCACCTCCGGGTCACCGTTCATCTGACTGCGGGCCTCGGCGCGTTCTTCGTACCACTCGTGGTCGTCGTACGGCACTCCCACCAGTCGACACATCGTCTGCGACGCGATCGGGAGGGCGAAGTCGGCGACCAGGTCAGCGGTACGGGACTCGCGGGCCAGCAGCGCGTCGATCGCAGCGTCGACGATCTGCTCGATCCAGGGCCGCAGCGTCGCCACCCGCTTGATCGTGAAGTAGCGGGTGACGAGCCGCCGGTACTGGCCATGCTCGGGCGGGTCCATCACTGTGAACGACGTCTCCGCCTTTTCGGCGGCTTGCCGGTTCGCGGAGCCGGAGAACCGCCACATCTGCTTCGACGAGAACCGCGGGTCGCCCATCACCGCCTTGAAGTCGTCGTACCGCGTCACCAGCCACGCAGGTGTGCCGTCGAACAGCTCGATCGGCACCACCGGGCAGGTCTCGCGCAACTCGGTCTGTCGGGTCGGCGGGTTGAACGGGCATTCGCGCGCGGCCGGGAACGGCATCGGGTCCATCGGCAGAGGATCCACCGGCAGGGGCTGGGTCGGCGTCGACATCAGTGCCTCGCTTCGATCGGCCAGATCTCCCGCCGACCGTCGTCGAACAGTGCGGTCAGCTTCGACCACATGTTCACCGTGCCGCAGGCGTGGTTCGGCACGATCCGGACGAGGTCGCCGACCTTGAGGTGGT
>DAOOHL010000269.1:0-3006 GCA_035416185.1 Propionibacteriaceae bacterium | reverse complement strand
CGCGCTTGGGCAGCTCACGGTTGGCGCCGTAGACCGATGACGACGACGCGACGACGACGTGGAGGTTCCCGGCGCGACGAGCTGCCTGGAGGACCTCGAGCGTGCCGGTGGCGTTGGCGTGGTGGGAAGCGACGGGGTCCAGGACCGATCTCGGGACCGAGGGGAGGGCAGCAAGGTGCACCACGGCATCCGCGCCGTCGCAGGCCGTGTCGAGCGCCTCTGGGTCGAGGATGCTCCCCTCAAGGAGCCGGATGCCGGTGCCCTCGAGATTCGAGCGGAAGCCGGTGGAGAGGTCGTCGAGCGCGACGACCTCGTGAACATCGGGCCTGGCCAGGAGCTCACGGCCGAGGTTGGAGCCGATGAACCCGGCGCCTCCGGTGACGACGACCTTCACAAGCGATTCCCCCATGCCGAGGTGACGGTGGCCCTCCCGGGCTGGACGCCCGCACGCTATCACCGGGCCACCTTCATCCGTTGTCGCCGCCGGAGGGCGAATAGCGTCCCGATACTGTCGTGTCGTGGACGCGAACACGATGCCCTGGTCGGTGGGCATCCGCTTCACCCACGCGTCCCTCCAGGTTCTTGCGGACGACCACGGCATCGACCTCCTGCACATCAAGGGGCCGGCGGTCGACGACAGCCTGCTCGAGGTCCAGCCAGGTGACGCGTCGCCGCCCGACGCCCCGGTGGAAAGGGTCGCGCGGCAGAGCATCGATGCCGACGTGCTCGTTCGCCCGGCCCACGTCGAACGGCTGCTCGACGTGATGCACCGGCACGGCTGGACGATGAAGTACCGGTTCGAGGACGGCTCCGCATTCGAGCATGCCGCCACGTTGATCCACCCCTTCCTGGCTCCGGTGGACGTGCACCGGCGGTTCCCCGGCATGGACGCGAATCCCACGGCGGCCTTCGAGCGGCTCTGGGAGGAACGCCACGTGGTCCCCATCGCCGGGTTCGACTGCCCTGTGCCCTCGGTCACCGCTCAGCGGCTCGTGCTCGTGCTCCACGCCACCCGCGCAGGACGGCTGCAGCACTCGGACATCCAGCGCAGCTGGACCTTCGCCACGGACGACGAGCGGGCGGCAGTGCGGCGCCTTGCGGATGAGCTCGGCGCCGAGGTTGCCCTGGCGGCCGGAACCGGACGGCTTGCTGACTACGACGGCACACGGGGGTACGAGCTGTGGCGGGCGCTCTCCACGGGGGAGCAGTCGCGCGTCCGGATCTGGCTGGCACGGGTGAAGTCGGAGCCGACGGTGTTCGGTGCGGTTCGAACGGCGGTCCGCCTCATCGTGCCCAACCCCCGCCGAATGCGTACGACATTGGGCAGACGGCCCACCGTGCGCGAGGTCACCCGAGCGTATGCGCAGCGAGCCCGATGGGGCTATCGGGAGGTTGCGCGGCTCGTCCGGGCGTCGAAGGGCGCCTCGCGAGGCACCCGATGACCGCCTACCGGATCCCGCCCCGGGTGGCCCACGTCGTCTCCGACGGCGAGCCGGACCTGCCTGAGGCGCTGTTCCTGATGCAGCTCCCGGACGGGACTCCGCAGGTGCTCCACGGCTCGGCCGCGTGGATCTGGCTGCTTGCCGCCGAGGGGGAGGAGGACGTGGCGGCTGCCGTCGCGCACCTCGTGGGACGGCCAAGGCATGAGGTGGCAGCTGACGTCGAGAGCTTCCTCGCCGAGCTCGTCAGTCGTGGCCTGCTGGCGCTGGAGGAGTCGCCTGCCTGACCCGAGAGCTCTCTCGGGACGGTGGCTACTCTCTCGGGACGGTGCCTATGAACTGGCCCTCAGCAGGCCATGGTGGATCAGCTCAGCAACTGCCGCATCCGTGGCCTGCCGTGTCGTCGTCCCCTCTGGCGCCCCGAACCGCGACTCCAGGTCAGTCGCCAGGCGGCTCACCTCGACCAGGTGCTCGGTGAGGGCGTAGATCTCCGCGCTGATCTCGCTGAGGCGCAGAACCACTCCATCGATCAGCACGGCGGTCTCGCCGGCGCGCGTGAGGACGTCCGTGGCTTCGAGCCTTTGCACCTTCACGCAGACCCTCCGATCAGGCCCGCGAGCTCGCTCTCGACGTCCGAGGCCTCGCCGTACCGGACGCGCAGCACCGGCCCGGCGGCGTCGAGGAGCGCTGCGAGACGGTGTAACGGTCGGGCCAGGCTCGACAGCGACGAGGTCTCCTCGACGACGGCGAAGAGCGCATCCATGACCGTGAGCTCTTCCAGGTGGACGACGCCAGGCGGCTGGTCACGGACGAGAACGACCACTCGAGACACCTGAGGAGCCATCGGCGCAGGCACGAGATCCAGGCGATCGGGCGACACCTCGTCCTTGAGCCCCGTGCCTTCCACGCGTCTCACCGACAAGGGCTTGGGGTAGGGGAGGATCCCCCCTGCGTCGGTGATCCCGACCGTCTCATCGGTCAGGTAGGCGAGATGTCGCCCCAGCCGTTGGCTCAGCGTGGTCTTTCCGGTCCCGCCCGGAGCCACGTAGACGAGGCTGGCCCCGGTCTCGGGGTGGCTCACCGCTCCGGCGTGCAGCATGAGCAGTCGGCCGGCCTGTGTGCCGATGAGCGCGCGTGTGATCTCCTGGGTCGTCAGCATCAGGCGCTGCGTAAGCCCACTCGGGTCGTCGAGGTGGGCATCGACAGGTGGTGTGTCCGAGGCTCCGTCTGGGGTCTCCGTGCTGAGGCACCGTGACCAGGCTGTTCGCATGGCGGACACGAGGAGGTCGGCGGATTCCCCCGTGCACTTCACCTCAAGATGCGTCCCGAGGGCGGCGAGGCGCAGGACATGGGTCACGAGGTGGAGGCTCCCACTGGGGTCGGGGACGAGGTTCGGACCGGACACCATGGCCGGCGCGGTCACTCTACCCAGCCCGGCGCGGTCAATCCATCAAGCCGGCACCCACTTCGCCCTCCTCGCACACGAACTGGCGCGCCATCGACTTGTCGTGCGCTAGGAGCGTGGGTCAGTAACACGCCAGTCGGGTTCCGCTGCTGAAGTGGGCGC
>DAOOHL010000268.1:0-3069 GCA_035416185.1 Propionibacteriaceae bacterium | reverse complement strand
CATCGCCCGACTCTGACCCCTCCCCGAACCCGCCATCCACAAGGAGCATCGATGCCCCAGCCCATCACCTTCGACGGCCCACGCCTGCTCGTCGACGGCACGCCGTTCCTCGTTGTCGGCGCGGAGCTGCACAACTCCAGCGCCAGCTCGCTGCCCGCGATCGAGCGGTCGTTCACCCGTACGGCTGAACTTGGCGCCACCACCCTGCTGGCACCCGTCGCCTGGGAGCAGTGGGAGCCGAGCGAGGGGTCGTACGACACCACCCTCCTCGACGGCATGCTCGAGACGGCGCGCCGCCTCAGCGTTCGGCTGATCCTGCTCTGGTTCGGATCGTGGAAGAACGGCATGTCGAGCTACGTCCCGGCGTGGGTGAAGGTCGACACTGACCGCTTCCCACGGGCAGAGACCAAGAACGGGCGGGTCGAGGTGCTGTCTCCGTTCGAGGTCACGTCACGCGACGCCGACGCTCGAGCGTTCGCCGCTCTGATGGCACACCTGAGGGAGCACGACCGCGAGCAGACCGTCATCATGGTGCAGGTCGAGAACGAGGTCGGCCTCCTCGGTGACTCCCGCGACCGCAGCGCGCTGGCTGACGCGGCATGGTCGCAGCCAGTTCCCGACGAGGTGGTGGCAGCGATCACCGAGGCGATGCCCGCCCACCAGGCCTGGGTTTCAGCCGGGTCCAAGCCGTCGGGCACGTGGGCTGAGGTGTTCGGGACCGGCCCGGCCGCCGAGGAGGCGTTCATGGCGGCCGCGTACGCGTCGTACGTCGAGCAGGTCGCCGCTGCTGGTCACGGGGCCTACGGCGGCGTCCCCCTGTTCGTGAACGCCTGGCTCGCCGTGCCCTCGATGATCGGCGAGATCATCGACGGCATGATCGCCGCCAAGAAGGCAGCAGGCGAAGACGTCGACGAGTCGCAGTTCGCCACCGTCAAGAAGCAGTTCGCCGTCGAAGGTGGCGTGCAGCCAGGCTCGTACCCAAGCGGCGGTCCGGTCAGCCGAGTCGCGCCGATCTGGCGGGCCCTGGCACCAACCCTCTCCTTGCTGGCGCCCGACATCTACTACAAGGACGTCGAGTCCGTCTGCCAGGAGTACAAGGCGGCGTCGGGGCGCCTGTTCATCCCCGAATGCCGCCGGTCGGCCGAGGGCGTCGCCGGGATGTACCGAGCCATCGGGCTGCACGGCGCCATCGGTGCTTGTCCGTTCGGGATTGACTCACTGTCGCCTGAGTCCGGCGACTACGAGGTCGTCACCGACGCCTTCACGCAGCTGCGCGCGGTGGCAGGCGTGGTCGCAGCGTCCGGCGCATCGCCGGTCGGCTTTGTCGTCACCGCCGAGCAGCCGACCGCGACCGTCACGTTCGGGAAGTGGACGATGCACGTCGACACTCGGTCGATGGGTTTGTCAGCGCCGACCTACCCGGCGTATGGGCTTGTCGTTCCGCTCGGCGACGACGAGGCACTGATCGTGGGCAGGGCGTACTCCCCCACCTTCAGCCACGCTGATGGCGGGATCCCCGGTCTGGTGAGCGTTGACGAACTCGAGGGCGACGGCTCCGTACGGCGCCGCCTGAACGGGGATGAGACCGCCAGCGGGTCGCGGATAACCTTCTACGCCCTGGGCGCCAAGCCGGCACCGTTCATGCCGATCCCGCATCCGCAGGAGTCGACGGGCATCTACCGGGTGCGCCTCTACACGTACTGAGCGCGAGGCGATCAGCTCAGCGGCCGAGCAGGCGCGAGAAGAACCCGCTCGCTACTTCGGCTCGCCCGGATGGCCGGGGCAGCGGTCGGCCTTGGCCACTCCCGCCAACGCCTCCTCGATGTGCTCGCCGCAGCCCGCCCAGGTGGGCTTGCCGCAGGTGGAACAGGTGACCTTCTTGCACATGGTGGCTCCTTGGATCGCTGACGACTGATCGACGTCTGGCGCGAGGATACCCGCCGGGTCAGATCTGGTCGAGCAGCTGCTCGAGCGCCTTCTTCGCCTCCATGGCTGGCTGACCGGTGAGCCGACGCCACGCCTGGACGATCTCGTCGGCCAGGTCGAAGGACGGGTCGGTCAGCCATTGGCTCTGCAGGCCGTTCCAGACGGCGATCATCTGCCGGGCGACCGAGTCGACGTCGAGGTCGGGGTGCGCTAGGCCTTCAGCGATCCGAGCCTGGACCCCTTTCTTGTAGCCCGCGTGCGCGCGAGCGTTGTGGCGCAGCATGAAGTCGTGCGCCGGATGCTCCGGATCGGGTGCCTCGCCAGCGAGAGCGGCAAACAGGCGCAGCTCGTTGGCGTTGGTCATGCCACGGCGAGCCAGCAGCGCGGGGATCGACTCCATGCCGTTCTGCGAGGTCGACATCAGCTCGCCCATGTAGGCCTCGTTGTCGGCCTCGGCGGCCTCCATCGCTGCCACGAGCAGGTGGTCGCGGGTCGGGAAGTGGTAGAACCGGGTCGCCTCGCTCACCCCGGCCCGCTCGGACACCTCCGCCGTGGTCAGCGCCCGGTGCCCCTTCTCGCGCACGATCTCCAGCGACGCACGTCCGATGGTCGCCTTGGTCTCGGCGGTCTTCGCGTACGGGCCGCGCTTGCCTCTGGTGGTCGTGGTCACGGGGCACATCCTAGGGTTCGCCCGCGAGGCAGTGACGGACCGCGGCCTCCACGGTGGTGCCACCTTACGCCAACTACGACAAGACAGCCAGATTTCCGTCTCCAAATCGACCGCTGGACCCTTGCACGGCCATGTCCATCCTGCTAACTTTAAGTGTCTACTAGTATTTAGAGCGCAGGAGCAACGATGCTACGACCCCAGGACACAGCCACCCGCGAGACCAAGCGGCTCGACGGCATCTGGTCCTTCCGGCAGGACGTGGCTGCC
Organism: Propionibacteriaceae bacterium; assembly: GCA_035416185.1. Lineage (GTDB taxonomy): Bacteria > Actinomycetota > Actinomycetes > Propionibacteriales > Propionibacteriaceae > JBHAES01. The sequence goes on along the minus strand of DAOOHL010000268.1, from coordinate 206 downwards.
GAGGGGCGCGACCAGCGGTGGTTCGCCGGACCCGTACCCGAGGCTGGTTCGATGGCGGTGCCCGCGTCGTTCAACGAGCTGACCACCGACTCGGCCGTACGGGAGTTCTCCGGCGACGCGTGGTACCAGACCACCGTGCGCATCCCCCGCGGCTGGGCTGGCCAGCGGATCGTGGTCTACGTCGAGTCAGCCACCCACCGCGCCAC
>DAOOHL010000267.1:0-3115 GCA_035416185.1 Propionibacteriaceae bacterium | reverse complement strand
GGCTGCCAGAACGTCGACACCGTCGAGTCGGTGGCCGCCGAGCACTGCCGCGAGCTCTTCGGCGCCTCGTACGCGTACGTGCAGCCCCACTCGGGCATCGACGCGAACCTGGTCGCCTACTGGGCCATCCTGAACGCCCGGGTCGAGACCCCCGAGCTGGAGCGCCTGGGCGCCAAGACCGTCAACGACCTCGGCGAGGACGACTGGGAGACCCTTCGCCGCACGTTCAACGAGCAGCGCGTGATGGGCATGTCCCTCGACGTTGGCGGCCACCTCACCCATGGCTTCCGCCACAACATCTCGGGCAAGATGTTCAAGCAGCACTCGTACGGCACGGACCCCAAGACCCAGCTGATCGACTACGACAAGCTGCTCGCCGACGCCCGCGAGTTCAAGCCGCTGATCCTCGTCGCCGGGTACTCGGCCTACCCGCGCCGGGTGAACTTCGCGAAGATGCGCGAGATCGCCGACGAGGTGGGCGCGACCCTGTTCGTCGACATGGCCCACTTCGCTGGCCTCGTTGCGGGCAAGGTGTTCACCGGCGAGGAGAACCCGATCCCGTACGCCCACGTCGTCGCCTCGACCACCCACAAGTCGCTGCGCGGCCCGCGCGGTGGTTTCGTGCTGGCGACCGAGGAGTACGCACCCAGCGTCGACAAGGGCTGCCCGATGGTGCTCGGCGGCCCGCTGTCGCACATCATGGCCGCGAAGGCGATCGCGTTCGCCGAAGCCCGTACCGAGGCGTTCCAGACGTACGCCCACAACGTCGCCGACAATGCCAAGACCCTCGCCGAGGGCCTGCTGAAGCGCAACGTACGGCTCGTTACCGGCGGCACCGACAACCACCTCGTGCTGATCGACACCCGCGACTACGGCCTCACGGGCCGGCAGGCGGAGTCGGCGCTGCTCGACTCCGGGATCGTCACCAACCGCAACTCGGTGCCGAACGACCCGAACGGCGCCTGGTACACCACCGGCGTCCGGATCGGCACCCCCGCCTTGACCTCGCGCGGCTTCGGCGCTGAAGAGTTCACGCAGGTGGCGAACCTGATCGCCGACGTACTGGAGAACACCACCCCGACGGCTCTCAAGTCAGGTGCTCCGGGCAAGGCCAAGTACACCCTCGGCGAGGGCGTCGCCGACCGGACGAAGGCTGCCGCTGCCGAGCTCCTCGACGCCAACCCGCTCTACCCGGGACTCGAGCTCTAACCGGAGCTCGAACGACGGTCGCCGAGTTCGTTGCGAGTCCTGCGGGAGCGCGGTGAGCGACGCACCATCCACGACAGGTTCGGCGGCTTGTACGGCAACAGCTGCTTCACCAGCGCCTTCGGTCTGTGGCGGGCGGCAATGGCAGCGACCACCACTGCTCGTCATTCGTGAGCGGGGCTGGCGCACGCCCAGGCACTTTGGGCCGGAACCGCAGCGCTGCCCGGCCCGGATAGCGCCGACCCTCGCTGTCCGTCCCGGTGATCATCCCAACCTGGACGGCATGCAGATCGGCCCAGTCCAACCCGACCTTCCCGGCCGGCGTCTCGATCGCGATTCCTTCACCCGCCAGCGTCAGCACTGGGACGCGGCGCCTCAGCACCAGAGGCAGGCAAGCGACCACGAACCCCAGAAGGGTCATCAGCACCACGTTGATGGCTGGGAGGTGACCAGCAAGCAGAGAACCGAGGATCATCCAGACGAACGGGACGGCCAGGAATCCGCTGAAGAGCCGGCTACCCAGGGACAGTGGCACCCTCGCTCGGCTCGGGTCGGGGAGTCCCTGGGACGGCGCCACGTACGGCAGCATCGCCTGCTGCCCTGGTGAGGCCTCGCCAGGCGGGCCAGCCTCACCCCGACCTGGGTAGGGCTCCCACTGCCTCTGCTCGTGCACGGCAGAGGGCTCCTGAGGGGTCGGTGCTGTCGCGCCCGCCATGCTCATGGCGCCGACCCTACTTGTCGGAGCGGTCGTTGACCCTGAGGAACGGAGGCCCGGTAGCGCCCGATCTGGGTCGCCAACCGCTCGTGGTTCACATCGTCCAGGTCAACCGGAGTCGGCCGAACCAGCGTGAGGACGCTGCCGATCATCATGGGGACGAGGATCGCGAGCATCGTGTACAGACCGGCCATACCCGCGGCATCTCGGCGGGGCCGGCGCGGAAGCTGCAGCGCTCTCGCTCGGGCCCGACACCATGGGACCAGTCGGGCTCAGGCCGCTCTCAGAACCAGGAAGAGGTGTCGCGAACGTCGAACTTGGGCGGCTGGTACCGGGCAAGAACGGCGGCAAGCGGGTCATCATCGACATCGCCGAGCTCGAGTGACCACCGGTTCGTGCCATCGTTCTTCACGCCCTGGAACGTGACACCCGGCTTCCCCTGCCAGCGAAGGAAGGTGACTCGACGACGACTCTTGCCCGACCCGAGCGTCTGCGTGTCGAGCACCAGCTCGGTGATCGAGTGCCACGGAACGCGGATCACCGGCCGCGAGAACCCGGCCAGACGCGGCTTGATCAGCAGGCCCTCCCCGTCGACTCGGATCCGGGTGGGCCGCACGAGCGAGGCGACCGCTGCAGCCGCTGTCCCCACCACAAGGAGCAGGACGAAGATCACGTCGAGTGGGATCCAAGAGTTGGACGTCAGGGCTCCGGTGAGCATGAAGGCCGAAAACAGCGACACCACGATGGCCCAGACGTAGGCCCGCCAGGTCGGACGAACCCTAACCTCCACCTCGTCGGGCACGTCGGCGACCGGCGGCGTGTACGGGAGCAGCGCCTCACTGGCCGGCTTCTGCTTCTGCACCTCGAGCTGAGGCGGGTACGCCGCCCACTCGACCGTTGGCTCGGGCTGGTCCGGGTCGGGCGCCTGCTGCGCGCTCACTCCTCCACCACCTCGATCGGCCCCACGAACTGGGCAAGCCGACGCGCCAACGATCGCTCGTCGATCTCACCCAGCTGGAGGCTGTGCCAGCCGTCAGCCCCGTTCCGGTCGAAGCCCCAGCGACGCCGCGAGAAGACCAGCCCTTCGCCGCTGATGTCGACCTGCGACGGTCGCGCGAGCAGCCACGCCGACAGGCCAGCGCAGACCAGGACAGGGAGCATGATCAGCCAGGGTCGACCCTCACCGAGGATCTG
>DAOOHL010000266.1:0-3147 GCA_035416185.1 Propionibacteriaceae bacterium | reverse complement strand
CCGCTACCCGCCACATCGACGTGGCCGAGATCCAGTCCGTCATCACGGCCCGATAGGTCAATAACCCTTCGCTGACGCGTGCTGCTCAGAGCATCTTCTCCACCGTGTTCAGGTTCCTGGTGGTGGTCTTCTCCTTGTACGCGCGCTTGGCGAGGACCTTCCCGAACGGGGTCTGGAGGGTGGAGCCCTTGGGGCACTTCCAGTACACGACGGTGCCCTTGGCCGTCACCTCCTCATCGCCGGCCTGCCCAGCCAACTCCTTGGCCGTCGCCGCGGCGTCACAGAGGATCGCATAACGGTGATGGTCAGGACTCTCGCGGAACGGGTAGTCGGACACGATCCCGGCCAGCTCCTTCCGGCTGTAGATGAGCACATGGGCGTCGTACGAGAACTCCTTCGAGAGCGCCTTCTCGATCAACGCTTGCAGGCGAGAAGCAGCGGAGCTCGACGAGAACGTGACGTTCCCCGAGGCGAGGTACGTCGTCACGTCCTCCAGCGCCAGCCCCTCCAGCACCGCCTTGAGCTTCTTCGACTCGACCTTGATGCCGCCGACGTTGACACCCCTGAGGAAGACTGCGTGGTCCATGGCGTCGACCGTACGGCCACACAGGTAAAACGGTGGTGAGATGGGGCCGTGAAGCATGCATCGCACGCAGCTTGGGTCCGGCCGCTCGGGGCACTGCTCGTGGCGGCGATCGCGACGGCTGTGACCACGCCGTCGCTCACCCTCGCGCTCGGTGCGCCGATCGGCTGGGTCGTCTTCGTCACCGTCTACGCGGTCTGGACGTGGGCGGTGCTCAGTCCGATGTCACCCACGGAGACGGCGGCGCATGCGACGCGGGAGGACCCCAGCCGTACGCTCGCCACCTCCAGTCTGCTGGTTGCGGCCGTCGCCAGCATCGGCGGGGTGGCGCTCCTCCTCGCCGCTGGCAAGCACTCCAGCGCCGTCCTCGAAGCTCTCATGGGCGCCACGACGGTGGCCGCATCATGGCTGCTGGTGCACGTGCTCTTCATGCTGCACTACGCGCAGATCTACTACACGTCGCCGCCGAAGCCCGGCGCCATCGACTTCAACGCTGACCCTGACGACCCTGACTACCATGACTTCGCCTACCTGGCGTTCACGATGGGCATGACCTACCAGGTGTCCGACACGAACCTGAACACGAAGCAGATCCGTCGCGCGGTGCTGCGGCACGCCCTGATCTCCTACCTGCTGGGCGCGATCGTGCTGGCGTGCACCGTGAACCTGGTCGCTTCACTGGCCGCCGGCGGGAGCTGAAACCCCTCCTCAGACCGGAAACGCGACTAAAAAACAGCCGCCGGCTGGTCATATCGGCCGAAACTGTTGGCATCGCCATCAAACGATGTTTGCGTGCCGCTCAGCGCACTGATCGCGCCAAAATCCGCTTCTCAACGCTCGGATTGCACGATTGAAACGACGCAATAGCGATTGAGAAGCGGATCTTGACGCATCGGGCGACAGCCCTGCTGTGAGCTCAGCGGCCGCGGCGGCTCGCGCTGAAGTCGGCGGCTGTCCGACGGCGGCCAGAGCCGAGCTGGGTCTGGCCGACGTTGCCCCGGGAAGCCTGACCGCCGGAGGCTCGCAGGTCAGACGAACGCTGCTCAGAAGTCCGGTCCGCCGGGCGCTGACCCGCCGACCGCTGAGCGGAACGCTGGCCGCCCGACCTGACCGGCGAGCCCTGGGCGTGACCCGCGGAACGCTGTCCGCCAGCACCAGCACCAAGCCGGTTCCGGGAGGAGGAACCCTGGTGCGACTTCTGCCCGGCGTTGGCCTTGGGGGCGTGGCGCTTCGGAGCGGGCTGCACTGGCAGTTCGATGACATGTCCGCCGGGGAACTCCCGTACGCCCGGAGCCAACTCCTGCAGCAGCGGATGCGACTTGGTCACCTCGGTCGTGGTCGGCCGGATGCCCGCCTTGCGCATCAGGTCCCGTACGTCGCCGTTCTGGTCGGGCGTCATCAGGGTGATGACGGTGCCGGAGGAACCGGCGCGGGCCGTACGACCGGAGCGGTGCAGGTAGGCCTTGTGCTCGACCGGCGGGTCGGCGTGGATGACCAGGGCGACGTCGTCGACATGGATGCCGCGGGCGGCAATGTCTGTGGCGACAAGGGTGGATGCGGCGCCGGAGTGGAAGGCGTCCATGGTGCGCGTACGGGCGTTCTGGCTGAGGTTGCCGTGCAGCTCGACCGCGGGCACGCCGAGGGCGTTGAGCTGGCGGCAGAACTTCTTGGCGCGGTGCTTGGTGCGGGCGAAGATGATCGTCCGGCCGGGGGCAGCGGCGAGGTCGGTGAGCACGCGGATGTGCTCGTCGCTGTTCACCCGCAGCACGTGGTGCTCCATGGTGTCGACTGGCGACTGCTCGGAGTCAGCCTCATGGGTAACCGGCTTGCTGAGGTAGCGCTTCACGAGCACGTCGACACCCGCGTCGAGGGTCGCGCTGAAGAGCATGCGCTGGCCCGTACGGGGGGTCTTGTCGAGGATGCGCTTCACGCCAGGCAGGAAGCCGAGGTCGGCCATGTGGTCGGCCTCGTCGATGATCGTGACCTCGATGGCGTCGAGGGTGAGCTGTCCCTGCTGCAGCAGGTCCTCGAGCCGGCCGGGGCAGGCGATGATCACATCAACGCCCTGGCGCAGCGCCTGTACCTGCGGGGCCTGCCCAACGCCACCGAAGATGACGCGGCTGGTGATCCTGGTGTCGGCGGTGAGGGCCTGGAGTGACTCGTCGAGCTGCGTGACGAGCTCGCGGGTGGGGGCAAGGATGAGCGCGCGGGGACGACCGGGCGCCGGCCGGCGCTTGTCGGCGGCGAGCCGGGCGACCAACGGCAGAAGGAACGCGAAGGACTTGCCCGAGCCGGTCCGGCCGCGGCCGAGCACGTCGCGACCCGCGAAGGAGTCAGGCAGCGTGGCGGCCTGGATGGGGGTGGGGACGGTGATCCCGCGAGCAGCGAGGGCGTCGGTGAGGAAGGTGGGCACGCCGAGGTCGGCGAAGCTCTTGGTCATGTGTGGTGGTGCTTTCTGGGTGGTGCGGTCGTTCTGCCCGGCGCGGCAGGTGGCCGCGGCGCATCGGCGAACAGACATCCGAGGTCCCGCGAGGCGGGTACGAAGATCTCTCCACGAGCCATCC
>DAOOHL010000265.1:0-3181 GCA_035416185.1 Propionibacteriaceae bacterium | reverse complement strand
TGGGTGTCAACCACGGCGACTACGACCCGGAGAAGCACCACGTCATCTCCAACGCATCCTGCACGACGAACTGCCTGGCCCCGATGGCCAAGGCCCTCAACGACGAGCTCGGCATCGTCAAGGGCCTGATGACCACCATCCACGCCTACACCCAGGACCAGAACCTGCAGGACGGCCCGCACAAGGACCTCCGTCGTTCGCGCGCCGCGGCCCTGAACATGGTCCCCACCACCACCGGTGCGGCCAAGGCTGTCTCGCTCGTGCTTCCTGAGCTCAAGGGCAAGCTCGACGGCTACGCGATGCGCGTGCCCACCCCGACCGGCTCGGCGACCGACCTCACCTTCGAGGCCGCCCGCGAGACCACGGTCGAGGAGATCAACGCCATCGTCAAGGCTGCTGCCGACGGCCGGATCCTCGTCTACACCGAGGACGAGATCGTCAGCAAGGACATCGAGACCGATCCCGCGTCCTGCGTGTTCGACGCCAAGCTCACCAAGGTGATCGGCAACCAGGTCAAGGTGCTCGGCTGGTACGACAACGAGTGGGGCTACTCCAACCGCCTCGTCGACCTGACCGCCCTGGTCGGCTCGAAGCTCTGACACCCTCACCCTGAGAAGGAAGGCCGACGGTGAAGTCCGTATCTGATCTGGGTGACCTCGCGGGCAAGCGCGTGCTCATCCGTTGCGATTTCAACGTGCCGCTCGATGGCACGACCATCACCGATGACGGGCGCATCCGCGCCGCGCTCCCGACGCTCAGCGCACTGCTGAACGCGGGCGCCAAGGTCATGGTGCTGGCTCACCTCGGCCGTCCCAAGGGGGAGGTCAACCCGAAGTACTCCCTCGCTCCGGCCGCTGCGCGGCTGGGCGAGCTGCTGGGCACCGACGTCGTCCTCGCTAGGGACGTCGTCGGTGACTCAGCGAAGGCCGTCGCGGCCGCGCTCGAGAACGGCCAGATCGGCATGTGCGAGAACGTCCGCTACGAACCGGCTGAGGAGAGCAAGGTCGACGCCGAGCGCGAGGAGCTGGCGACCAAGTACGCCGAGCTCGCCGACGTGTTCGTCTCCGACGGCTTCGGTGTCGTCCACCGCAAGCAGGCGTCCGTGTACGACGTCGCGAAGCTCCTCCCCAGCGCCGCGGGCACCCTCGTGGCCAAGGAGGTCGAGGTGCTCGAGAAGCTCACTGAGCGTCCCGAGCGCCCGTACGTCGTCGTCCTCGGCGGCGCCAAGGTGGCCGACAAGCTCGCGGTGATCGACAACCTGCTCAAGGTCGCCGACACTCTCGTCGTGGGTGGCGGCATGGCCTACACGTTCCTCAAGGCCAAGGGCTACGAGGTGGGCGAGTCGATCCTCGACGCGGCCAACGTGGAGACCTGCCAGGGCTACCTGGCGGCAGCCGAGGCTGCTGGCAAGCAGATCCTGCTGCCCGTCGACGTCCGGGTCGCCGACTCGATGGACTTCGCGGCCCGTACGGTCGCCCAGCCGGTCACCGTGGTGGCAGCTGACGCGATCCCCGCCGAGCAGCAGGGCCTCGACATCGGTCCCGAGACCGAGGCGCTGTTCGCTGACGCGATCAAGGGTGCGAAGACCGTGTTCTGGAACGGCCCGATGGGCGTGTTCGAGATCGCGGAGCTCGCCAACGGCACCAAGGCCGTCGCGACCGCGCTCGCCGAGTCCGATGCGTTCTCGGTCGTCGGTGGCGGAGACTCCGCCGCCGCCGTCCGTCAGCTCGGCTTCGCTGACGAGGCGTTCGGCCACATCTCCACTGGTGGCGGTGCTTCGCTGGAGTACCTCGAGGGCAAGACCCTCCCCGGCCTCGACGTCCTGAAGGAGGCCTGACATGGCCCGTACACCCCTGATGGCTGGCAACTGGAAGATGAACCTCAACCACGTTGAGGCGACCGGTCTCGTCCAGAAGCTCGCCTGGACCCTCGCCGACGGCCGCTACGACAAGGCCAAGTCGGAGTGCGCGGTGATTGTGCCGTTCACCGACATCCGTACGGTGCAGACGCTGATCGAGGCCGAGAAGTACCCGATCGCCTGGGGTGCCCAGGACGTCTCCGTGCACGCGTCCGGCGCCTACACCGGCGAGATCTCGACGGACATGCTCAGCCGGCTCGGCTGCGCATACGTGGTCGTCGGCCATTCCGAGCGCCGCGAGTATCACGGCGAGACCGATGAGCTGGTCAACGCCAAGGCTCGTCGCATCCTCGACGCACGGATGACTCCGATCGTCTGCGTGGGGGAGAAGCTGGAGATCCGCAAGGCCGGCACGCATGTCGCCTTCGTGCTTGACCAGGTGAAGGCCTGCCTCGATGACCTGTCCGCCGAGCAGGTCGCCTCCCTCGTCATCGCGTACGAGCCCGTCTGGGCCATCGGTACGGGCGAGGTCGCGACCCCTGAAGACGCCCAGGAGGTCTGCGGCGCGATCCGTGGCTACGTCGCCGAGCTGGTGGGCCCTGAGGCTGCTGAGAAGGTTCGGATCCAGTACGGCGGCTCGGTGAAGTCCTCCAACATCGTCGACATCATGGCCGGTCCGGACGTCGATGGTGCCCTCGTCGGTGGCGCGTCGCTCGACCCGGAAGAGTTCGCGAAGATCATCCGGTTCTACGCCTGAACCATCTGTTCCAGCCTCACTGGCGCCGGTCCCTGCGAGGGCCGGCGCCAGTGGCGTTCGCAGGGGAATGCCGTGGTCAGCACACGGTTGCCCGTGAGTTAGCATGGTCCGGTGAGCCTCATCGTCCCTCTGATCACCTGGCCGACCCTGACGGTATCCATCGTCCTCGTCGTGACCAGCGTGATCCTGTCGCTGTTGGTCCTGCTTCACAAGGGCCGCGGCGGCGGCATGTCCGACCTCTTCGGCGGCGGCATGTCGACCTCGATGGGTGGCACCAGCGTGGCGGAGCGCAACCTCGACCGCATCACCGTCATCGTCGGCCTGATCTGGCTGGCCTGCGTCCTCACGCTGCTCGCGTTCTACCGTTTCGGCATCTGAGCCCGAGCGGTTCTCAACTGGTTTCAGCCAAGGAGTCTGGTTCAAAGTGGTCGGTGGTAGCGCCATCCGTGGCAGCCGCGTCGGTGCAGGTCCCATGGGCGAGGCCGAGCGCGGTGATGCCGCGCCGCGGCTGTACGTGTCGTACTTCTGCTCGAACAACCACGAGACGCGTCCGGCCTTCGCCGCCG
>DAOOHL010000264.1:0-3247 GCA_035416185.1 Propionibacteriaceae bacterium | reverse complement strand
CGCGTCCAGCGTCACCGCGGGAATGGCCGTCGACGGCTCGGCCCTGATCGCGTCCCGCGCCGTCCAGGGGATCGGCGGGGCCATGATCCTGCCGACCACCTTGTCAACGATGAACGCCACGTTCCGTGGTGACGACCGCGCCCGCGCTTTCGGCGTGTGGGGGGCTGTGATGGCAGGCATGGCCGCCGTCGGGCCGCTTCTCGGCGGATGGCTCACCACTGTGCTCGACTGGCGTTGGATCTTCTACGTCAACGTCCCACTCGGGGCGTTGGTGCTTCTCGGGGCGGCGTTCGTCGTCCCACAGACCACCGGTGCGCCAGCTCGACGCGGGATCGATGTTGACGGTCTACTCACCAGCGGCATCGGGATGGCGCTGGTGGTGTTCGGACTCATCGAGGCCACGACGCTTGGCTGGTGGCGCCCGAAGTCTGATTTCACCATCCTCGGGTGGACATGGCCTCAGACCGCCTCGATCAGCCTCGCCCCCATCGCACTCGTGGTCGGCGCAGCCTTCCTTGCGTTGTTCATCGTGTGGGAGCGGCACCGCGCTCGGGTCAATCGGGACGCCCTGCTCGATCTCTCGCTCTTCCGGATCCGCACGTTCAGCTGGGGCAACATCGCAGCGGCCGCTGTGTCAGCCGGTGAGTTTGCGCTGGTCTTCCTGCTCCCTCTCCATCTGGTGAACGTGCTCGGGCTGAGCGTTCTGCAGACCGGCTTCGTCCTCAGCGGGATGGCCCTCGGCGCATTCGTCTCAGGTGCCATGGCCCGTCGCCTGGCCGCCCGGATGAGTGCCCCGACCGTCGTCCTGATCGGATTGGGCCTCGAACTGATCGGAATCATCGCCACGATCGCCCTGCTGCGACCGGGCGCGTCGGCGACGCTCATCGGAGCCACTCTGGCTGTGTACGGGGTCGGGCTGGGTCTTGCCTCGGCTCAGCTGACCAGCACCGTGCTCGCCGATGTTCCGACCGAACAGTCAGGTGCCGCGTCAGCGACCCAGAGCACCGTGCGGCAGGTGGGTTCCGCCCTCGGCAGTGCGGTCGCCGGGACTGCTCTGGCGGCCAGTCTCGCCTCGACCCTGCCTGACCGGCTGGCCGCCGTGACCGGACTTCCAGGCGCGGTCTCGGATCAGCTGGCATCCAGCACCATCGACAGCGTCGGCGGCCTGATCTCGGTCCTCCGCGGGCAGGGTGTGGGCGGGCGTCTCGGCGAGCTCGGCCCACAGGTGACCGACGCGCTCGCCGCTGGCTTCGCCGACGCGACCCGGGTGGCTCTCCTGACCGCTGCCGCGTTCGTGGCCGTCGGCTTCCTCGGCGCCATCCAGGTACGGCGGGTTGCCCTCCGTCCACCACCTCCGGTCACGTCGGAATAGGCGACCCTGGCCCTTTCGGTGAGGTGCGTTCGTTCGCTCGGATCTGGCGCTCGAGGGTGCGGACGGCGTCCCTGAGACCCTGGTCGGGGTCGACTCCGGACGCTTGGGCCCGGGCGACGATCGCCAGCAGCGCCTCCCCCACCTCTGCGTCGGTGATCGGAGACTCCGGCAGGTCGAGCGGCACATGGTGATGCCTGGCCCGGGAGACCACCTTGTGGGCCCTGGCCAGGGCAGACAGTGGTTCGGCGATGCCGTCGAGGGCGCTGGTGCGCTGCTTCTCAGCGCGCTTGCGCGCCTCCCATGACCCCATCAGGTCATCCGGCACGTCGCCGTCGGCGAAGACGTACGGGTGGCGCCGCACCAGCTTGTCGGCGATGCCCCGGGCCACGTCGTCGATGCTGAAGGCTCCCCGCTCGGCCGCGATCTCGGCATGGAAGACCACCTGGAGCAGCAGGTCGCCCAACTCCTCGACCAGGTCGGTGTCGTTGCCGACCTCGATCGCTTCGAGGGTCTCCGCGGTCTCCTCGACGAGGTACGACGCCAGCGACCGATGGGTCTGCTCCCCGTCCCAGGGGCAGCCGTGCCGGAGGGCGTGCATCACCGCGATCAGACGACCCAGCTCCCCGGTGGCAGGGATGGCGTCGGTCACCTCGGAGCGGTGGTCGACAGCGCACCCGGTTCGGCACCGCTTAAGCCGGTCAGGGTGTAGCTCGTTCGCCCGGAGGCGTCGGTGACGGCCTGCAGCCGACCGTACCGCGGGTCGAGCTGGACCATGTCGGCCAGCGCGACGGCCATCCCGTGACCTTCCAGCCGGCTCTCCACATCACCGAAGTCGAGCACCCCCAGCGCAATGTCACGAGTGCCCGGATCGTCGAGCAGAGCCGCGATCTGTGGCACCTCCGCTGCCGCCGACGCCGTGGTCGGGTTGGACGCGATCCCCTTGGCAGCCATGATCGCCCGGGCGGCTCGTGCCTCGATGACGAAGAGCATGGTGTCGTCGCGGTCGTAGCCGTGCTTGGCGAAGGCGGCCGCTGCCTTGTCGACGTCAGCCTCCGAGAGCCGCTGACCGCCGATGTAGCCGACAGTGCCGATGGGCTGGGCACATGCGGTGAAGGTGAGCAGTGCCAGGACGACGGAGCAGAGGGCGAGGAGCCGACGCATGCGGGGACCTTCCGGTCGTAGGGACTGTGTGGTGAGTCTATGGTGCCGGGTTGGTCTACTCGGATCCGTACAGGGCGCGGACCACATCTGTGGCCCAGTCGAGCAACGCCTGACCGGCCAGCTGCACCTTGGGTACGACGCTCGCCATCGGTCGCGGGACGAGCACGTGGGAGTCCTTGGTCACCGAGCCTGGATAGACCCGCTTGAGCCGCAGCTCGCGGGAGTCAGGCAGCCCGGCAGGGGCGAACCGGACGAAGCTCCCTTGGGCCACGACCTCGGAGACGCCGCACTCGCGCGCCAGGATCCGGAACCGGGCTACCGACAGTAGGGCGGTGACCGGGGCGGGCGGATCCCCGTACCGGTCAGCCAGTTCGGCCATGACGGCGCCGAGGTCGGCCTCGGTACGGACCTCCGCGATCCGCTTGTACATCTCGAGGCGGAGCCGCTCGGACTCGATGTAGTCGGTCGGCAGGTGCGCCTCCACCGGCAGCTCAATCCGCATGTCGGACTCAGGCTCGGCTCTCTCGCCGCGGAACTCGTCGACCGCCTCGCCGACGAGCCGGAGGTAGAGGTCAAAGCCGACGTCGGCGATGTGACCGGACTGCTCGCCGCCCAGCAGGTTGCCAGCGCCGCGGATCTCGAGGTCCTTCATCGCCACCTGCATGCCCGAGCCGAGGTCGGTGTGACTGGCGATCGTGGCAAGGCGGTCGTGGG
>DAOOHL010000263.1:0-3295 GCA_035416185.1 Propionibacteriaceae bacterium | reverse complement strand
CCTGGGCGGTGAAGATCGCGCCGTTCGCGCTGAGCAGGTCGCCGCGCTCCATGCCTGCCGTACGGGGACGAGCGCCGACCAGCATGGCCGCGTTGACGCCGTCGAAGATCTTCCTCGCGTCGTCGCCGATCTCGACCTTCGCCAGGGTCGGGAAGGCGCAGTCATCGAGCTCCATCACGACGCCCTCAAGCGCCTTGAGGGCCGGGGTGATCTCCAGGAGCCGCAGCTCGACGGGCTGGTCCGGGCCGAGCAGTGCGCCCGAGGCGATGCGGAACAGCAGGCTGTAACAGATCTGGCCGGCGGCGCCGGTGACGGCGACCTTCACGGGGGTCTTGCTCACGGGATGTCTCCTTCGACTGGACTCGAGTTCGGTCCTGACTCTACCGGCGCCAGGCCGGGCTCGCGTCGCCGGGTTCGGACCCAGTCGGGGCCGGGGATGCACCCCGGATAGGCTCGCGATCGTGAGACTGCTGCTGATTCGTCATGGCCGTACGGCGTCGAACGTGGGCCGCCTCCTCGACACCGGTCACCCGGGGGCCCCACTCGATGACACGGGCCTGTCGCAGGCGCAGGCGCTGGTCGCTGCGCTGGCTGAGGAGCCGATCGAGGCCGTCTTCACCTCGGACCTGACCAGGGCTCGCCAGACTGGCGCACCGTTGGCTGCCGCGCTCGGGGTGCCGGTACGGGAACTACCGGGACTGCGCGAGATCTACGCCGGTGACGAGGACATGTCGCCGGACTGGAACCCGTACGTGGCCGTGCTCGACTCCTGGTTCGACGACCCCACCAACAGCCTCCCGAACGGGGAGAACGCCGTGGTCTTCCTCGACCGGTTCGACAAGGCGGTGGCGGAGATCGCCGCGGCGGGGGTTGAGTGCGCCGCCCTGGTCAGCCACGGCGCCGCCCTGCGCGTCTGGGTGCCTGCGCGAGCGGCCAACCTCAAGCCCGGCGCCGCGCGCGCCTGGCGACTCGACAACACCGACGTGATCATCGCCGACGGCGATCCGACCAGTGGCTGGCGTATCTCGAAGTGGGCCGACCAGGACATTGAGTGATAGCGTTTTCCACGTGTCCGGTTTCTGGCGTCGACTCGTTGTCGATCTTGGCCTGACCGACAGCTCTCGCTGTCGGTGATTCTGCGCGCCCTCGTCGGCGCTACGCAGCCGCACTTCTCGCCCGCGTCGGCTCGGGCAACACTCCATCCTTAGTTGGAAGGTCCATCGGTGTCCACCACCACATCCATCACCACGCCTGCGGCCAGATCCAAGCGCCCCGGCGTTCCCTTCTGGGCTCAGGTTCTGATCGGCCTCGCTGTCGGCGTGGTCCTCGGCTTCGTCGCCCGCCAGTTCAAGCTCACGTGGCTCACAGAGATCCTCAGCACCGTCGGGACGATCTTCGTCACCTTGCTGCGAGTGCTTGTCGTACCGCTCGTCCTGACCGCGCTGATCGTCTCGATCACCAAGCTCCGCGAGGTCAACAACGCGGCCAAGCTGGCCGGCCAGACGCTGCTCTGGTTCGCCATCACCGCAGCCATCTCCGTCGTGATCGGCATCACCCTGGGCATGCTCACCAACCCGGGCCTGCAGGCGTCGATCTCCACCGCCGGCGCCAAGGCGTCGTCGACCCAGGGTGGCTGGCTCGACTTCCTGAAGTCGATCGTGCCCGGCAACATCTTCGGCATCGAGGCCACCACGCGGGCCGCAGCCAACGGTGGGGCCATCACCACCAGCCTGTCGTTCAACGTGCTCCAGCTCGTCGTCATCGGCATCGCACTCGGTGCTGCCGCCCTTGCTGTCGGTGAGAAGGCGCAGCCGTTCGTCTCCTTCGCCGAGAGCGCTCTGGAGATCTTCCAGAAGCTCGTCTGGTGGGTCATCCTGCTCGCGCCGATCGGTTCGGCTGCCCTGATCGGCCGTGCCGTCGCCACGTACGGCTGGGACCTGCTGGCTCCGCTCGCCTGGTTCACCGCTGACGTCTATATCGGCTGCGCGATCGTGCTGTTCGTGCTCTACCCGGTGCTGCTGAAGGTGCACGGGCTGAACCCGATCTCGTTCTTCAAGGGTGCCGGTGAGGCGATCGTCTTCGCGTTCGTATCGCGCTCATCGGTCGCAACCATGCCGATCACCCGCGCGGCCCTGATCGACCGACTCGGCGTCCCGAACGAGTACGCCTCGTTCGCCGCCCCGCTCGGCGCCACCACCAAGATGGACGGCTGCGCCGCGATCTACCCGGCGCTGGCCGCCATTACTGTCGCGCAGCTGTTCGGTGTTCCGCTGGGCATCAAGGAGTACCTGCTGATTGCCTTCGTGGCCGTCGTCGGCTCCGCCGCGACCGCCGGTCTGACCGGTGCCGTCGTGATGCTCACGCTGACCCTGTCGACGCTCGGGCTCCCGCTCGAGGGCGTGGGTCTGCTGCTCGCCATCGATCCGATCCTCGACATGATCCGTACCGCGACCAATGTCGCTGGCCAGGCCCTCGTGCCGGTCATCGTCGCCAAGCGGAACGGCATCCTCGACGAGAGCAAGTACAACGACGCGGTCCGCGAGACCGCGCCGGCCAAGGTCGACGAGGGCCAGCTGGTCACCGTCTGAGCACGCACACACCCCCAACAGCGCCCCTGGTCGGATGGACCGGGGGCGTTGTGGGTTTCTGGGCTCTACGCAGGGAGGGCCGTTGCCCGCACGTCGTCGAGGATCATCACCATGCGGTCGACCGCATCTTCACTGAAGAGCACGTCTGGACCCTGCGGCGCGAAGTCGGTGAAGGGTGCCTCGTAGAGCCGGGCGGCTGGCATCACACCGTTGGCGGTGAGGTGCTCCACGATCATCTGGATGAAGCGGATCTCGGTGACGCCGAGCCGGGAGTCGGTGAGGAACTCGGAGAAGGCTTCGGATGCGGCGCTGCGGTCGAGGCCCACCAGTGAGCGGATGAACAGGCCCAGTCCCTGGGACTCCTCGCGAGCCCGCGCGACGTCGTTTGGCCCGCCGGCACCGCTCGCCACGAGCATGTCCTCCAGGGCGATGAGATCCGCAAGGGTCAGCTGGCGGTTCCGGCGCAGTCGTTGCAACGAGATGTTGTCGTCGTGCTCGGCCAGGTAGGCCCGTACCTTGGCCTTGAACCTCTCCCAGTTGGTGCCCACGCTCACCCCCGGCAGGGCCACGACCGTCGACTCGCCCAGCTCATCGGCCAGGTCGGTGTAGACGGTGGCGCGGTGGGCCTTGTCGAGGAACCGGACCAGCCCTCGGACCCGCTTCCGGCCGAGCTCCAGCATCGGCAGGGTCACGTCGACCCACCAGTC
>DAOOHL010000262.1:0-3372 GCA_035416185.1 Propionibacteriaceae bacterium | reverse complement strand
CGCCCGTCGAGGCGACTTCCGAATCGTCTACCGGATCACCGATGTCGTGAGGATCGTCGCTATCGACCATCGAGCCGACAGCTACCATCCTCGCTGACCGAGTTCCCGATCCGGTGGCCCTCGTCGCTGATGGAGAAACGACTCTCCTAGGATCGCCCGTGTGACAGCGCGATGAGATCCCGTACCGCCCGTGACAAGGTCGCGCTCGGCTGGCTGCTGCTGGCCGTGGTGATGACGCTGGTGCACCGGTTCGTTCCGGCGGCCACGTGGCTGATGGTGCACCTCGTGCTGCTCGGGGCGCTGACTCACGCCGCGATGGTCTGGAGCGAGCACTTCGCCCACACCCTGCTGCGCACAAGGACGACCCCGGCCACAGAACGGAGCCAGACGATCCGGATCGTCGCGCTGCTCATCGGCTCTGCACTCGTCATGGTGGGCGTGCCGACCACCATCTGGCCGATCACCGTCGTCGGCGCCACGACAGTCGGCCTCGCGATCCTGTGGCACGGGTGGGTGCTCTGGCGGGCGCTCAAGACGTCACTGCCCAACCGGTTCCGGATCGTGTCCCACTACTACGTTGCCGCCTCGCTCTGCCTGCCGGTCGGAGCAGGGTTCGGCGCGACACTGGCCCGCGACCTCGGCGACGAGTGGCACGGCCGACTGCTGGTCGCCCACACCCTGACCAACCTGCTCGGCTGGATCGGGCTGACCGTCACCGGCACGCTGATCACGCTGTGGCCGACGATGCTCCGCACTCGGATGGACGACCGCGCCGAGCGGTTGGCGCGCCAGGCACTGCCGATCCTGCTGGGCAGCCTGGTCGTGCTCGACGCTGGCGCCCTGGTCGGCTGGCGCTGGGTGAGTGTGGTCGGCATCGCCGGCTACGCCGCCGGCCTGATCTGGTGGGGACGGTCGCTGGTGGGCCCCCTGAAGCAGGCCTGGCCCCGCGAGTATGCCCCGGCCTCGGTCGGCGCCGCCCTGGTCTGGGGCATCGGCACCCTCGTCGCCATCGGCAGTCTCGTCGCACTGCAGCCGACCTGGCACGCGGTCTCCGACAGCTACCCGACCCTCGCTGGCGTCGCGGTCGTCGGCTTCGCCAGTCAACTGCTCCTGGGCGCGCTGTCGTACCTCGTCCCTTCGCTGCTCGGTGGCGGCCCGTCGGCCGTACGGGCGGCGCACGCCTGGGTCGACAAGTGGGGCGCTTGGCGGATCGTCACGATCAACGCCGGACTCGTGCTCTACCTGCTGACCAGCGCCTCGTGGGTACGGGTCGTCCTCTCGGCAGTGATCCTCGCCGCGCTGGTGCTCTTCCTGCCACTGCTCTACAAGGGCGTACGGGCCGCGCTCGCGGTGAGCCGCAAGAACCAGGCCGGCCCGGTCGAGCGCGCGCCCAGGTCGGAGACCAAGCCCGTGTTCTGGACCGGTAACCAGATCATCGCGGCGGTCGCGACGCTCGTGCTGGCCGTCACCGCCGGGGTCGCGGTCGACCCGGGCGCCGCGGGGCTGGGCAGCGCCACCCACAGCGGTCACTCGACGGAGTCCGTCGCACCGACCGGACGGACGGTGCGGGTCGAGGTCACCGCCAAAGACATGCACTTCACGCCCAACCAGGTCACGGTCGCGAAGGGCGACCGGCTGGTCGTCGTGCTCAAGAACGTGGATCCGACGACCTCGCACGACCTCGTGATCGGGGCGGCCAGGACGCCCCGACTGAAGCCCGGCGAGTCCGCCGAGCTCGACGCTGGCGTGATCGGCTCGCCCACCCAGGGCTACTGCACAGTGGCTGGGCACCGGCAGATGGGCATGGTCTTCGACGTGCTCGTCACGGGCCAGTCTGCGGCGCCACAAGCATCGTCACCCGCGGGGGTGCCTACCTATCCGGCCCCGCCGCTGGACACGAAACTCAGCCGTACGGTGGACCCCGTCCTGGGCCCCGTACCGTCCGCGCGAGTGCAGAAGCTGACCCTCACCGTCACCGAGGTGCCCCTCGAGGTGGCCCCCGGAGTCTGGCAGCGGCGTTGGACGTACAACGGCTCCCCCATCGGCCCGACGCTCCACGGCAAGGTGGGCGACGTCTTCGAGATCACCCTGGTCAACGACGGCACGATGGGGCACTCGATCGACTTCCACGCCGGCGCCCTCGCCCCGGACCGGCCGATGCGGACGATCCCGCCCGGCGAGTCGCTGACCTACCGCTTCACCGCCACCCGGGCGGGCATCTGGATGTACCACTGCTCCACCATGCCGATGAGCTCCCACATCGCCGCGGGCATGCATGGCGCGGTCATCATCGAGCCCGACGGGCTGCCAGCGGTCGACCGCTCCTACGTGCTCGTCCAGTCCGAGGTCTACCTCTCCTCGGCCGGTGACACCAAGGACAACGCCACCGAGGTCGACTCCGCCAAGGTCGCCGCCGAGCGTCCCGACCGGGTCGTCTTCAACGGTGTCGCCAACCAGTACGACCAGGCTCCGATGACCGCCAAGGTCGGCGAGCGGGTCCGGGTCTGGGTGCTCGACGCCGGACCCAACCGGCCGACCAGCTTCCACATCGTCGGCGGCCAGTTCGACACGGTGTGGCGGGAGGGGGCGTACGAGCTGCTGCAAGGCAAGGACCCGTACGGCAACACCGGCGGCGGCTCCCAGACCCTTGCGCTGGCACCGGCCGAGGGTGGCTTCGTCGAGCTCGTCTTCCCCGAGGCCGGCAAGTACCCGACGGTCAGCCACATCATGGTCGACGCCGAGCGCGGTGCCCACGGTTTCGTAGTCGCCAGTTGAGCCGTACGAGACGATGAACAGCATGGTTGTGACCGACATCCTCGATGCTCAGGCGATCCCGTACGAGGTCGTCGAACACCCGCCAGCCCGCAACCAGGCTGAGCTGCACCTGACCGGCATCGAGACGGAGCGGGCGGTCAAGACTCTCGGCTTCACGATCGGCGACACCGGCAGGGTCGTCCTGGTGGGCATCCGCGGCTCGGGGCGGCTCAGCTACGGCCATCTCGCCCGGGCCTTGGAGGTGTCACGGTCGCAGCTCAAGCCAACCACTCCCGAGCAGGTCGCCGCCCTGGGGATGGAGCCTGGTGGCCTGTCGCCGATCTGCGCCGACCCGACGATCACCGTGGTGTTCGACGTTGTCGTACCGACGATGGGCCAGGTAGCGGTGGGCGGCGGTACCGCGACCAGGACGCTGCTGCTCGTGGCGGCAGACCTGGTCAGTGCCTCGCCGACGGTCCTTGTGGCGCCGCTGTCGTAACCGAGTTCGGCCCTCACAGGCGTCCCTACGGACCCCGTCCGGCCTAGGCTCGACGGACAGATCTGCGGCGCGAAGGTCGCCACCGAGACCAAGCAGGGCGACGGTGGCCCGATCCAGGT
>DAOOHL010000261.1:0-3375 GCA_035416185.1 Propionibacteriaceae bacterium | reverse complement strand
CGAACGCGCTTCGTACGTAGCGGGTGAGCACCGACGCCTGCACGATCGCGAGTGATGCCACGGGAAGGATGAGCCGTTGCGCCCACGCCGCGACGTGCCAGCCGTTGTCGTCATGCAGCTGCTGGTAGCCGTTGGCGGGGAGCCAGCGGAGCTTCACGGCAAACACGACGACCAGCAGGATGCCTGCGTAGAAGGCGGGGATCGCGAGGCCGATCTGCGAGGTTGCCGACGCCAGCGCGCCCTGCCAGCGGCGCCGCTGCATGGCTGCAACCATGCCTTGGGGAATCGCCACGACGAGCGCCACAATCACCGCGAACGAGACGAGCCACGTCGTTACCCCTAGTCGCGGCAGCACTTGGGACGTGACCGACTCGCCGGTGACGTACGAGGTGCCGAGGTTCCCGGTGAACAACCCGCCCAGCCAGGAGAGGTACCGCACGATCCCGGGGCGGTCCAGCCCGTACCGCTGACGAAGTGCTTCGACAGCTTCGGGGGTGGCGCCCGTACCCAGGATCACCTGGGCCACGTCACCCGGCAACGCGTTGACGACGAGGAAGATGATCCCCGAAGCGCCGAGCAGGCTCGCAGCGAAGAGCAACAGGCGCAGCAGGATGGCCCGGATCACGGGTCTCTGCTCAGTTCTTGGAGGTGATGGTGGCCAGGTCGAAGCTCAGCGAGGTGGCGTTCGCGGGGATGCCACTGATCCCCGTACGCGCAACGAGCAGGTTCGGGATCAACCACAGCCAGCAGGCAGCCGCGTCATCGGCCAACAGCGTCGCCGCCTGCTTCATGATCGTGTCGAACTGCGCGGGCGGAGCCGCATCGGCGTCAGCGATCAACGTCTGGAACTGCTTGTTGTCGTAGTGCCAGTAGTACGCGGGGTTGGCGAACTGCACAATGTCGCGGGTCTCGACGTGGGCCACGATCGTCATGTCGTAGTCGCCCTTGGTGAACACGTCAGCCAACCAGCGGGTGAAGTCAAGCTCCTCGATCGTGCAGGTGATGCCCACCTCCTTGAGCTGGGCGGTGATGAACTGGGCCGAGTCGGTCGCGTACTTCGTCACGGGCACCCGGAAGCGCAGGTTGATCGGGCCAGCGACGCCAGACTCCGCGATCAGGGCCTTCGCCTTCGCAGGGTCGTACGGGTAGGTGTTCGACAGGTCCTCGAAGTACGGGTCCGTCGGCGCGACCATGGAACCGATCAGCTTGCCGTGCCCGTCCCAGACGGTGTCGACGAGCTTCTTCCGATCGATCGCATGGCAGATCGCCTGACGAACCTTCAGGTTGGCGAGCGCGGCGGTCTTGTGGTTGAAGCCCAGCGTGACCTCGCCGGTCGTCGTTCCCTCGATCACCGAGTAGCGCGTCGTGTCGCTGAACTGCGCCAGCGACGACGGCGCCTGCAGGTTGGAGATGATGTCGAGGTCACCGGCCAGCATCGCCGAGATCATCGCATTGGGCTCGACGTAGTACTTGAACACCACTTCGTCGAAGCGGCCGGGCGTCGCCCAGTAGCCGAGGTTCTTCGCCAGGGTGACGCTGCTGCCCTTGGCCCAGCCACCGAGGGTGTACGGGCCGGAGCCCATCGGCTTGGTGTCGATGGCACTGATCGCGGGATCCACGATGATGCCGGGCTTCGACGTCATCTGGAAGAGCCAGTTGTTGGACGGCCGCTTCAGCAGCACCTTCACGGTGGTGGCGTCGACTGCCTGGAGGCTGTCCACGACCGAGTGCACCTTGGCGATGGTCGCCGACGGAGCCGTACGCATCCGCTCGATGCTCGCGACCACCGCCTTGGCGTCGACCGGGGTGCCGCTGGCAAACTTCGCGCCGCTGTCGAGGTTGAACGTGTACGTCAGACCGTCGGCCGAGACGTCCCAACGGGTCGCCAGCAGCGGCCGGATCTTGCCCTCGGAGTCGAGCTTCACCAGTGTCTCGTAGACGTTGTAGAGCAACACCTGCGGGATGGAGGCAGCATCAGACGTTGTGAAGTCCATGGTTGCCGGCTCGAGGGTGGCGCCGACCGAGAGGATCTTCTTCTTCGGCTGCGGTACGGGTGGCGTCGGAACTGATCCCGTACAGGCAGCAGCTGTGACCGCCAGGGCGGCCGTACCGCCGAGCAGCAGCCGGCGCGTGACCCGTTCGGTCACCACGTGAACCGCTCCGTCGCCATGGTCCTCAGCTTCCGTGTCCCCCCACGCCAGTCAGCGCAAGTCGCGGTCGCCAGTCTACTGGGCGATTCCCGAGACCAGCGGAGGTTCCACGTCCGCCTGTCCCGAGGCGGAGCATTCTCAACGGGCTGGCGAGGCGACTCGCTTCACCCAGCTTCATCATGAGCGAGTCGCCCGCCTCCTGGAGCATGGCGTCATCTAGGTAGGCGCCCCTGCCCCTTGCGCGAATCTCGTCCACGTGCCGCAGCCAGCCGCGGATGTGGAGGAGCTTCTTGGCGGTCTTGCGGTCCATCACAGCAGCACCGCCTCGCGACGGATGTCGTCGTCCAGGCCCGGCTTGAGTCCGCCCCAACTGATCAGGTCGATCCCACGGCCGAGCACCTGCTCAAGCAACTCCTTGAACTCAACGAGATCGAAAGACGACGAGCCTGGAGCCGGTGTGATGAGCAGTTCGATGTCGGAGTCCTCGCGGGCCTGCTTGCGAGCAACGGAGCCGAAGACTGCGAGGTCGCTGTAACCACTCTCCTGGGCCATCGCCCTCAACACCGGTGCAGCAGCGTCGAGCAACATCTCGGGATGAATGACGGTGAGGTTCGGAGAGGACCTGAGCTGCTGACTGACAGCGGGCTGGCTGACTCCAAGCGCCTCAGCGATGACCCGTTGCGACTTCCCGGACGCCACTAGTGCCCGCAGCGCGATGACGCGACGGAGCCGGGCGACGTCTTCGTCACGTCGCGCGCTTCGATACTCAGCCACCAATGTCATAACGCAACCTTATCAGGCTCTTCGCAGTGCCGCGATTTTGGTCTTCCCACGGCATCAGGTAACGTTGTCCGAGCCGACGCGGGGTGGAGCAGCTCGGTAGCTCGCTGGGCTCATAACCCAGAGGTCACAGGTTCAAATCCTGTCCCCGCTACGAAGAAAGTCCAGGTCAGCCCATGGTTGACCTGGACTTTCGCTTTGGGGGCGAGATGCGATCCCATCGTTTACCCATCACATTGACAGGTGCGCAGGGCCGCCCAGCCGGGCGTCGTGGTCGTCGGTTCCGATTGCCTCGGGGCTGCTCGGTCCGGCTCGCACACCTGATGGGCATGAACCCCACAGAATTGGGGCTGGAGCCCCTGATCGGGGTCGAGGAGCTCGCCGAGTACCTCGGTGTCCCCGTGCAGACCATCTACGACTGGCGGCTGTCCGGCCGGGCGCCGCG
>DAOOHL010000260.1:0-3383 GCA_035416185.1 Propionibacteriaceae bacterium | reverse complement strand
CACGGTCACGCGATGAGGTGACCGCCGCAGGTCCGACCCGGCATGGCAGGGACTGTCGGATGCTGCTGGCATCATGTGGACCATGAGCAGGCCCGCCCCGTTTGGACGCCTCGTGCTGGTCGTTGGCAGCGAGTCCTTCCTCGCCGAGCGCACGGTCCGGGAGATCACCGCCGCATGCCGTGCCGAGCACCCTGACGTGACGGTCGCCGTCGCCGAGGCTGGTGACCTGAACACCGGTCAGCTGATGGAGATGACGGGGAGCGCCTTGTTCTCGGCTGAGGCGCTGGCCGTGGTCACCGGGCTGGAGTCATTGCCGGCTGTGGTCAACGACGCGCTCCTGGCCCTCGCCCGGGACACCCCACCCGAGGTCGCCCTCGTCTGCGTCCACGAAGGAGGAGCCAAGGGCAAGCCGCTGCTCGACAAGCTGAAGCCGCTCGCCGACGACGTGGTTGAGTGCAAGCCAGTCAAGACCTGGGAGCTCGACCGGTTCGTGCAGGCCGAGGCGCGTCGTCACCGGGTCACGATCGAGGCGGATGCGGCGAAGCTGCTGGTCAACTCGGTCGGCACCGACATCAGGGCGCTGGCTGCCACCGTCGAGCAGCTCGCGGCCGATGGCGAAGGGGCGACCGTCACCGTCGCCCTCGTGAAGCGGCTGGCTGCTGGTCGAGCGGACGTCACCAGCTTCGGGATCGCCGACGACGTGTTGAACGGGGAGTATGAGAAGGCGGTTGAGAAACTCCGCTGGGCGCTGTCCACCGGGGTCTCACCCGTGTTGGTGACCGGAACCCTCGCCAGTTCGATGCGACAGCTGGGACGCTACTTGGACGCTCGAGGAGACCGGCGTCCCGAGGCAACGCTGGCTCGCGACATCGGGGTTCCTCCGTTCAAGATCAAGGACCTGGCGCGCCAGTCCCGCGTCTGGACCGAGGCGGGTGTGGCCAAGGCGATCATCGCTATCGCCAAGGCCGACGCTGAGGTCAAAGGGGCATCGGGCGATGCGGAGTTCGCCGTCGAACGCCTCCTCGTGGCACTCAACGACTACCGCCGCCCCGCGCGCTGATCACCGCCGACCGGGGGCATGACAAACGCCCCGACCTGACGGGCGGGGCGTTGCGGACTCTGGCGCTCGCGCGCGGAGGGTCAGGTCAGAGCGAGGCAGCCTTGGCGGCGATGGCCGACTTCTTGTTGGCGGCGTTGTTCGAGTGGATGACACCCTTGCTCACGGCCTTGTCGAGCGACCGGGTCGCCACCTGGGCGAGCTGCACCGCCTTCTCGGTGTCGCCGGCGTCAACGGCCTCACGGAACTTGCGCACGTCAGTGCGCAGTGCCGACTTGATGGCCTTGTTGCGCTGACGCGACTTCTCGTTCGTCTTGATGCGCTTCATCTGCGACTTGATGTTCGCCACGGGGCAAGCCTCTACTGTTTTCGTCCGATGGTGGTCGCGCCCGGTGGACGCACTCGCTGCATCCCGGCAGGGACGCGACGAGTCAATCTATCAAAGCGCGCCGCCCCGCCCAAATCACGGGTGCCAGCGTGGCGTGTGCCGCGCCGATGGTGACGACCGCCGTCCGCAGCAGGAGCCGATCCGAAGACGTGTGAGAGGATGGCTCGTCCCGCCGTCACGACGAGGAAATGCATGTCCGTACACGCTCCCGGTAGCACCGACCCGGCGATCATCCGCAACTTCTGCATCATCGCTCACATCGACCATGGCAAGTCCACCTTGGCCGACCGCATGCTGCAGCTGACCGGAGTGGTCGACGCGCGGTCGATGCGCGCCCAGTACCTGGACCGCATGGACATCGAGCGCGAACGCGGCATCACGATCAAGTCCCAGGCGGTCCGGCTGCCGTGGGACGGTCATGTGCTCAACATGATCGACACCCCCGGCCACGTCGACTTCACCTATGAGGTGTCCCGGTCGCTGGCTGCCTGTGAAGGCGCAGTCCTCCTCGTCGACGCGGCACAGGGGATTGAGGCCCAGACGCTGGCCAACCTGTACCTGGCCCTCGAGGCTGACCTCCACATCATCCCGGTGCTGAACAAGATCGACCTGCCGGGAGCACAGCCGGAGAAGTACGCCGCCGAGATCGCGAACATCCTGGGCGGTACGGCAGACGACGTGCTGAGGGTGTCGGCCAAGACCGGCGAGGGCGTCCCCGAACTGCTCAACAAGATCGTGCGCGACATCCCGGCTCCGGTCGGCGACCCCAAGGCACCCGCCCGCGCACTGATCTTCGACTCCGTCTACGACACCTACCGAGGCGTGGTGACCTACGTCAGGGTGGTCGACGGCGAGCTCAACCATCGTGAGCGGATCCTGATGATGTCGACCAAGGCCACCCATGAGGTGCTCGAGGTGGGCGTCATCTCTCCCGAGCCGATCAAGGCCGGCGCGCTCGGCGTGGGGGAGGTGGGCTACCTGATCACCGGCGTGAAGGATGTCCGCCAGTCCCGGGTCGGCGACACGATCACGACCGTCTCGCGCCCTGCAACGAAGGATCTCGGCGGCTACCGGCACCCCAACCCGATGGTGTACGCGGGTCTCTACCCGATCGACGGCGACGACTTCACCGAGCTCCGGGAGGCGCTCGACAAGCTCCAGCTGAACGACGCCGCCCTCGTCTACGAGCCGGAGACCTCGTCGGCCCTTGGCTTCGGCTTCCGGATCGGGTTCCTTGGGCTGCTCCACATGGAGATCGTGCGGGAGAGGCTTGAGCGTGAGTCCAACCTCGACCTGATCTCGACCGCCCCGAACGTGGTCTACCGCGTCGTGATGGAGGACGGCACCGAGCACCGCGTGACCAACCCCAGCGAGTTCCCGACGGGCAAGGTCGCCCAGGTCTTCGAGCCCGTCGTGAAGGCGTCGATCCTCAGCCCAACCGAGTACATCGGTGCCCTGATGGAGCTGTGTCAGCAGCGCCGCGGCATCCAGCGCGGCATGGACTACCTCTCCACCGACCGGGTCGAGCTGCACTACACGCTCCCGTTGGCCGAGATCGTCTACGACTTCTTCGACGCTCTGAAGTCCAAGACCAAGGGCTACGCCTCGCTCGACTATGAGGAGGCTGGCGAGGAGGAGTCAGAGCTCGTCAAGGTCGACATCCTGCTGCACGGCGAGCCGGTCGACGCGTTCAGCGCCATCGTCCACAAGGACAAGGCCTACGCGTACGGCGTCGCGATGGCGCAGAAGCTCAAGGAGCTGATCCCGCGCCAGCAGTTCGAGGTGCCGATCCAGGCCGCGATCGGATCGCGGGTCATCACGCGCGAGACGATCCGCGCGATGCGCAAGGACGTGCTCGCCAAGTGCTACGGCGGCGACATCACGCGCAAGCGCAAGCTGCTGGAGAAGCAGAAGGAGGGCAAGAAGCGGATGAAGATG
>DAOOHL010000259.1:2487-3386 GCA_035416185.1 Propionibacteriaceae bacterium | reverse complement strand
CCTGTTCGACGAGAAGATCCTCCGCCAGAAGGTCGAGGCCTCCCTCGAGGGCAAGAACCAGATGCTCGCCAAGATCTACAACCGCCCCGCGATCGATTCGAACGAGGTGGTCGATGGGCTGCTGGCGCACGCCGAGCGGGTCCGGCCGATGATGTGCGACGTGTCACTCCTGCTGAACACCGCGCTCAACGAGGGCAAGGTCGTGCTGCTCGAGGGCGCCCAGGCACATCACCTCGACGTCGACTTCGGCACCTACCCGTACGTCACCAGCTCCAACCCGATCGCCTCCGGCGCCTGCACGGGATCCGGAGTCGGCCCGACCCGGATCGATCGGGTGATCGGCATCGCCAAGGCCTACACCACCCGCGTGGGCGAGGGCCCGTTCCCAGGCGAGCTGCTCGACGATGTGGGCGAGAAGATCCGCCAGGACGGCGCTGAGTTCGGCACGACCACCGGCAGGCCGCGGCGCTGCGGCTGGTTCGACGCCCTCGTGGTGGAGCAGGCTGCCCGGGTCAACGCGCTCACCGACGTGGTGCTCACCAAGCTCGACGTGCTGACGGGCTGGAAGGAGCTCCCGGTGGTCGTCGCGTACGACGTGCAGGGTGTCCGCCACGACGTCATGCCGATGACCCAGACTGACTTCCATCACGCCACCCCGATCTACGAGTACCTGCCCGGCTGGACCGAGGACATCACTGGCTGCCGCACGTTCGATGAGCTGCCAGCCACCTGCCAGGCGTACGTCAAGCGACTCGAGGAGTTGATCGGCGTGCGCATCTCGAGCATCGGCGTCGGCCCCGGCCGCGAGCAGTCAGTGGTGATCCACGACCTGCTGTGATTTCTGGGGGGACGACCCCCCAGACCCCCCGGGAGCCTCTGATCCAGCTCGCTTCGGCTCG
>DAOOHL010000259.1:0-2387 GCA_035416185.1 Propionibacteriaceae bacterium | reverse complement strand
CAGCCCTTCGGGACGGCTGGGGGACGACCCCCCAGACCCCCCGGGAGCCTCTGATCCAGCTCGCTTCGGCTCGACCCCCGCCCGGTTCCTCGCGACGTGCGCGGTGATGCGATGGTGGGGCGGGGCTCTCCCCTCGGGCTCCCTGGATCAGCCCTTCGGGACGGCTGGGGGACGACCCCCCAGACCCCCCGGGAGCCTCTGATTCAGATGCTCGGTAGGTTCGAGCCATGAGTGAGCCCCGCCGCGCGCCCAGCAAGCGCCGTACCGTCGCTGTCATTCTCTCCGGGATGGTGGTCGTCTTCGTCGCACTCTCGTTGGCAGCCACGTACGTGATCGGGCCCCGGTTCGGGATCTGGATCGTGCCGCCGACACCGCAGCGCTATGCGCAGAACGTGGTCGACCATCTCAACGGCGGTTACTACGCCACGACACCGGAGTGGCAGACCTGGCGGGCGAACGTCCTCGAGGCGGGCAGCACCGCCACCACGATCGAGGAGCTCTACCCGGTGATCGCCACCGCCACCAAGGTCGCGGGCGGGAAGCACTCGTTCTTTCGTACACCCAGCGAGGCGAGCTCCAACGACCAGCAGGCTGCGGCCGACTTCAAAGCTCCGACCCTCGCCACAGCCGGGCGGATCACCACCATCACCGTGCCCGAGCTCGGCGGCGTCTCGGCCGACCAGCTGCAGCAGTACGCCGACACCGCTGCCCAAGGGATCGAGGCCGCAGCGCCAACGACCTGCGGCTGGGTCATCGACCTGCGCGGGAATACGGGCGGCAACATGTACCCGATGCTCGCCGGCCTGGTCCCGCTGCTGCCCGACGGGCCAGCGCTGGTCTTCCGGCAGGCGGGCGGGACGGAATCGACCGTCACGGTCAAGGACGGCGGGATTGGCTTCGGCGGCGCTCCCACCATGAAGACGGCCGTCCGCGCAAAGATCTCGAACCAACCGATCGCGGTGCTCTACGACACCAAGACAGCCTCGTCCGGTGAGGCAGTCGCGACGGCCTTCCGCGGCCTGTCGAACGCCCGCTCGTTCGGGTCAGCGACCGCCGGCTACACCTCGGGCAACGCGGTCATCCCCATGCCCGACGGTGCCCGCCTCGTCCTGACCCAGGCCGTGTACGTCGACCGTGCCGGGGTCAACCTCAACGAGCAGCCCGTGCAGCCGGACGTGAAGGTCGACCCGACAACGGCTGATGCGGCAGCGAAGGCCTGGCTGGCGACCACCTGCTCGTGAGACGGGGCTGCGGCAGAATCACCTCTCATGAGCGCGTTCCAGACCCAGCCCGAGCCTGAGCGCCGCGAGCCGACCAATGAGGAGCTGGCTTACGCCGAACAGCGTGAGCAGCAGGCGAAGGCACCCCAGGTGTCGTACGCGCCGCCGCCAAGCCAGGAGCTTCAGCCGTACGCGCCAGCCCCCCCGCCTCGCCCGATGATGGGCCGGTGGATCGGACCGTCAGGCTTCGTGCCGGCACCCGTGTTCCGCTACCGCGAGGGTCGCGACAGCCCAGGCTGCATGGTCGGCATGGCAATCCCGGCGGGGCTGACCACGCTGTTCTTCCTGTACGGCAACCTCGCCCTGTCGAGCAACGGCGTCTCCTGGGTCTTCCTTGGCCTCTTCGCATCGGCCACTGTCGCCCTTGTCGTGGGGGCCATGGCCGCCAGCCGCCGGAACGCGGAACGCGATCGGCGACGTGGGGGGAACCCCGACTAGGGTTCCCCTGTGACTGGTCTCTCCGTCCTCGTCGTCGGCAACGGCGGCCGCGAGCACGCGCTCGCCCGCAGCATCAGCGCCGATCCCGCCGTCGGCGAGGTGCATGTCGCACCGGGCAACCCCGGCACGTGGCGGTGGTGGCCCCGCCACGAGATCGACCTGCTCGACGGCCCGGCGATCGCCGCCCTGGCGCTGCGGCTGGGGGTGGACCTGGTCGTCGTCGGACCTGAGGCGCCGCTGGTCGCTGGCGTGGCCGACGCCGTACGGGAGGCGGGCATCGCGTGCTTCGGACCGTCAGCTGAGGCCGCTCAGCTCGAGGGCAGCAAGTCGTTCGCCAAGTCGGTCATGGTCGCGGCCGGAGTCCCCACGGCGAAGGCTCACACGTGCACCACCGAAGCTGAGGCCGCGGCCGCGCTCGATGACTTCGGGCCCCCGTACGTCGTGAAGGCCGATGGGCTCGCCGCGGGCAAGGGCGTGGTGGTGACCAGCGACCGGGCTGAGGCACTGGCCCATGCGGTCGACTGCGGAATGATGGTGATCGAGGAGTACCTCGACGGCCCGGAGGTCAGCCTCTTCGTGATCACCGACGGCACCACTGCGCTCCCGCTCCAGCCGGCGCAGGACTTCAAGCGGGTCGGCGACGGCGACACGGGGCCGAACACGGGTGGG
>DAOOHL010000258.1:0-3419 GCA_035416185.1 Propionibacteriaceae bacterium | reverse complement strand
GCCGGTGATCTGCTTGGCGATGTAGGCCAGCACGATCGGGGCGAGGATCGGCAGCAGCTTGTCGATCAGCGACGCG
Source organism: Propionibacteriaceae bacterium (assembly GCA_035416185.1). GTDB lineage: Bacteria > Actinomycetota > Actinomycetes > Propionibacteriales > Propionibacteriaceae > JBHAES01. The sequence continues at coordinate 3,343 of DAOOHL010000258.1, read as the reverse complement.
CCGCCCTGGGTACGGGTGCCGATCGCCTGCGCGAGCTGGCCCGACTGGTTCCCGAACACGTGCCCGACGATCTTCTCGCCGTCGGAGACGTCGATCTGGCTGAGGTCGACGTTGCCGCCGTCGAACAGTGAGGAGCCTGAGTGCTGTAGCAACGCGCCAGCGAGGCCCTGCTCACCAGCGACGTCCTGGGCGTTGTGCTGCATGCCGCCAATCAGCGAAGGGATCACCGCGCGAGCGGCCTGCATGGCGGTCTGCTCGTCGACGCCGAGCTGCTCGGCGAGCTGGTCGGCTGGGATCTGGCCGAGGATGTCCTCGACAGCGTTCGTAGTCACGTGGTGGTCCTTCCTTGGATCATCGGTAGCTGTGACGCCAGGCCTCGCGTCCCGCATGGAACGGAGCACGGACCGTCCTCCAGTATGACTTCCAACCTCCGACGAGGTGGCTGTCCACGGAAGGTCGTGCCCGCTCGGGTGCCATCGACGCGGCCGCGAGCACGGCGATGACGGCAGCCAGCTCGTCGTCCGTGGGTTGCCCACGGTTGACCGAGAATGCAGCGTCGGCGCTCACAGGGGGATGTTCCCATGCTTCTTGGGCGGAAGCGAGGCCCGCTTCGTACGGAGCAGCCGTAGCGCCTTGATCACGCTCGCCCGAGTCTCGTGCGGGTGGATCACCTGGTCGACATAGCCGCGCTCGGCTGCGAGGTACGGGTTCGCCAGGGTGTCGTTGTAGTCCGAGATCAGCTCCTTGCGCGTCGCCACCGGATCCTCAGCGGCGCCCAACTCCTTGCGGTAGAGGATGTTCACCGCCCCCTCGGCGCCCATCACCGCGATCTGGGCGGTCGGCCAGGCCAGGTTGATGTCAGCGCCGAGGTGCTTGCTGCCCATCACGTCGTACGCCCCTCCGTACGCCTTTCTCGTGATCACCGTGAGCAGCGGCACGGTTGCTTCGGCGTACGCGTACAGCAACTTCGCGCCGCGCCGGATGATGCCCTTCCACTCCTGGTCGGTGCCCGGCAGGAACCCGGGCACGTCGACGAAGGTCAGCACGGGGATGTTGAAGCAGTCACATGTGCGGACGAACCTGGCTGCCTTCTCCGACGCGTCGATGTCGAGGCAGCCGGCGAACACCATGGGCTGGTTGGCGACGATGCCGATCGAGCGGCCCTCGACCCGGCCGAAGCCGCAGACGATGTTCTGGGCGAACAGCGAGTGCACCTCGAGGAACTCGTCGTCGTCGAGCACTGTCCGGATCACCTCACGGATGTCGTACGGCTGGTTCGCCGAGTCGGGGATCAAGGTGTCGAGTCGGCGGTCGTGGTCGGTGATCGTCAGGTCGACCTCGTCGTCGCCGTAGGAGGGCGCGTCCTCGAGGTTGTTCTGAGGGAGGTACGACAGCAGCTCGCGCACGTAGGCCAGCGCGTCGTCCTCGTCGGCGGCCAGGTAGTGCGAGGTGCCCGACTTGGTGTTGTGCGTACGGGCGCCGCCAAGGTCCTCGAGCGTGACGTCCTCGCCGGTGACGGTCTTGATCACCTCGGGCCCGGTGATGAACATCTGCGAGGTCTGGTCGACCATCACGACGAAGTCGGTCAGCGCGGGGGAGTAGACATGGCCACCCGCGGCCGGACCCATGATCAGTGAGATCTGCGGGATCACTCCCGAGGCGAGGGTGTTGCGCCGGAAGATCTCCGCGTACAGGCCGAGCGAGACGACGCCCTCCTGGATCCGGGCGCCACCGCCCTCGTTGATCCCGATCAGAGGTACCCCGGTCTTCAGAGCGAAGTCGATGATCTTGCAGATCTTCTCCCCGTACACTTCACCCAGCGCACCACCAAAGATCGTCACGTCCTGGCTGAAGATGCAGACCGGACGACCGTGGATCGCGCCGGTTCCGGTGATGACGCCGTCGCCGTACGGTCGGCGCTGCTCCAGCCCGAAGTTCGTCGAGCGGTGCCGCGCGAACTGGTCGAACTCGGAGAACGACCCCTCGTCGAGCAGCGCCAGAACCCGCTCCCGGGCGGTCAGCTTGCCCTTGGCGTGCTGCTTCTCGACCGCCGAGGCAGGTGCGGCGTGGATCGCCTCGTCGATGCGACGGGACAGGTCCGCCGCCTTGCCAGCGGTGGTGTGGATGTCGATCTCCATGGTCGGCACACTACTCAGCCACCGCTCGGTCCGGACCCCGGGTCGGCGGTGTTGATAATGGTGCCGATAGGCACGAAAATCACGGTTCCGCGTTGATTTCCGTGCCTAAAGGCACCAAAGTCAACGCTGGGCCGTGATTATGGTGCCTTTCGGCACACCATGGAGTCGGGGAGTCGGGGAGTCAGCCACGTCGGCCACCGCCGGTCGCTCAGCACTACTCTGACGCTCGTGGACAACGGCCTCGCTCAGAGTGACCTGGCGGCTGCCGTGGTGAGATCGGGGCCCTGGACCTCGGTCACGGTGGTGCCGCAGACAGGGTCGACCAACCACGACCTCGCCGCCGCGGCGCGTGCTGGGGAGCGCGATGGCGCCGTGCTGGTCGCAGCCGAGCAGACCGCCGGGCGCGGGCGGCTGGCACGCGCATGGTCATCGCCGCCCGGTACCTCGCTGTCGATCTCGTACCTCCTGAGACCGCCGCGTTCCGACATCGGCCTGTTGCCGCTGGTCACCGGGCTTGGCGTGGCCCGCGGACTGGGCCGGCTGGGGCTCGATGCGCGGCTGAAGTGGCCGAACGATGTGTTGGTCGGCGGGCTGAAGGTGTGCGGCATCCTTGCCGAGATCGTGCTGACGGATGCCACTCCTGCAGTGGTGGTCGGGATGGGCGTCAACGTCTCCCAGACCACCGAGCAGCTCCCCGTACCGTGGGCGACCTCGCTGGCTCTGGCCGGCGCGGGGGTGAGCCGGACTGAGGCGGCCATCGCCGTGCTGACCGGGGTTGGCGAGGCTGTGCAGCAGTGGGCTGCCGGGGGTTGGGACGCGGTCGGGACGCCGTACGCAGAGCGCTGCGCCACGCTGGGTCGTGAGGTACGGGTGGAGCTCTCGGAGACCGACCACGTGCACGGTACAGCCGTTGGCGTGTCCCGTGACGGCAGGCTCCAGGTGAGGGTGGGTACGGAGGTCCGCGAGTACGCCGCCGGCGACGTGCACCACCTCCGGTGAGGTCACGCCACCCCAGCGGGACCGACCACGAAGGTGCTGGCTGCCTGCAGCTCACTCCTGCGTGGCCGACTCGCGTCTGGGTCGGTGGATGGACGCCCTACGCGAGGGCTCCTCACCGTGGTTGCGGCTGGAGGTCCCACTCCTCGTCCGCCGTCCGGAGGACGGCGCCGGCGACGAGCGCGTAGCCGACGGTGGTGGCGCCCCAG
>DAOOHL010000257.1:2118-3447 GCA_035416185.1 Propionibacteriaceae bacterium | reverse complement strand
TGGGATGACCACCCGGGTCGGCATCCCAGCCGCCGAGGACCCCCTCGTCCAGGCCCTCGTCGACGCGCAGACCGACGTCATCTGCATCGTCGCCAAGTCCCACGACCGCCACGTCACCGAGGCCCTCCGCACGTCGCTGGAGAACAACCTCGACATGGTCCGCGACACCGTCACCCATCTGCGCAACCACGGCAAGCGGGTCTTCGTCGACTGCGAGCACTTCTTCGACGGCTACCGCGACAACCCTGCGTACGCCCTCGAGGTCGTCCGGGTTGCTGCCGAGGCCGGCGCCGAGGTGGTCATCCTCTGCGACACCAACGGCGGCATGCTGCCCGGCTGGGTGGGCGACATCGTCTCGGCGGCCGCCGCCATCGGGGTCGACCTCGGCATCCACTGTCACAACGACACCGGCTGTGCCGTCGCGAACACCATCGCCGCCGTCGACGCGGGCGTCGTCCACATCCAGGGCACGATCAACGGTTACGGCGAGCGCACCGGCAACGCTGACCTCGTCACCCTGATCGGCAACCTGCAGATCAAGTACGGCTGGGAGCTCATCCCAGCCGAGTCGCTCAGTGACCTCACGCGCATCTCCCATGCCATCGCCGAGATCACCAACCAGGCTCCGCAGGCGCGCCAGCCGTACGTCGGCGTCTCCTCTTTCGCCCACAAGGCGGGCCTGCACGCCTCGGCGATCAAGGTCGACGAGATGCTCTACCAGCACGCAGACCCTGAGCTCGTCGGCAACACGATGCGCATGCTGATCTCCGACATGGCCGGTCGCGCCAACGTGCAGATCAAGGGCGAACAGCTCGGCCACGACCTCTCCGACCGCGACACCGCGGCGCGGATCACCGACGAGATCAAGGCGCGCGAGGCGCAGGGCTATTCGTACGAGGCCGCCGACGCCTCCTTCGACCTGCTGCTGCGCCGCGAGTTGGGCGGCTTCAAGGCTCCGTACCAGGTCGTCGCTTGGCGAGCCTTCACCGATCAGTCCGAGGTGGCCGAGGCCATCGTCCGCGTGTCGGTCGGCGGTGGCGAGTCGCGTGTCTTCGCTGGCGAGGGGAACGGCCCGGTCAACGCGCTCGACGAGGCGATCAGGCGTGCGCTCGAGGGCGCATTCCCGGTCGTGACCGAGTTCGAGCTGACCGACTACCGCGTGCGCATCCTCGATCAGGGTCACGGCACTGACGCCATCGTCCGGGTTCTGATCGACACCCGCCACGACGGTCGTACCTGGACCACGGTGGGTGTGGGTGGCAACGTGATCGAGGCGTCGTACGAGGCTCTCGCCGACGCCTACCTGTACGGGATCGCCGTCCTGGCGCC
>DAOOHL010000257.1:0-2018 GCA_035416185.1 Propionibacteriaceae bacterium | reverse complement strand
GCTGCCGTGTCACTGCCCGCGTCACCGTCGACGCACTCTCCGGTCTCTGCCCCAACGGGGCAGGTCGCCCAGTTCGAGCCGTACCCCATGACTCCCGAGCCGGTGTCCGTGGGCACGGTGTCGAACCTTGTCGAGCCCGGCTACTCCCCGAACGACCCGCTGGTCCTGTCGGCCGGCTGGGAAGGGATCAAGCGTACGGGTTCCTGGCGAGTGCCACCCTTTATCCGTGCGAACTCGGGGGTCGACTCGGTCAAGATCGACTGCCTGCTGGCGCAGCACACATCGCCTGTGATCAACCTGGAGGTGACCGCAGGGGCGGGGTCGGTGAAGCTGATCGTGCCGGAGGGTTGGGGAGTCCAGACCGACCGGCTCACGAAGAGCTTCGGGTCCGCGCGCTCCACCGTGCCCACGGTCCCGGCACCGGGATACCCGCTCGTCGTCGTCCACGGGGGAGTAGGCCTCGGCTCGTTCCGTGCCCGTCACGCCAACCGGTGGGAGCGATGGCGGCTGAAGCGGCAGGGCATCGAGTTGCCTCCGGCCCCGTCCCGGGAGCTCCGCTGACCGCACGCGGTCAGTCAGCCGATGGACGCCACGCCGGATCGCGACCGATGAACCCGAGGAAACGATCCTGCAGCGGCGCGTCGTCGGCGACCGGCTGCTGGTCACCGAACTGACCGGAGCCGCGAATCGTGTCGGCTATCTGTGACATCCCCGCGAACGCGCCCTCGACGAACTCCTCCGGCATCCTGTCATCCTGACCGGTGGCCCGCGCCAGATCCCAGGTGTGCATCACGATGTCAGCGGTATAGAAGCGGTCGGCCAGGTCGCCCACGGTCAGGTCGCCGAACATCTGCGAGGTGTACGGAGAGCCCACAACAGCGGTGTCGTCCAGGGCAGCCTGCACCTCGGCTGTACGGGTGGCCCACGCCGCAGCGAGGTCTCCGTGGTCGACCTCTGACAGTCGTACAGAGCTGCCGGCGGCCAGCATGCCGGGGAACCAGTCCAGAAGATGCTCGACCACATCTCTGGCGCGCCATTCCTTCACCGGGGTTGGCACGTCCCAGTCAGACGTCCCTGCGATCCGGACCGCGAAGGTGGCGGCAGCGGTTGCGTGGTTCTCCGCGGGGCTCGTCATGCCCGCCACGCTACGCCGGGGCTCAGTAGGCTGCTCATCATGCGCATCGCCCGTTACGCCGTCGGAGACCACATCGAGTACGGAACCGTCGAGCTCGACGGCGACGGAGGAGAGCACCCCGACACCGTCGCCGCCCTCACCGGCGACCCGCTGGCTGCACCGGTCCAGTACACCGGCCAGCGTCACCTGCTCGCGGATGTACGGCTGCTGGCGCCGGTGATCCCTCGCTCGAAGGTCGTCGGAATCGGCCGCAACTACGCGGCCCACGCGGCCGAGCTCGGCAACGAGGTGCCCGAGAACCCCCTGGTCTTCCTCAAGCCGAACACCTCCGTGATCGGCCCGCAGGACGCCATCGTCAAGCCCGAGACCACCAACGACCTGCATTACGAAGGTGAGCTCGCGGTCGTCATCGGCCGGATCTGCCGCGACGTGCCCGCCGACCGTGTGCAGGACGTCATCTTCGGCTACACCTGCGCCAACGACGTCACCGCGCGCGACCTGCAGAAGACCGACGGCCAGTGGGGCCGGGCAAAGGGCTACGACACGTTCTGCCCGGTCGGCCCATGGATCGTCACCCACCTCAGCATCGAGGAGGTCGGGGACCTCGAGGTGCGCACCCGCCTGGACGGAAAGGTCGTCCAGGACGGCAACACCTCCCTGATGGTGCGCGACGTGGCCTCCCTGGTCTCGTACGTCTCCTCCTTCACCACACTGCTCCCAGGCGACCTGATCCTCACCGGCACCCCCGCCGGTGTCGGACCGATGCTGCCCGGCCAGACCGTCGAGATCGAGATCGAGCAGATCGGCACCCTCTCCAACCGCGTGATCGATGGCCAGGCGTAGGCCCGCACCGCCGCCTGCCCCCGTCGCCCCCGACGAGGCG
>DAOOHL010000256.1:0-3484 GCA_035416185.1 Propionibacteriaceae bacterium | reverse complement strand
CTCAAGCCGACGGGTGCGTACGGCATGAAGAACTGCGCCCTGCCCTCGGATGTGCCGCAGGCGGTCAAGGACGTCGTCAAGTACTCCGACGACAACAAGACCACCCCTGCTCTCGAGTTCGCCTCCCCGGTGAAGGGCCCGAACCTGGAGCAGATCATCATCACTGTCGGTACCGGCCAGTCGACCGCTGCTGCGGCCGCTGCCCGCTACGACGAGGATGTGAAGAAGCAGGCGCAGCAGCTGGGTCTGCCCGGCTGGTGATCGACCTGCCAGTCTGAACCACCTGCCACGGTCCCCGGTGACGCCAGTCACCGGGGACCGTGCTCGTTGGTTGGCTCGCCGATCTCGCGGGATTGTGATCGCTCCGTCATCGAAAATGTCCTCGGCGCCGGTTAGCCTCGGTCTGTGAGTCAGCCGCCCCCGGATCCGAACCGTCCCCAGCCGCAGCAGCCCTGGGGGCAGCCAGGCTCGTACGGGCCACCGCCACAGCAGCCCGCGCCCTGGCAGGGGCAGCAGCAGCCACCGCAGCGCCAGCAGGGTCTCGGCCCGCAGTCTCAGCCGTGGCAGGGACTTCAGCCCCCGCAGGCGAACCAGCCTCCGCAACAGTGGCCGGGACAGCAGACGCAGCAGCCCCAGCGTTCCCAACAGTCGGGGCAGCCGTGGCAGCCTTCGGGTTATCAGGCGCAAGGGCTCTACCGGCCCCAACAGGCGCCGACGATCGGCGGTCCGGCCTACCCTTCACCGCCGCCGCAGCGACGCTCAGGGGGCTCGCGGAAGGTCGTCGCGGTGATCGCCGTCGTCGTGGCCCTGGCGTTGATCGGGGTGACGGTATGGCAGGTCGTCCCGCGGCTTGGCGCTGGGAACCAGCCCTCCACCGGGCCGTCAGCGAGCGGGTCCGCGGGGTCGGTCCCGACGGCTGCCCCGACTGGTCGAGGCGGGCCGACCCAGCCGGGTCAGACCGTCAGTGTGCCGCCCGTCCCGTCGCCCACGGCCACCACGCAGCGGAACTACAACTCGCCTGACCGCCCGAAGGTTGCGATCCCCGACGTCAAGCCGCAGGGTTTCGTCGCCCCACCGCCGGGCAGCGGGATGGACCGCTACCTCAAGCAGTCGCTGACCTGGTCAGACTGCCGCCGCAACGACGTCGACGCGAAGTGCGCCACGATCGCCGTACCGCTCGACTACGCCAAGCCCGACGCGCAGGCGATCACGCTGTTCATGCTGAAGATCCCGGCCACCCAGCCGCGGGTCGGGTCGCTGTTCGTCAACCCCGGCGGGCCGGGGTACGGCGGAACGGACCTGGCGACCCGGTTCAAGCGCGACGGCCTCGAGATGTACGACATCGTCGGCTGGGACCCACGCGGTACGGGGGAGTCGACGCCGGTGCAGTGTCACAACGGCGCGGAGATCGATGCCCTGATGGCGCTTGACGGATCGCCGGACACCCCGCAGGAGTTGCAAGCCCTCAAGGACGGTTGGAAGCAGTTCGCCATGGGCTGCCTTGAGAAGTCCGGGCCGCTGCTCGCGCACATCTCCACTGTCGAGACCGTCACCGACCTCGACGTGATGCGGCAGCTGGTCGGCGACAAGCAGCTGACCTATCTCGGCTACTCGTACGGCACCGAGATCGGTGCGGTGTACGCCGAGAAGTACGCCAAGAACGTAGGCCGGATGGTGCTCGACTCGGCCGTGAACATCACCGAGGACGAGTCGGTCGTGCAGGCCAGCGGCTTCGACCTGTCGCTGCGCAACTACGCGCAGTGGTGCGCTGATACGAAGTGCGCCTTGGGTGGCAAGACGGCCGACGAGAACGTCAAGATCGTGGTCGACCTGTTCGAGAAGCTCGACTCGCAGCCACTGACGGTGGGGTCGCGCAAGTTGACCCAGTCCATCGCAGTCGATGGTGTGCTGCTGTTCTTCTACTTCGACCAGTCGACCTGGGGCAACCTGACCAGCCGGATCAACGCTGCCCGTTCGGGGAACGGTGCGCCCCTGCTGCAGACCGCCGACTCGTTCCGCGACCGTGGGGCCGATGGCCAGTACGCGTCGTCGCTGTTCGGGCTGATCGCGATCAACTGTGTCGACGGCCAGGACGACGGCATCGAGCGCGCCATGAAGGACTGGGAGGCCGACAAGAAGATTGCGCCGATCTTCGGCAAGTACTTCGGGCCTTCCGTGACCTGCCAGCAGTGGCCGGTCCAGGGCACGCCGCCGTTCGAGATCCATGGCAAGGGTGCGGCTCCGATCGTGGTGGTGGGCGGTACAGGCGACTCAGCCACCCCGTACCAGTACGCCGTCTGGATGGCGCAGCAGCTCGAGTCGGGGGTGCTGGTGACCTACGACGGCGCTGGCCATGCGACGTACGGCAACGACCGCAGCCAGTGCGTTGACGACGCGGTCGTGACGTACCTGGCAGACGGGGTGGTGCCGCCGTACGGGCTCTTCTGCAAGAGCTGACCTCTGGGCAAGGCCGCCGTCGCGGATCAGCCTCGCGAGGACGAGGCTCGGTCCTATGCTCAGCGCGAGCATGAGCGAAGGAGCCCGTGATGGAGAAGATCATCCTGGACTGTGATCCAGGTCACGACGACGCGATCGCCATGATGATCGCCGCAGCCCACCCGAACATCGAGCTGCTCGGTGTCACCACGGTGGCCGGCAACCAGACCGTCGACAAGACGACCCGCAACGCGCTCAGTGTGTGCGCGATCGGCGGGTTCCAGGTGCCGGTGGCGCGCGGCTGCGACCGGCCGATGATCCAGCCGCAGGTGATTGCCGACGACATCCACGGCGAGACCGGTCTCGACGGGCCGACGTTGCCCGATCCGGTCTTCGACCTCGATCCTCGGCACGCGATCGACTTCATCATCGACACGGTGATGGAGCACGAGCCGGGCACAGTCCACCTCGTTCCGGTGGGCCCGTTGACCAACATCGGCATGGCGATGCGCAAGGAGCCGCGCATCGTCGAGCGGGTGAAGTCGGTCTGTCTGATGGGCGGGGCCTACACGCGTGGCAACTCGACCCCGACGGCAGAGTTCAACATCTTCGCCGACCCGGAGGCGGCGTCCGACGTGTTCCGCGGGGCTTGGCCGGTCACGATGGTGGGCCTCGACCTGACCCACCAGGCGCTGGCGACCCAGGAGATGCAGGACCGCGTACGGGCCGTGGGCGGTGACCTGGCCCAGTTCGTGCTCGACATCTGGGAGTTTGTCAGCGGCACCCACGTTGAGTACTCGGGTCTGCCGGCCGCGGCCATCCACGACGCCTGCTGTGTCGCCTACCTGGCTGACTCGAAGGTCTTCACCTCTGAGAAGGCCCACGTCGACGTCGAGCTGCGCGGCGACTGGACGAGAGGTATGACCGTCACCAACTTCGCCAACGTTCCCGGCATGCGTCACACAGGCATCGGAGGGTACGGCCTCGGCGACGCCACCACTGACGTGGCGATGCAGCTCGACTGGCCAAGGTTCGCCGACATCATCGT
>DAOOHL010000255.1:0-3501 GCA_035416185.1 Propionibacteriaceae bacterium | reverse complement strand
GCGTCGCTCCGCCGGCCACCATGCCCGTCACCGAGACCGGGTCGTAGCCGGGTGTGTCCATGATCGTCAGCCCGTGCGTGGGTACGGGCGCGGCGTAGTCGACCACTGCCGACAACGGCGCCGTACCGGCCTTTGCGACCGCACCGAGGGACTTTTCGACGATGGTGGTGATACCGCCAGCCTTGTTCCCGGCTGACGGGTTGGCGTCCAGGCTGGCGCCGTTGCCCCGGGTGTAGTCCTCCCACCAGTCGATCCGGCGGATCAGCTCGTCGGCGACCTCCTGGTTGGTCGCGCGGGCAGCCAGCAGGTGCTCCGCGCCGTAGATCTCCGGCATCTCACACAGGATGGTCGCGCCGCCCTGGGCAACGATCGCGTCAGACGCGTACCCCAGCACTGGGTTCGCCGTCACCCCGGACCAGGCATCTGACCCACCGCACTTCAGGCCCAGCACCAGCTCTGACAGCGACACCATCTCGCGCGTCGCCGCGATGTCGCGCGCAAGCTGCTGACACAGCTCGATGCCCATGTCGATCGCGGCGCGGGTGCCGCCAGCGTCCTGAATGGTGTACGAGACGACAGGCTTGTCGGCGAGTCCAAGATCGGCCAGGAAGGTCTCCATGGTGAGCACCTCGCAGCCGAGGCCGACCGCGACGATGCCCCCGATGTTGGGGTGGGTGGCATAGCCAACCAGGGTTCGGCGCAGGTTCTCCCAGCCCGGACCGCTGGACTCGAGCCCACAGCCGGACGCGTGGGTGATGGCCACCACCCCGTCGACGCCATCGGGCAGCGGGAGGCCTGCGCCAGGGTCGAACCGCCGGGCGATCTGCCTCGCCACGGTGGCCGAGCAGTTCACGGTGGTGAGGACGCCGATGTAGTTGCGGGTTGCCACCCGCCCGTCGGGCCGGCGGATGCCCTGGAAGGTGCGCGCTCGTACCTCTACCGGCGCCGTTCCGGCATGGGTGTCGGCCAGCACCCTCGTCTCCCGGCCAGGCATGCCGGTGTTGTGCAGGTGGACGTGGTCGCCCACGCCCACCTCAGCCGTCGTGACCCCGATGACCTGCCCGTACTTGTGGATCAGGGATCCGAGTGCCAGCGCTCGGCGAGCCACCTTGTGTCCCCGGAGAATGTCTGTAGCGACGGTGACGGGCTCGACGCCCGAGGCCGACACCACATCGCCCTGTCGCAGGTCACGGAGTGCCACGACCACGTCGTCGGTCGGGTGCATCAGCACGACTGCGCCCTGCTCGGCGGTCGACGTCATCATGCAGGAGCCCCTGATCGAGGCGGAGCCGTGGTCCCGCGAATCACGAGGCTCGTGGGCAGCACCTGCACCACCGGCTCGTCGCCCGGGGACTCCATCTGCTGCTCGAGCAACGACAACGCCACCTCGCCGGCCTCGAACCTAGGCGCGTTGACGGTCGTCAGCGGTGGGAGGGTCAGCCGGGAGAGCATCGTGTTGTCACAGCCGACCACGGACAGGTCATCGGGCACCCGCACACCTCTCGCCGCGAGACGCGCCATCGCACCGAGTCCGACCGCGTCGTTGTAGGCCACCAGCGCCGTGGCCTCGGTGGCCAGCACGAGGTCGGCCGCCGCCAGCCCCCCATCCACGCTTGGCGCAACACTGCCCAACTCGACCAGGTCGAGCTCGAGGTCCGAGGCCGCTGCCCGAAGCCCCCTCAGTCGAAGGCCCCCCGACCATGATGCTGCTGGCCCCGCCGCGTAGGCGACGGTGCGATGGCCCAGGGCATGGAGGTTCACCAACGTCTGGCGCATGCCCTCGATGTAGTCTGCCGTGACACTCCACCACCCCGGAGCGGAACGATGCAGCAGCACGACCGGCACCTCCGGCCTCAGTGCGTCGATCGCCTCATCAGGCGTACGGGGAGAGGCCCAGATGATGCCGTCGACCTGCCGGGCGAGCTGCCGTACAGCGTCCGCCTCCACCCGGGCCTGCTCGTCGGTGTCGGAGATGAAGATCGAGCGCTGCCGGTCGCGCGCGCGCCGCTGCACGCCCTTGGCGACGTCAGCGAAGAAGGGGTTCGACAGGTCTGGCACGATCAGCCCGATGTTGCCCGACCGTCCGGTGGTCAGACGCCGCGCCGCAGGGTCGGGGCTGTAGCCGAGGCGCTCCGCGACCGCCAGCACATGACGACGGGTGGAGTCGGACACTGCGGCCTTCTCAGAGAACGCGCGCGACACGGTGGCCACGGAGACACCGGCCGCCTTGGCCACATCCCGGCTCGTCGAGGTCACGTTCGATCCTTCCGGCCCGTCAGATCGCCCGAAACGCCGAAACAGGCGCTACAGCGACCACTCTCCAGGATTCTCCCGTGCCCACCGACAGGCGTCAAGCAGTCCTGCAACCGTTTCCACGAGCGTTCCAAAGGGCCGCCGACTCAGGGGCGCGGCTCGGCTGCGTGGTCGCGGCTCCCGTACACCCGACTGACCGCGCTGCAGACGGCCCGTAGCGACGCCGTCACGATCGACGAGTCGATGCCGACGCCCCAGACGACCGTGGCATCGAGGCCGGCGTCGTCGTCGGAGATCTCGGTCTCCACGTACGCCACCGCCTGCGCGTCACCGCCGGCCGACATGGCGTGCTCGGTGTAGTCGAGCACCCGCACGTGATAGCCGAGGATCGCCAGGCCGTCGACGAACGCCGACAGCGGTCCGTTGCCCTCGCCCTCGATCTGCTTCTCGACGCCGTTCTGACGCACGGTGGCGGTGATCTTGTAGCCTCCCCCGTTCGACACCGACGTGCAGGTGACGAGCTCAAGTGGCCCCGTGGCCGCCAGGTACTCCGCGGCGAAGATCTGCCAGATCTGCTCCGAGCTGACCTCGCCGCCCTCGGTGTCACTGTGCTGCTGCACAGCGCGGCTGAACTCCATCTGCAGCCGGCGCGGCAGATCGAGCTTGTGGTCGGTTTTCATCAGGTAGGCCATGCCGCCCTTGCCGGACTGGCTGTTGACCCGGATGACGGCCTCGTACGAACGGCCCACGTCGTACGGGTCGATCGGCAGGTACGGGGCCTCCCACGGGATCTCGTGCATGCTCTTGCCCTGCTCGGCGGCCACCCGCTCGAGATCCTCCAGCCCCTTCTTGATGGCGTCCTGGTGCGAGCCGGAGAAGGCGGTGTAGACGAGGTCACCGGCGTACGGGTGCCGCGGGTGGACCGGCAGCCCCGTGCAGTACTCGACCGTACGACGCACCTCGTCAATGTCGGACAGGTCCACCTGCGGGTCGACGCCCTGGCTGAACAGGTTCAGCGCCAGCGTGACCAGGTCGACGTTGCCCGTCCGCTCGCCGTGGCCGAACAGGCAGCCCTCGACCCGGTCGGCACCAGCCATGACGCCGAGCTCGGTGGCGGCGACGGCCGTACCGCGGTCGTTGTGCGGATGCAACGAGATGGCCACGTGGTCGCGGTGGGCGATGTGCCGGCCGAAGTACTCGATCTGGTCGGCATACGTGTTCGGCGTCGAGCGTTCCACCGTCGCTGGC
>DAOOHL010000254.1:0-3508 GCA_035416185.1 Propionibacteriaceae bacterium | reverse complement strand
ATCGGCGACGTCACGTTCCCGCTCATCCAGGCTTCCGGCGTTGAGGTCATCACGGTGCCTGAGGGTGCGGTCTGCACCGAGATGCTCGCCATGTACCAGACCGACGGCATCATCGCCGAGCCAGCCGGCGCTCTCGCCTCCGCCGCGCTCACCCGTCTGGCCGAGCATGGCCAGACCGCGGTTGCGGTGGTCTCCGGGGGCAACAACGACGTCTCTCGCTACAGCGAGGTGGTGGAGAGGTCGCTGGTCTACGAAGGGCGGAAACACTACTTCCTGGTCAACTTCCCGCAGGAGCCAGGGGCGCTGCGCCGCTTCCTTGACGAAGTGCTCGGACCCGACGACGACATCACGTTGTTCGAGTACGTGAAGCGCAACAACCGGGAGCTCGGCCCGGCGCTCGTCGGCGTCGAACTTGGCGATCCGGCAAGCCTGCCTGGCCTGCTCACCCGCATGGCCGAGTCACCGATCACCGTCGAGATCATCGACCCGAACGGTCCGTTCTACCGGTTCCTGGTGTAGTCAGTCCGGCCGCAGGTCACTCCCCCGGCAGCGGCTTCTCGGCCTGCCGGGCCAGCACCACGACACGCTCAGCGATCACCGTGAGGTGCTCGCAGCCGGCCGGGACAGCGCCCAGCGGCCGGATCGTCGAGAGAGTGTCGAAGAGGTCGTCCTTGGTGATCCGCGTCGCCAGCATCGAGTCGATCCCACCCAGCGAGTACTGGTAGTCGCGCACCCGGCCACGCCAGCCAGGGTTGTCGCTGGGGCAGGCCTCTCCGTTCATCTCGGTGACCAGCTCGCGCAATGCTGCAGAGAGTTCGACCAGCTGAGCTCGACGCGCATCTGACCCGAGAACCTTGTCCGCCACGGGTGTGTCGTCGTCACGATCACGGCCCAACAGCTTGTCCAACCAGCCCATCCGGCACCTCCTCGTCCCCTCCACCGTAGCCGCGTCGCGTCAGCCCGGGGCGGTAGGGTGCGGATGCTGCTGCAGCCGGTTTCCGGAGAGGACGCACATGGGAGGCTTGCGCTGGGTCGAGGTCGTCGCGCATCGAGGTGATCCGGTCACCTGCGTGGAGAACACGTTGGAGGCCGTCGAGGCGGCCATCAGCTCGGGTGCGCGCATCGTCGAGGTCGACGTGCGGACGACCGCCGACCATGTGCCGGTGCTGCTCCATGACGAGACGCTGGAGCGGATCTGGGGTGACCGCGGCCGCCTCGACCGCACCAGTTCCGCCATGGTCGCCGAACGAAGAGGTCCGCGAGACACCAGGATTCCGACCCTCCAGCAGGTGTTGGAGCTGGCTCGTGGTCGAGCGACGCTGATGCTGGACCTTCCTGACGCTCGCGACCCTGACCGGATCGTCCAGGTCGCTGCCGGGCATGACGTCGTATGGTGCGGCGACCACAACGCCATGGCGGTCGTGCGGGAGCTCGATCCCCACGCCGTGATCTACCTCACGTGGCAGGATGCCGAGTACCCGTCGGACGACCTGCTCACACGGCTTCGCCCTCGGTTCGTCAACCCGTCCCACTGGGTGCTCGACCCGGCGTGGCTGCACTGGGCTGCCGACCACGACCTGCTTGTCTCGTGCTGGACCGTTGACGACCCGGTGCGCTTCGACCAGCTTCGCGAACTCGGCGTCGCCTCGATCACGTCCAACCACTCAGCTGCAATGCGGCAGCACATGAGCGTCGGGGCGACCGGCGTCAGCTGACCAACTCGGCACAGATCCGGTTCACGAAAGCGCGAACCTCGTCCGTCCGCGCTGGTTCGTCGTCCTGGCCGCCGCGGTACCACCAGCGAATCGCCCATCTGGTCAACTCGGCGTCATCGGGGCTGACTCCTCCGTACGCCAGCCCTGCCCGCAGCTTCGACAACCGTTCGTGGAGCATCAGGTGGCACCAGCAGCGACACAGCGTGAGCACCGCGTAGGCGTTGAAGCCGACCCTGTCGTCCTCGGTGACCCACACCGGCCACTCCCGGACGATCCCGCGGACCACCTCGTCGGTGACGTCGGCTGACCGTTCCGGGAAGACGTCCACCGGCGCTGGCCCGATCAGCGCGGTCGCGTCGGTACGGGCCCCCGCCCAGCCCAGGATCCGATGCGGCGTGACGGGTAGTAGGTGGCACGGCTCCCCAGGGCTGACCCGCAGCAGAGGACGATCCGTCGGATCCCCTGCTCGAACCGTGGCGGCAGAGAACGCCTCCACCTCGATCCGGTCGTCGTAGGCGGGGTACGCCTCCACCGCCTGGCCGACCACGGTTGCCACTGCCTCAACATCGGCAACCGCCGGATCGCGATCCAGCACCAAGTAGAGGTCGATGTCGCTGCGGTCGGGTGCAAAGTCGCCGACAGTGAGGGAGCCGTGCAGATAGAGCCCCACGACACTGTCGCCCAACGCGCGATGCAGCAACGACGTCAGCAGGTCGACGAGCTGCAACGCCTCGATGGGCTCAGCCATGGCTGATCCGTCAGTCGCGGGTCAGCTTGCGGTGGGTCGTCCGGTGCGGACGCGCCGCCTCGACACCCATGCGCGAGATCTTGTTGGTCTCGTAGTCGGCGAAGTTGCCCTCGTACCAGAACCAGTTCGCCTCGTCCTCGTGGTCACCCTCCCAGGCCAGGATGTGCGTCGCGACCCGGTCGAGGAACCACCGGTCGTGGGAGATCACGACGGCACACCCCGGGTAGTCGAGCAGTGCGTCCTCCAGGGACTGCAGGGTCTCGACGTCGAGATCGTTGGTCGGCTCGTCAAGCAGCAGCACGTTGCCACCCTGCTTGAGGGTGAGCGCCAGGTTCAACCGGTTGCGCTCCCCACCCGACAGCACACCTGCGAGCTTCTGCTGGTCCGGCCCCTTGAAGCCGAACGACGCCACGTACGCCCGAGAGGGCATCTCGAAGTTGCCGACCTTGATGTGGTCGAGCCCGTCAGAGACGACCTCCCACACGTTCTTGTCGGGGGCGATGCCGGAACGGCCCTGGTCGACGTAGGAGAACTTCACCGTCTGGCCGACCTTGAGCTCGCCGGAGTCGGGCTTCTCCTCGCCGACGATCATCTTGAACAGGGTGGTCTTGCCCACGCCGTTCGGGCCGATGATGCCGACGATGCCGGCACGCGGCAGCATGAAGGAGAGGTCCTCGATGAGGACTCTGTCGCCGAACCCCTTGGTCAGCTTCTTGGCCTCGATCACGTCGGCACCCAGGCGCGGACCGGCCGGGATGTTGATCTCGGCGAGATCCAACGGACGGCTGCGCTCGGCCTCGGCGGCCAGCTCCTCGTAGCGTGCGAGTCGGGACTTGCTCTTCGCTTGCCGCGCCTTGGGGTTCTGGCGCACCCACTCAAGCTCGCGCTCGAGGATCTTGGCGCGCTTGGCGTCCTTCTTGCCCTCGATCTGGAGTCGCGACTTCTTCGTCTCCAGGTAGGTCGAGTAGTTGCCCTCGTACGGGTGCAGCTTGCCGCGGTCGATCTCGCAGATCCAGCCGGCGACGTTGTCGAGGAAGTACCGGTC
>DAOOHL010000253.1:0-3602 GCA_035416185.1 Propionibacteriaceae bacterium | reverse complement strand
CCTGGGTACGGCCGGCACCGCCCAGGTGGTCGGCGAAGCCCTCGGCCTCGCGCTGCCCCACTCGGCTCTGGCGCCCTCGGGACAGTCCCTCTGGCACGATCTCGCGCCCTCGTCAGCCCGGGCGCTGATGAAGCTGCTCGAGACCGGCGTCACCACGCGCGACATCGTCACCGACAAGTCGATCGAGAACGCCATGGTCATGCACGCCGCGTTCGGCGGCTCCACCAACTTCCTGCTGCACCTGCCGGCGATCGCGCACGCAGCGGGCCTTCGCGTGCCGACCGTCGACGACTGGGAACGGATCAACAAGCGCGTCCCTCGGATCGTCAGCGTGATGCCGATCGGCCCCGTCCACTATCCGACCGGCATGGTCTTCCTGGCCGGTGGGGTGGCTGAGGCGATGCTTCATGTACGGGAGATGCTGCACCTCGACGCGTTGACTGTGACGGGTCACACGCTGGGCCAGAACCTCGCCTGGTGGGAGTCGTCGGAGCGGCGTACCTTGTCACGCGCACGACTGGCCGAGCACAACCACGTCGACCCCGACGAGGTGATCCTCGCTCCCGAGCGGGCAGGGGCGAAGGGCATGACGTCGACGGTCTCGTTCCCCCGCGGCAACATCGCGCCCCAGGGATCGGTGGTGAAGTCGGCGGCCATCCACCCCGACGTGGTCGGCGACGACGGGGTCTTTCGGCACACCGGACCGGTCACCGTGTTCGCCTCCGAGAAGGCCGCCATCGCCGCCATCAAGCACCGCCGAGACCCGGACTGGACAGGCCCTCGCATCGAGGCGGGCGACATCCTGATCGTGCTGGGCGCAGGGCCGATGGGCACGGGGATGGAGGAGACCTACCAGCTCACCTCCGCGCTGAAGATGCTGCGTTGGGGCAAGCATGTCTCCCTGATCACCGACGCCCGGTTCTCCGGCGTCTCGACCGGCGCCTGCTTCGGCCACGTCGGCCCCGAGGCACTCGCGGGTGGTCCGATCGGCAAGCTCCGCGATGGAGACGTGGTCGAGATCATCGTCGACACCAGGTCGCTGGAAGGATCGCTGAACTTCATCGGCAGCGAGGGTGCGCCGCTGTCGTACGAGGAGGGTGCGGAGGTCCTGGCCTTCCGCCCGCGGAACCCAGACGTGCGCCCCGACCAGGACCTCCCCGACGACACCCGCCTCTGGGCCGCCCTCCAGGAGGCGAGCGGCGGCATCTGGGGCGGAGCGGTGTACGACGTCGACAGGATCATCGAGGTGCTGGAAGCAGGGAAGGCGGCGCTGGCGGGCCGTGACGGCGACCGTTCCGCACCGGGGCCGGTCGCCCCATGAACTCAACGGTCGTCACCTTGCGGGCTCTGGCGCGCAAGGACGACCGGAGCAACTCGGCGCCCATCAACCCAGACGCTCAGTCCCCGGGTGTGCGCTCCCTCCAGGCAGGATGGGGACCATGGCAACCAAGGGAACGAAGCAGCGCAAGGTCCTGATCACCGGGGCATCCGGCACCATCGGCACGCTGCTGTCGACGCGGCTTGCCGACACCTACGACCTCGTGCTTCACGGTGGCCGGGCGCCGAAGACGCCGGAACAGGAGAAGGACAAGCGACTCCTGTGGGCCGACCTGGGGGACTACCCGGCCCTGCTCGCGTTGATGAAGGGAGTCGACACGGTCATCCACCTGGCTGGAGCGGCGTCGCCCGTCTCGACCTGGGACGACGTGCTGACCGCCAACCTCGCTGGGTTTCGCAACACGATCGAGGCGGCGCGCGAAGCGGGGGTACGGCGGTTCGTCTTCGCCTCGTCCAACCACGCCATGGGCGGCTACGACCGCGCGCAGGAGTGGCCCGTCTACCCCAGGGACCTGCCCCGACCAGACTCCCTGTACGGCGTCTCGAAGGCCTTCGGTGAGACCCTCGGCCGGTTCTACCACGAGGAGCACGGCATCGACTTCATCGCCCTGCGGATCGGCTGGCTCACCCCCGACCCGATGCAGCACGAGGCCGAGCTCCTGCACGCCATGTGGCTGAGCGAGAACGACGGCGAACAGGTGATCCGCTGCGCGATCGAGGCGAAGGTGACGTACGGGGTCTACTACGCCATCTCCGACAACCAGAACCGTCGCTGGGACATCACCAACACGATGCTCGAGCTGGGCTACCGGCCGCGTGACTCCTGGACCGACCGGTCGCGCGACCCCGAGCAGATCGTCGAAGGTGGAGCCGACACGCCGGACGGCTGGCCGAAGAACTCCTGAGCGTGCAGGTCAGGTCAGCGCGCTCAGTCGGTCAGGACGGCGACAAGCTCCTCGGGGGAGTCGACCACCGCATCGGGCGTACGGACCTCCAACGGCCCCCGCAGCCCGGCTCCCCAGGTGACCGCCACACAGGCGATGCCAGCGGCCCGGGCAGCGTCGACATCCTGCGGCGCGTCGCACACGTGCACCACGTCATCCGGGTTGACGCCGAGCGACTTGATCGCATGGAGGAGTGAGTCGGGGGCCGGCTTCTGGGCCTCGACGTTCTCCTTGGCCGACAGTACGGTCAGGTCGCCCAGGCCCACGCACTCAAGCGTCGCGGCCGTCGACTGGTAGCTCTTCGAGGTGACCACACCCATGGTCGCGCCGTCGGCGGCGAGCGTACGGAGAGCCCGGTTGAGACCCTCGATCGGGCGCGCCAACTGGCCCAGGTTCGCAGCCTCGAATGAGCGGAACTGAGCGACCAGGTCGTCGAGCTTCTCCTCGGGCGCCGCAAGCGCGAAGGCGTCCCGGGTCGGCATCCCCAACCAGGTCCTGGCCTGCTGCAGATCGGGTTCGGTACCCATCACCGTGCGCCAGGCGTGGGCGTACGAAGCAATGATGAGCGGGATCGTCCCCGCGAGGGTGCCGTTCAGGTCGAAGATGACCACAGGCCAGCGAGGAGTTGCCATGCCGACGATCGTAATGCCCTGCCCCCGGTGCTCTTTCCACGGGGTGTCACCGCAGGATGGGTAGGCTGGGCGACGTCCAACCGTGACCCCCGAGGAGCCAGGTGAGCCAGTCGTACGACGCCCGCGGCCCCGCTGTCGCCGCGCCCCCGGCTCCCGTGGGTCAGGCAGGCCCGGCCGCCGCGCTCCCGACGACGGAGATCGCCACGCTGCCAGCCCTGCCGCCGGCCACGGTGGGCGGGCATGAGATCAGCGACCGTACGGGCGAGCCGAAGCGCCCTGTCCTGCTCGGCCTGGCCTGTGGACTCCTGGTGACCGGAGCCGTCCTGGCGGCCGCGGGGCTGGTGAAGGTGCTCTGGGACTCGGCGACCATCGCCGGCTTCCCAACCGCGGCCCGGATGCTGACCTGGGTCCCCGACCTCAATCCCGTCTCGTTCACGGCCATCGTGATGGTGCTACTGGTCGCGCTCACGGGCGCGGCAGTGTCGGCCGGCGCGGGGATCGTGGCGTACAACGCCTGGAACGGGATCTCGTGGGCGCGTATCGGGGGGCTCGTCGCGGTGGGTGTCTCGCTCCTCACGATCCTGCTGAACCCCCTTGCGATGGTGGCAATGGCCCCCATCGCGGTGGGTGCGGCGCTGCTCTGGCTACCGCCCGTCACCCGCTACGTCGCGGCCTGGCGGGTCATCCG
>DAOOHL010000252.1:0-3638 GCA_035416185.1 Propionibacteriaceae bacterium | reverse complement strand
CGTCGCCCGCCGTACGGGTGCGCTGCTGATGGGCTGCGCCGCCAGATATACCGACCAGGGCATCCATCTGGCCTTCTCCGACCCGGTCGAGCACCGGCCAGGCCGCGACGGGCTGTCTGCCATGACCCAGGATCTCGTCGACTTCTACGCCGCCGAGATCTCGCTGAAGCCCACCGACTGGCACGTCTTCCAGCCGTTCTTCCCGGACCAGCCGTGAGCGGGCTACGGATCGGGCTCGTCTGCCCGTACTCGTTCACCACAGCAGGTGGGGTGCAGAACCACGTGCTCGGGCTAGCTGGCTGGCTCGCTGCCAACGGCCATGACCCCCAGCTGCTGGCGCCTGGGACCCTGGATCCGCAACGCGCTGCCGAGCACGGCGTCGATGTGTCGCGGTTCACCTCGACGGGTCGCTCGTTGCCGGTTCCGTACAACGGCTCGATCGCGCGGATCGCGTTCGGGCCCGTCTCGAGGCTGAGGATCACTCGCTGGTTGGAGGCCAGCGATCCGGAGGTTCTCCATGTCCATGAGCCGATCACCCCGAGTGCGGCGGTGCTGTCGGTGTGGGCCACAAGGGCGCCTGTCGTGGCAACCTTCCACACCGCCACGCCCGGGTCACGCACCATGCATGCCGCCCGCCGGCTGATGCCGGCAACCGTTGCTCGGCTCGACGCAGGGATCGCCGTCTCAGAGGTGGCCGCGAGCGTCGTACGGCGCCACATCGGCCTCGACCCGATCGTCGTCGGCAACGGCATCCGGGTGGCCGACTTCCGGCCAGCCGCGCGTACCGGCACCAGACGGGTGAGCTACCTCGGTCGGCTGAACGAGCCGCGCAAGGGACTGCACGTGTTGCTGTCAGCCCTGCCAGCGATCCTCGAAGCTCACCCGGATCTGGACGTGGTCGTCGCCGGAGACGGGACGAGACCCCTGGGCACCCCTCGACAGGTCCGGTTCGTCGGCCCCGTCACCAACAGTGAACGAAACCGCCTGCTGGCCAGCTCCGATGTCTTCATCGCGCCACACATCGGGCGGGAGAGCTTCGGCATCGTGCTGCTGGAGGCGCTGGCGTCGGGTGCCCAGGTCGTCGCATCTGACCTGCCTGCTTTCAGGGCAGTCCTCGATGACGGGTCTGGTCCGGTGGGGAGGCTGTTCCGTACGGGCGACCCACAGTCACTGGCCACAGAGGTCATGGCGGCCCTCCGGACCCCGTACGACGCGGCCCGTGGGCTGGCTCGGGCGGCCAGCTTCGACTGGGACCAGATCGGGCCCTTGGTGGTGGCGACCTACCGGTCAGTGTCGGGTGCGACGACTCGTCGGGAAGCGTGATCCGGCGTGATCCGTACGCTGGTCGCATGGACCTGGACATGTACGAACGACCCTGCCCCCACTGCGGCGGAACCGCCTACGAGCCCGGTGTGCTCAACGAGCAGAGCTCGTACCTGCTTCGCTGGATCCCCGGCGTCTACAAGAAGCAGTACGTGGGGTGGGGCTGGAACAAGTCGAGTGGCACACCTCTCTTTGTGGAGTCAGTCCGCTGCCGGGGCTGCGGGCGCCTCGAGCTGTTCGCCCGCCACACCGGCTGAGACCGCCTGACCATGCACGAGGCCCCCGGAGTCTGACTCCGGGGGCCTCGGCTCGTCGTGGGGGACCAGCGTGGTCACTGAACCTTGTGGGTCTCGTCCTGGATCTTGAGCGCGACCTGGCGCAGCTTGTCGGAATGAGCCTTGGCATGGTGGGCGCAGAACATCAGTTCGCCACCGCCGGTGAGTGTCACACGCAGGTAGGCCTGCGCGCCGCAGCGGTCGCAACGGTCGGCCGCGGTCAGGGAGTCGTCCAGAACGGTGGTGGTCACGTGTGCCTCTCTTCTGTCGTGCCATAGGGCTGCTGGGGGAGACGCTTCCTTTGTAGCACCTACCCCGGCCCCACGTGTCAGTCAGAACGCGGGGTGTCGGGTGTTTGTTCCCAGTTCTGGCTGCCCGAGCCAGAGTCCCAAGCAACCCTGAGTCGAGCAGACTCAAGTCTATCCGAGGGGCGCAACCGGTTACTGGCGCGTCCACCTCGGGATTGTCGGAGCCGCCGGATAGCCTCATCGGGTGACTGACGCGACCACCGCTCCCGAGCCTACGAAGGGCCGGACGACCAGAGCACCCCGCACTGCTGCACCCGAGGGTCGCGACTATGAGGCGCGGCACCTCCTCGTGCTGGAGGGGCTCGAGGCGGTCCGGAAGCGACCTGCCATGTACATCGGGTCGACCGACACCAAGGGCCTGATGCACTGCCTGTGGGAGATCATCGACAACTCGGTCGACGAGGCGCTGGGCGGCTTCGGCGAGGTGATCGAGGTCGAACTGCGCGCCGACGGTTCGGCGTTTGTGGCTGACCAGGCGCGCGGCGTCCCGGTCGACATTCATCCGGGTACGGGACTGTCCGGCGTGGAGGTGGTGTTCACCAAGCTTCATGGTGGAGGGAAGTTCGGTGGTGGCGCCTACAACGCCACTGGCGGTCTCCACGGGGTCGGCGCTTCGGTCGTCAACGCCTTGGCGTCGCGGCTCGATGTCGAGGTCGACCGTGACGGGTGGACGTACGGGATGTCGTTCCGCCGTGGCACCGCCGGCACTTTCGACGGGCCGGGTCCGAAGGCTGCCTTCACCGCAGGCCCGGGCCTGAAGAAGCTGAAGAAGGCGCCTCGCGGGGTGTCAGGCACCCGAGTGCAGTACTGGCCCGACATGCAGGTCTTCCTCCCTGACGCCGACTTCTCGATCGAGCCGCTGCTGGCGAGGGCTCGGCAGACGGCGTTCCTCGTCCCTGGGCTGAAGCTCACTGTGACGGACCAGCGTAAGGGTTCCTCGGGCGTCACCGAGGAGTTCAGGTTCGCTGGTGGCATCTCGGAGTACTGCGACTACCTCGCCACCGACCCCGCCCTCAGCGAGGTCGTCCGACTCAAGGGCAGCGACACCTTCACCGAGACCGTGCCGATGCTCGACAATGACGGCGCCATGACCCCCACCGACGTCGAGCGCGACCTGGGTGTCGACATCGCGCTGCGGTGGGGTACGGGGTACGACACGCGCCTGCAGTCCTTCGTCAACATCATCGCCACCCCCAAGGGCGGCACCCACGTCCAGGGGTTCGAGCGTGGGATGACCAGGGCCTTCGCGAAGGCCCTCGACGGCACCCGGCTGATGAAGTCCAACGAGGAGGTCACCAAGGACGACATCGCCGAGGGACTCACGGCGGTGGTCACCGTACGGCTGGCCGAGCCACAGTTCGAGGGCCAGACGAAGGAGGTGCTCGGGACGCCGGCCGTCTCCCGCCTGGTGCAACGGATCGTCGAGGCTGAGCTGACCGAGTTCCTCACGTCGAGCAAGGCGGCCACCAAGGCTCAGGCGCGCTCGGTGATGGAGAAGGTCGTGTCGGCCTCTCGTACCCGTGTGCAAGCCCGGGCCCACAAGGAGGCGCAGCGGGCGAAGAACGCTCTGGAGTCGTCGACCCTGCCGCCGAAGCTCGCCGACTGCCGCTCGAACGACGTCGACCGCACCGAGCTGTTCATCGTGGAGGGTGACTCGGCCATGGGCACAGCCAAGTTGGCCCGCAACTCTGAGTTCCAGGCGCTGCTTCCCATCCGAGGAAAGATTCTCAAT
>DAOOHL010000251.1:0-3638 GCA_035416185.1 Propionibacteriaceae bacterium | reverse complement strand
TGCGCCATGGAATCGTTTCCGGGGCGGCTGACGATGATCCCGCCGAGCCGACCGGCGGCAGCCGCCGCGGCGACGTGCTCGGCAGCCGTGGCCACGTCGCGGGACTCGATCACGCTACGAGCCCAGTTGATACAGAGGTCAACCTTGCCGCCAACCATGGCCAGGGCAGCGAGCTCGTCGGCCACCGACAGGAAGCCCTTCTGTACGGGTAGATCGCCACGCCAGCGGTCACAGTGCTCGAGCAGCAACCTGGTCGTCCCCCAGTCCCAGCTGACGATCTCCTCCAGTGACTCGGCCAGCGCCGCCCCAGAGGCGATCTCCCGCGGCCCGCTGTGGATCTCGATCGCAGCGATCGTGCCCGCCGCCTCCACCAGGTCACGCAGGCCGGCGATCACATCAACGGCTGTACGGCGCCCAACCGCGTCCGGTGAGGCGAGCCCGACCAGCGGGTCGGCGCCCATCCGGACCATCGTGTCGCCGATACATGTGACCACGTGCCGCCAGCCCTCGGGGCAACCGTCGGGGATGACGATGCCAGCGGGGCCGTACGGCAGCTCAAGCCCGCTCACGTCCGGCCGCGGCGCCAGGGCGGCGACGCACGCGGCAGCGACCTCTGCCGAGGTGCCATAGACGGGGTAGGCCCCGATGACCAGTCCAGTCGAGCTCATGCACCCATCCTGTCAGCCTCTGCGGACTGCGTCGTCGGGCTCGGCGCAGAGATCGGGAACTGCTCACGGATACTGATCCGGGAGTACTCGATGTGGCGGGTCAGCATGTCCTGCGCCTTCGCCTGGTCGGTGAGGGGAAGCAGGTCGTACGTCTCCCGGTACAGCTTCACGTATGCCTCGGCGAAGTTCACCCCCGCCGCCCGGCCGAACTCTCCGTTGTTCGACTCCAGCAGCTTGCGGGCGAAGAGGCCGTCGTAGCCCTGGGACTCGAAGCAGTCCATCGCCGCGATCTTCCGCTCCACCACGGGGGTGATGTCGATGAAGCAGTCGTTGCGTACATGGTTGGTCGACAGCACATCGGCGCCGAACACGGGCAGGGAGGTGAAGAACACCTGCTTGATCGTGAACTCGGGTCGCCCGTCGAGGTTCTTCAGGAAGATCGACGCCCGCCCCAACCCGGCCAGCGCCATCTGGGTGGCGGTGGTGTGGGGGTTGTAGAGGCTGTTGTTGAGCGGGTAGTCGCAGATCACGACGTCTGGGGCGATCCCTGCGACGGTCTCGGCGATCTCGTCGATGATCGCCGTGTCCATGGTGGTGCCCGTGTCGTCGTGACCCAGGGTGATCAGCTCGCCGATGCCGATGATGTCGGCGGCGCGCTCCAGCTCGCCCTTCTTGTTCGCAGCGACGTCCTCGACCGTGGCCTGGGCGATCGCGGCGTCGGGGTTGTCTGTACGAAGTGCCTCGGCGTACTTGTTCGGATGGATCCGGCCACCGTGGGTGAGGATCAGCGCGATCACCTCGTCGCCGGCGTCGGCGTGCCGGGCCAGGGTGCCGCCGCAGTTGGTGATGGTGTCGGCGGGGTGGGCATAGATGGTGAGGACCTTCATGTCTCTCCTAGGGCGAGTGCGTGGGTGGTCCGGTCCCTTCGTCAAGCTCAGGGACCGGGGTGGGTCGCTTAGTCCGGACGTGGCAGACGCCACGCCCCTGGATAGGGACGTGGCGTCTGTCAGTCGCGGGTCGTCACGGGACGGTCAGGAGACGGTCCAGTTGTGGATGGAGTAGAGCACGTTCGGGATGCCGTCGCCGCCGACGAGGCCGCCGGTGATCTTGCTCGAGTGGGCGTAGACCCGGGTCGGGCGAGCGATCCAGAGCTGGTCGACGTCATTGTTGGAGATCACCGCTGCCTGGTTGAGCAGGTCAGCGCGCTTGGTCTCGTCGGTGGTGGCTGCTGCCTGAGTGAACAGCTCGTCCACCTTCGGGTTGCAGTAGTAGCCGACCGCTGCGCCCTTCGGGAACGCCCCGGCGCAGGTCATCATCGGCGAGTTGATCGACGGGTCCGACAGGTAGTTGCCGCCACCGAACAGGAACACGTCATAGGACTTGTCTGTGATCACCTGGGTCTGCTGGGCCTGGTCCTGGGGGTTGATCCGCGCCTTGACGCCGATGTCCTGCCAGTTCTTCAGCACGACCTGGTTGACCGAGGCCCGGAACGCGTTGCCGTTGGCCTGCCAGATCACGACCTCGGTGTTGAAGTCCCAGCCGCCCTCGGTGAGGAGCTGCTTGGCCTTCGCGGGGTCGTACGAGTACTTGTTCAGCGCGTCGAACTTGATCTTCTGTGCGGTGAACGACGAGTTCCACGGGACAGCCTGGTCGGAGTAGACGGACTTGATGATGCCGGCCCGGTCGATGGCGGTCAGCAGGCCCTGCTTCACCTTCGGGTTGGCGAACTTCGGCAGGGTGTTGTTGATCGCGTACCGGTCGTAGCCAGGCGTGTCGGCGGTGATCGTCTTGATGCCGGTCATGCCCTTCACGGTGGCCACGTCGGTCGGTGCCACGAGGGTCAGGTCGATCTCACCCGAGCGCAGCTGCGAGGTCGCCACGTCCTGAGTGACGAGCACCTCGGTGAGCTTGTCGAACTTGATCGGGGTGCGGTAGTTCGGGTTCTTGGCGAACTCGACCCGCTGACCGGTCACGTTTGCAGTCATTGTCATGGGACCAAGACCGGCCACCTTGCCTGGCGTGGTCCAGATCTCCGACTCGGCGATCTTGGTCAGGTCCTGGTCGGCGAGCGCCTTGCTCGGGAGGATCCAGAAGTTGCTGCCGAGGAAGAGGTACTGGAAGCCGGAGTCAGCGGCGCTGAGGGTCACGCTGACCGTACGGTCGTCGACCTTCTTGACCCCCGACAGCGACTTCGCGGCGCCGGACTGGAACTCAGCGAAGCCCTCAACCGACTTGAGCACCGCCGCAGTGGGCGACTTGGTGGCCGGGTTGCCGTACGCGTTGATCGACCAGACCACGTCGTCGGCAGTCATCGGCGTGCCGTCGGAGAACTTCTGGTCGGCGATCGTCATCGTCAGGGTCTTGCCGTCGGACGACATGTTCCACTTCGTCGCGACGCGGGGCTGCAGAGCGCCCTTCTCGTCGAGGTAGGCGAGCGAGTCCTGGGTGAGCAGCAGGATCGACGAGTTGCCGTACGTCTGGCCCTTGAACGGGCTCATGAAGTCGGGCTTCTGCTGCAGCCAGATCGTCAGCGACTTGGTCGTGCCGCCTGCCGGAGCGGTCGCAGCGCCGGAGGTGCCGGGGGTCTGGGCGCCGCCCCCAGCGGGCGGGGGCGGGGAGCACGCCGCCATCAGTGACGCGGCGACGAACGCCGCTGCGACAGCGAAGCCGCGTCGGGTGACTCGATTCATGGTGGAGGAATCCCCTCTCCGGGAGCAGCTCTGCCCCGAGGCCGGATGGTGTCCTGGCGGCGCCAAGTGGCACCACATTAGGTGGATCCGCGCAACGTGGCAAGACATTCCATGTTGCGTGTCGCAATCGTTACCCCCGCCCTCTCAGCGGACGCAACGGCGGTTGCGGCGTCGGCGGCCGGCCGGTTGTCAACCGGCACAGACCGCCCGCCGACGCGCCGAGACGGCCGATCGGACGCGCCAAAAGCCTGCCGAGCCAACGCGTCTGCGCTCAGGCCAC
>DAOOHL010000250.1:0-3660 GCA_035416185.1 Propionibacteriaceae bacterium | reverse complement strand
GATCAGTGACCGGCTGATCGCCACCTCACCCATCTGGTCCAGATCGCGGGTGAGCTTGTTGTAGGCGACCACCGCCTGCCGCTCCGTCGAGGCCCCTGTCAGGTAGTAGATCAGCCGGCTGACCTCTTGGATCGCCGGGAAGTGCGACATGGCGCCCAGCATCTTCAGCTTCACCGGGATCCCCAGGAAGACCTCCGCCGGCGGCAGCCCGAGGTCGACCTGGAGGCGGTCCAGCACCACCCCGTGCATGATCTCCTGCGGCTGCCAGACGTCCTGGTAGAAGTAGCGGTCGACCTCCGACACCCCGGGCAGGATGGTCAACAGGTCGAGCACATTCCGGTCCACCTCAAGCTCCACGCGAGCGAGGTAGTCGATCACAGGCGCGAACTTCTCCCGTACGACCTCAGGGTTGCGGATCGTACGGTCCACCGAGTCGAGCCGGATCGGCGGATGCTCGTCCTCCATGCGGCGGACGTGATCCATGATCATCGCGGTCGTGACGTTGGATCGGGCCACGATGCGATCGTACGGGAGAACGACCGCAAATCAGAACGATCGCTCTGTTCTCGGTCCTGTGACCAAGTGGCCTAGCCAGCCGTGACGGACAAACCTGTGTGGTGGGCAGCGAACGCGAGCAGGTCAGCCCACTCAGCGGCCAGCATCTGCTGGGGCTTGCCTGCGCCATGCCCGGTCGCCACCTCGATCCTGGTCAGGATCGGAGCATCGCCGGCCTGGGCGTGCTGGAGCGCTGCGGCGAACTTGTGGCTGTGCAGCGGCACCACCCGGTCATCGTGGTCACCAGTCGCGATCAGAGTGGGCGGGTACGCCGTCCCTTCCTTCACGTTGTGCAGCGGCGAGTACGCCAACGCGACCTCGAAGTCCTCGGCCACGTCCGGGTCGCCGTAGTCGCTGATCCACGCGGCACCGATGGTGAACTTGTGGAAGCGCAGCATGTCGAGCACGCCCACCACTGGCAGGGCGGCGGCGAACAGGTCTGGCCGCTGGGTCATCACGGCTCCGACCAGCAGACCGCCGTTGCTCCGCCCATGCAGAGCGAGCTGCTGCGGGGTGGTGATTCCCGCGCTGACCAGGTCTTCTGCCACAGCGATGCAGTCGTCGAAGACGTGTTGCTTGTTCGCGCGCTTGCCGTCCTCGTACCATTCGGTGCCGAACTCGCCGCCGCCGCGCAGGTTCGCGATCGCCAGCACCCCGCCGGCGGCCAGCCAGCCGGACCAGCCTGGTCGGTAGTCAGCGAGTACGGGGATGGCGAACCCGCCGTACCCGTACAGCAGCACGGGCGCGGGCTTCTCCGGCGCGTTGTCGGGTACGACCAGGAAGTACGGCACCTCGATGCCATCAGCGCTGGTCGCCCGGCGGCGCTCGACCACGAACGGGGGTGCGACCCGCTCGCCCGCGGCCAACTGCAGCGGCCGAGCGGTGCCCACCGCGGTGTCGATCTCGTACGCGGCCGTCGGGTCCGCCACTGTCGACACCCCGACGTAGGCGAGAGGCCTGGTCGAGGAGGCGTCGAGAGCGACGAACGCCCCGGCCGGCAGGTCGATCGCGCCCAGGTCGCTGCCGTCGAGGGCGAACCGCCGCAGCTGAGGGGTGGCGTCCACCAGGTACTCAGCCAGGATGTGGTCGCCCGACAGCACGGCATGCGCCAGCACCTCGGGCTGTTCGGCCACGACGGTGACGGGCTCGACCTGCTCGCCACGGGTCAAGGCCTCGAGGTCGTACGAGACGAGTCGCTGGAGGGGAGCGGCCAGGTCCGTACGGACCAACAGCCGAGCATCGACCCCCGGCTCCCCCACTGACCCGACCACGATGTACTCGGCGTCGTCGTCAGCCGCCACGACCAGCCGGTCGCCGATCGTGGTCACGCCGTCAGTCGTGGTCAGCGGGTAGACCCAGAGCCGGTTGTTGTGTTCCGTGCCGCGAACCGGCAAGACATAGAGCCAGTGGTCGTCGTCAGTGGTGCCCCAATCGAACAGGACCCGGTCGTCGTCGGTGAACTCGGCGACCAGCTCGTCGTCCGTCTGGGGTGTGCCAAGCCGATGCCGCATCATCGTCGGGCGAGCGAGTGCGTCCGTCTGGGTGCCGACCGCATCGCCGATCTCGAACGCGTTGTAGAGGAAGGACTGATGATCGGGCAGCCACGTCGGGTCGGCGAACTTCGTGACCAGCACGGGCTCGTCGGTCTGCTCGCCGGTGTCGAGGTCGACGATCGTGATGTGCTGCCAGTCGGAGCCACCGATGGACCGCGACTGGGCCATCAGGCGGCCATCAACCGAGACAGTGAAGTGATGAAGAGACACAGTGCCGTCGTTGGACCACGCGTTCGGGTCAGCGATGACCCGTGCCTCGGGGTCGATGACACCCTCGAGCGAGTCGGCGACCAGCCAGACGTCCTGGGCCTGGGTGCCGTCGTTGCGGTTCAGGAAGTATCGGCCGCCATGGACGCGCGGGATCCCGGCCCGCGGCCGACTGATCACCCGCCCCATCACCTCGTGGAACCAGGCGCGGTCGGGCAGCTCGGCGAGATGGGTCTCGGTGTGCTTGCGCTGGGCGTCGACCCAGGCCACGACCTCAGGCGCGTCGGGGTCCTCGAGCCAGCGGTACGGGTCCGCGATCTCGCGGCCGTGCAGGGTCTCGACGATATCGTCGCGGCGGGTGTCCGGATACGTCACCCGTCGGATCCTACGCTCAGAAGCTCACGTGCTGGTGGCGGCCGGGGTCAGTCCAGGTGGTCGCCACATGGCAGCCATAGTCGGTGCCGGTGGTGGGGCTGATCGCGAGGAACCCGTGCTCTCGTTCAAGCTCAGCGAGGTCCTTGCCGAACTCGTCCATCGGGCCACCAGGCGTGAGTACCCCGTTCTCGTCGAAGGAGTCGGGAGCCGTTGGACGGCCTGCGCATCCTGAGCGCTTCCGGCTGGGAACACAAAGAGGTCGTACGACATGACCCGATCTTGGCACTCCCGGGGGAGCAACGACCCTGAGCTCAGCGGTCCGACGGATCAGGCTCGTGTACATCGTCTTCGTTGGGAGTCCTCGGTGGGATCGGGACGGCATGGGTTCCCTGCCCTGGAAGATGAACACGTCCCCCACCCCTCACTCTCGCCAGTCGGGCTCCGGTGTGCAGGAACCATGGTCCTGACACGCGACACCGCCGCCGGGCGAGGCCCGACGGCGGTGTGCGTTGCTCAGTTCAGAGCGGTCAGGCGTTCACTCCTTGACGTCGTCGTCCACCCAGTCGAAGGTCTTGGTGACGGCCTTCTTCCAGAGGCGGTACGTACGGTCGACCTCGGACTGGTCAAGCGAGGGCTCCCACCGCTTGTCCTCGGCCCAGTTGTCGATGACGTCCTGCTCGCCGTTCCAGTAGCCCACGGCGATACCCGCGGCGTACGCGGCACCGAGAGCCGTGGTCTCCGCCACGACGGGCCGGACGACCGGCACGCCGACGACGTCGGCCTGGAACTGCATGAGGGTGTCGTTCTGGGTCATGCCGCCGTCAACCTTGAGCTCGGCGAGCTTGACGCCCGAGTCAGCCTCCATGGCGTCGAGCACCTCACGGGTCTGGAAGGCCGTGGCCTCCAGGACCGCGCGGGCGATGTGGCCGCGGTTGACGTAGCGGGTGAGACCGACGATCGCGCCGCGGGC
>DAOOHL010000249.1:0-3705 GCA_035416185.1 Propionibacteriaceae bacterium | reverse complement strand
TGCACTTGCCGCAGCTCTCGAGCGCGCAGAATTCCATCGCATAGCGCGCCAGCTGCCGTCGATGCGCGGCTGGGTCGACCACCTGGACCGGGCCGCTGGGGAGTCGCATCTGTGGCGGGGCGGGTTCCAGTTCGGCGACTGGCTTGACCCGGATGCGCCGCCGCACAACGCCTTCGCAGCCAAGGTCGACGCCGACATCGTCGCGACCGCCTGCTTCGCTCGCTGCACCCGGGTGCTGGCCCAGGCGTGCGAGGTGCTGGGTGAGACCGAACTGGCGTCCAGGTATGGCACCCTCGCCGATCAGGTACGAGAGGCGTTCCAGTCCGCCTACGTCACCCCCACCGGCAGGATCACGTCCGACACCACCACGGCATATGCCATGGCGATCTGCTGGGACCTGCTGCCGGACGGGGTGCGGGACGCCGCGGGAGCTCGGCTAGCCGACCTGGTGCGTGGCGAGTCGTACCGCATCGCGACCGGGTTCGTCGGCACACCACTGGTCACCGACGCGCTGGCAGCGACGGGACAGGTCGAGACCGCGTACCGGCTGCTCCTCGAGCGGGGCTGTCCGTCGTGGTTGTACGCGGTGTCGATGGGTGCGACGACCGTCTGGGAGCGCTGGGACTCGATGCTGCCGGACGGGTCGATCAACCCCGGTCAGATGACGTCGTTCAACCACTACGCCCTTGGAGCTGTGGCCGACTGGATGCACCGCAGCGTGGCCGGGCTGGCGATCGGCGCCGCTGGTGGGCGTCGACTGGTCGTCCGTCCCCTGATCACCACGCATCTCGCCCATGCCGATTCGTCCCTCGAGACGCCGTACGGGTTGGCCTCGGTCGCCTGGCAGCGAGAGGGGACAGCCGTCGCCCTCCAGGTGGTGGTCCCTGTGGGAGCCAGCGCTGAGGTCTGGGTGCCGGGTGCCCCGGAGCCGGTCGAGGTCGGTCACGGCTCCCACCGATTCACCGGCGAGATCGCTGCCCCAGCTGAGCGGCGGCTTGACCGGATTGGTGATGTCGTCGCCCATCCCGACCTGTGGCCCGCCGTAGCACGAGCTTGCGTCGAGGCGGGGGCCGTGGGCGGTGACCAGGAGCTGGCCAGGCGCCTGGTGAAGAACTTCGACGCGCCGATCGACAGGCTCGCCGAGTACTGCGCTCCGCCGTTCAAGCGGCTGGTGCCAGACCAGCTCCGGCCGCGGATCGAACAGGCGCTCGCGGCGTACCGAGCCTGACGGCCCTCAACCGGTCACTGCTCGACTGCGCGAGACGCCAGCCGGGTGACCGCCCACCAGCAGATGCCGCCGACCACGACCACCGCGATGACCACGGCGGCGACGGGGGAGAGCTCCCACATGCGGGTCAGTGCCGAGACACCCACGAAACCGATGGTGGCGTAGATGAAGGCCCACACGACGCTGCCTGCGACGACCACCGGCAGGTAGTGCCGCAGCGGCATCCGCATCACGCCAGCGGCGAGGTTGACCAGCGTCTGCACGCCGATGGTGAGGAAGCTGACCGTCACAGCAGGTGGGCCCCAGCGGTCGATCCAGGCTGCCGCATCGCGGTAGCCCTTGCTGTCGATGAGGTGCCGCAGTCGGCTGCGCTCCGTACCGGCAGCAGCTGCCCGGCCAAGCCAGTAGGTGCCATTCGCCCGGGCCATCACGATCCCGAAGAGTGCCGCAACGACGATGGGGAAGGGTGCCCCCCAGGTTGTTGGATCCACGCGCTCGTTCCCCCTCTCGACCCGGAAAGCCTAGCCGCGCCGACACCCACCCTCGGCACGCGGGTTCGCCCAGCCACCGGAATGCGGTTTCCTCTCGGTGGTTGGCCGGTAGGGTGGCGTGGGTGCAGGCGCTGCAGGGGTACTTCACCATCGGGGCGCTCATCATCGTCGGCTTCGCAATGGGTCACTTCGGCGTCCTGACCTCGGCGCATCAACGCATGATGAGCAAGCTCGCCCTGATCGTGGCGTCCCCAGCGCTGATGTTCATGCTGATGTCGAAGGCTGACCTCTCCCACGTCTTCGCGCGTAGCGCTCTTGTCTCAGCGCTCGCGATCCTGTGCGGCGCGGTGCTCTACCTGGTGATCTGCGTCCCGATCTTCAAGCCCACACCCGCCGGTCGTACCGTCGGCATGCTGCTCTCCTGCTACTCGAACGCGGGCAACCTCGGGCTGCCGATCGCTGCGTACGCCCTCGGCGACGCCACCTGGATCGCACCGATCCTGATCATCCAGCTCGCCATCCTTCAACCCCTGGCGCTGGCCCACTTCGACGCCACCCGGGCCAAGGACTCCGGCGAACCAGTACCGGTGAAAGCCCTTCTCACCCTGCCGCTGCGCAACCCGCTGACGGTGGGCACGCTCGCGGGCCTCGCGGTCAACGCACTCGGCTGGAAGGTGCCCGAGCTGGTCGCCCTGCCCACCACCATGCTCGGCAACGTCGCCGTGCCCACGATGCTCCTCGCCTTCGGCATCTCGCTACGGCTCGACCCGCGTCCCCGTCGCGGCCCGGACTCAGCCGAGTCTGCTGTGGTGGTCGTGATCAAGACCCTGCTGCAGCCGCTGGCCGCCTACCTGCTGGCACGTTTCGCGTTCTCGCTCACGCCCGAGGCGATCAGGGCCGTCACGATCGTTGCGGCGCTGCCCGCAGCGCAGAACATCTACATCATCTCGATGCGCTACGGCGTACGGGAACTGTTCGCCCGCGACACGATCTTCACCGCGACCGCCGTCTCGTTCGTCGTGATCCTCGGGCTGGTGACGCTCCTGTAGGTTCGGGTCAGGAGGTGGCACGTGAGCGACATCGACGACTTCGACCTGGACCGTTCCATTGATGAGGGATGGGACCACTTCGTCGTGCGCCTGTCCGAAGTGCTGTCGGTGATGGACGAAGGCGCCACACTGACCATCACAGCCCTCGACGCGGGCTTGGAACCCGACCGCCCTGGCGTCGCGTTCCGCTCGGCGAAGCTGGGTGAGATCACCGCTGAGATTCGGGGAGCCGAACCGACAGATCTCCGTACGGCTGGTTGGCCAAACGACGGTGCCTCCACCTGGTCCCAGGAGAACACCGATGACCTCGCAAACCTGGTCGTCCGGATCCTGCGCGACGTGATCGGCGTGACTCACCCCGTCTTCCTCACCACCGACGATCCCGCAGGATTGCTCGAGCCACCAGCTCCCCCCGCTGAGTGGACGTCGCCCGCTGACGAGCCCGCACTGGACGCCCAGGCGAGCGTCGCGGTGATCGCGACCGACCGCGGTGAGCTGGACACCCTGGTGATCCGCCAGCTCGCGACGGTCTTCGGTCAGGAGCCCGTACGAGACACCGACGGTGACCACGCCATCCGGGTGGGCTCGACCATGGTCTTCGTGCGGGTCGTACCGGACTGTCGCGAGATCATCGTCTTCGCACCACTTGTTCACGAGGTTGCGGGCCGCTCGCGCGCCGCCGAGGTGCTCAACGACTTGAACGCCGAGAGCCGCTGGGTACGGTTCGCCATGATCCGCGACCGCGTCTTCGGCTCCATGTCGGTGCTGGCGCGGCCGTTCGTACCAGCCCACCTCCAGCAGGCAGTGAAAGAGGTCGCGGCGGTCGCAGACGCGATCGACGAGAACCTTGCCGAGACGCTGAAGGGCCGTACGACGTTCTAGATGGCTTACTCGCTGACGCTCGTTGCGCTGGTGCCGCTCGCTTCACGCCCGCTCT
>DAOOHL010000248.1:0-3731 GCA_035416185.1 Propionibacteriaceae bacterium | reverse complement strand
AACCTGGCCGCGACCAGAGTGCCGGTCGTGGTGATGTACGGAGAGCACGACGGCACCTGGGCTCAGACCACCCAGAACGAGATGGCGGCTCGGCTCGGCACCGAGCCGGTGGTGATCCCCGAGGCGACCCACCTGCCCTTCCTGGAGAACGTCGACGCCTTCGTCGACGCCTACCTCACCGCGATCGCGGCCCCGACCGGTCAGTAGACCATCTGCATGGCCGTACGGACGTCATCAAGGGTGGCGTCGGCCACCGCGTTGGCGTGGGCGTTGCCAGCGCGGAGCACGTCAAGCACGTGACCGGGATCGGCGACGAGTTCCGCACGCTTCGCGCGGTGCGGGGCGAGCCGCTCGTTGAGCGCCTCCGTGACGAGCTTCTTCAGGCCGCCGCCGCCAGCGTCGCCCAGCTCAGCGGCGAGATCGACCGGGTCGCGGTCAAGGCAGAGGCCGGCGATGGACAGCAGGTTCGACACCGCAGGCCGGTTCACCGGGTCGTAGGTGATGTGCCGATCGGAGTCGGTCACTGCCCGCTTGATCAGCTTGGCCGTCTCGTCGGCCGTCATGCCGAGCTCGATGACGTTGCCCTTGGACTTGCTCATCTTCGTGCCGTCCATGCCGAGCAGTACCGCTGCGTTGGTCAGGAGTGCCTCGGCCACGGGGAAGACTGGCTCGTCTGGGTTCACCCGGCCGTACCGCTCGTCGAACCGCCGGGCGACGACGCGGGTCTGCTCGATGTGGGGCAGTTGGTCCTTGCCGACGGGAACGAGGTTGGCCTTGCAAAAGAGGATGTCGGCGGCCTGGTGGACGGGGTAGGTCAGCATCAGCGCTGACATGGGCCGGTCGCCGGTCAGCTCCAGCTCAGACTTGACCGTCGGGTTGCGCCGCAACTCGGCGTCGGTGACCAGCGACAGGAAGGGCAGCATCAGCTGGTTGAGGCCCGGGATGGCCGAATGCGCGAAGATCGTCGTGCGGGCCGGGTCAATGCCCATCGCGAGGTAGTCGGTGACCAGCGACAGCACCCGGTCACGGATAGGACCGACGCCGTCGCGGTCGGTGATCACCTGGTAGTCGGCGACGATGATGAACGTCTCGACGCCGAGGTTCTGCATGCGCAGCCGGTTCAGCAGCGAGCCGAAGTAGTGACCGATGTGGAGGTTGCCGGTCGGTCGGTCACCGGTGAGCATCCGGAACCTTGACGGGTCGACCGCGATCTGGGCTTCGATCTCCCTACTGCGCGCGAGAGACCGTGCGAAGGACGCGTCGGAGGTGGACTGGGCGAGGTCGTCGCCGGCAGTGTCGGTCGGGGCTTCAAGGTTGGTCATTGCTTCTCCTGTTGTTCGCCCACCACGGCCGGACATGACGAAGCGACCGTGCTGGACGGTCGCTTCCGAGTGGTGTGCAGGGCGCCGTCAGTGTCTCGGCCACCAGCTCACGCTCTGCATGGTGTGACCCTACCGCGTCAGTGCGGCAGCACTCCACCACGAACCTTCAGTCGACGCAGGATCTCGCGGTAGGCGGTGGGCCGGGTGTGGTTGGCGCCGAGGAGGTGGTTGCGTTTGCCCTCGCCATGGTGGTCCGACGAGCCCGTACGGATCAGCCCCAACCGCTCCCCCAGCGCACTGAGCAATGACCTGGTCTGGTCGTCATGGTCGGGATGGTCGACCTCGATCCCCTCCAGCCCGACCTCGGCGAGCTCAGCGATCACGTCGGAGGTGAGGGTCTGATCCATGCCCCTGCCCCAGGGGTGGGCCAGGACCGCGAGACCTTTTGCCCCCCGGACCAACCGGATCGCGTCCGACACCTCGGTGGCGTAGCGGGGCACGTAGGCAGGCTTGTCGTCGGCGAGGTAGTTCTCGAAGGCCTCAGTCCGGTCCTTGACGTAGCCCTTCGCGACCATCGCGTCGGCGAAGTGGGGCCTGCCCACGGAAGGAGCAGCGCCGACCTGTTCCATCACCTCGTCCACGGTCAGCGGCACCCCGAGCTCGGCGAGCTTGTCGAGCATCGCCTGGACCCGCCCCGTACGCCCGGCGCGGCACCTCGCCAGCTCGGCGAGGAGGGCTGGGTCGCGCATGTCACACCCGTACCCCAGCAGGTGGACCGAGCGGCCGTCACGCTCGCAGGAGATCTCCACCCCCGGCAGCACGCTGACTCCCGCCCGGTGACCGGCCTCGGTCGCCTCCGTGATGCCGTCGAACGTGTCGTGGTCGACCAGCCCGATCACGGTGAGACCGGCGTCTCGGGCGTCGAACACGAGCCGGGTCGGGCTCGTCGTGCCGTCGGAGACCGAGGAGTGCACGTGGAGGTCGATCAACATGAGCCCATCCTGTCAGCAGCCTCCGACAGATCGGCGAGCGGCCCCAGCTGGTTCGGTCGGTGCTCAGCGCACCAGTCCTCGACCCCGAGCCTCCGCGACCGCCGCGGTGCGGTTGTCGGCACCGAGCTTGTCGAAGATGTGGATCAGGTGGGTCTTCACGGTCGCTTCCGACAGATGCAGCCGTTGGGCGATCGCCCGGTTGGTCAAGCCATCTGCCAGCAGAGCAACCACCTCGAGCTCGCGTGGTGACAGGGCCGCCTCATGCTCGGCGGCTCTGACCACGGCTCTGGCGCGCTCGTTCAGGGCCGACCTGCCTGCTGCCGCGGCCGTCACTGCGGCGACGATCTCGCGGGTCGGAGCGTCCTTGAGCAGGAACCCGGCGGCACCAGCCGAGACGGCGCGCAAGATGTCGGTCTCCGTGTCATAGGTGGTCAGCACGACGACGGCTGGCGGCTCTGGCTCCGCTCTCAGCGACGCTGTGGTCGCGACGCCGTCCATCCCCGCTCCGAGCCTCAGGTCCATCAGCACGACTGCTGGCCGAGAGTGTCTGACCCGCACCAGGCACTCCTCTCCTGACGCGGCCTCGTCGACGACCCGGACGCCCGCCTCTCCAGCCAGCACGGCGACGATCCCGGCGCGAAGCACAGGGTGGTCGTCGACCACCATCACCGTCACGACCTGACCCGTGGTCATGCGTCGAACCTTGCCGCGACGGCGGTGCCGTCGCCCGGGGCGGACTCCACGTGGAAGTCACCGCCGAGGTTCGCGAGCCGGGCCGCCATGGCCCGCAGTCCGTACCCACCAGCCTCACTCGGAGCGGGCAACAGATCGGGGTCAAAGCCGCGACCGTCATCGACGACGTCGAGACTGACACCCTTGTCGTAGCTCAGGGTCACATCGACCCTCGTGGCGTCGGCGTGCAGCCGTACGTTCGACAGTGCGCTCTGTGCCACCCGCAGCAGGGCGGCATCCTGGGCAGCCGGCGTGGCGACCGGGCTGCCAACCACCTGCAGCTCCGTTCGTATACCGCTCAGGTCGGCGAACCGGGTGACCAGCTGGCCGAGGGCCGCGGGCAGGCGGGTGTTGTCGAGAGCAGCAGGGGAAAGGTCGTAGATCACCCGACGTGCCTCCGCCAGGTTCTCGGCTGCGGTCTGCTCGATGGTCGCCAAGAGGTCCCCCGACCGCTCAGGGTTGGCCGAGGCGGCTCGGGAGAGCAGCACCACCGAGGAGAGACCCTGCGCCAGAGTGTCGTGGATGTCGCGAGCCAGACGGGCTCGTTCGGCCAGCACGCCCCGCTGGTGCTGGGCGGCCGCCAGTTCCTCGTTGACCAGAACAAGGTCGTCCTGGGTCGCGATCAGCTCAGCCACCAGCTTTCGCCGTGCCTCGGACTCGACGACGATCAACCGATAGCCCGCCG
>DAOOHL010000247.1:0-3740 GCA_035416185.1 Propionibacteriaceae bacterium | reverse complement strand
CAGCCAGCGCCGGAACTCGACGGCCGTCACATCGCAGTAGCAGCGGGAGTTGTGGCAGCCGTACTCGTTGCTGACATGCCAGGCGACAAGCGCGGGATGGCCGCGGTAGTGCTCGGCCAGGCGGCGGACGAGCCGGGTGGCGTACGACGTGAATGTACGCGACGACGGGCACCACGACTGCCGGCCACCGAACCCCAGGGTCCTCCCGTCGGCATCGACCGGGAGCATCTCCGGGTGCTTCTGGACGAGCCAGGCTGGCGGGGAAGCCGTACCTGTGGCGAGGCAGACGGCAATCCCGTTCTCGTGGAGGAGATCCATCACCTCATCGAACAGGGAGAAGTCGTAGGTGCCGTCGCTCGGCTCGATCCGCGCCCAGGAGAAGATGCCAAGGCTCACGATCGTGACCCCGGCCTCCCGCATGAGGACGACGTCCTGGCGCCACACGGCGGGGTCCCACTGCTCGGGGTTGTAGTCAGCCCCGTACCCGATCCTGGTCTGGCCGTCCGGCCACGTCAGCCACCTGCTCATCAGCACTCTTTCCCTCGCACCCTGCCTTGAGCCTAGACTGGTCCAGCTGTGCGGAATGCCCTTTCCGTACGGTGACGAGTCATGCAGGAGGACCGATGTCAGAGCGCTCAACGTCGACGCGACCCAAGGCTGTCGCGGTGATGCGCCGGCACTTCTTCGACGAGCATTTCGACACCTCCCGGCTGGCGCGCCTGAACGACCTCGTCGAACTGGTCGGCCCGGTGCTGGAAGACGTCGACAGCCCCGAGGCTCGCGAGCAGCTGGCCGACGTGGAGGTGATCATCTCCGGCTGGGGGATGCCAGCGCTCACCACGGAACGACTGGCGGCGATGCCGAAGCTGCGGGGCGTGTTCCACTGCGCGGGATCGGTACGCGGCCACGTGACCGACGAGGTCTGGGACCGCGACATCACGATCACCTCGGCCGCCTCGGCGAACGCCGTTCCGGTGGTCGAGTACACCGTCGCGATGATCGTGCTGGCGCTCAAGAAGGCGCTGTTCGTGCCGATGGACCGGATCGAGCACGGCGGGTGGGGAGACCTGTCGGGCTATGAGCGTACGGTCGGACTCGTCGGCCTGTCGATGATCGGCCGTGGCGTGGCTGCCGCTCTGCCGAAGCTGCTGCCGACGACCACAATCCTGGCGTACGACCCGTTTGCCACTCC
The DNA here is from genome assembly GCA_035416185.1 of Propionibacteriaceae bacterium. GTDB lineage: Bacteria > Actinomycetota > Actinomycetes > Propionibacteriales > Propionibacteriaceae > JBHAES01. The sequence continues at coordinate 2,548 of DAOOHL010000247.1, read as the reverse complement.
GGAGAACACCGCGGGGTTGGGCGTTGAACTCGTCTCCCTCGACGAGCTGTGCCGGCGTTCCGATGTGCTCTCGATCCACGCGCCCAACCTGCCGTCGACCAGGCACATGATCGCCGCTGAGCAGCTGGCGTTGATGCCTGACCACGCGACCCTGCTCAACACTGCTCGTGGCGCCCTGCTCGACCATGACGCGCTGGCGGCTGAGTGCGCCACCGGCCGGATCGACGCGATCCTCGACGTGACTGACCCCGAGCCCCTGCCGGCTGACCACCCGCTCCAGTCGCTGCCCAATGTGCTGCTCACCCCGCATATCGCCGGGAGTCGTGGCACGGAGCTGCATCGGATGACAGACCTCGCTCTGAGGGACCTCACCGCGTGGCTGGACGGTCGCACGCAGGACATGGTGGGCCGGATCGACCGGGACACGTTCGAGCGGTCGGCCTGACCTGACGGCGACTCAGGCGTCCCAGCCCTCCGGGCGCTACCGCTTGGGCAGTTTCGACACGACGGTCGCGTACGAGTCGTCCACCGCACCGAACAGCTCCTCGGCATCGATCGCGCCACCGAAGGCCAGGTCGTTCCAGCCTGACCGCCCGATAGGGGGCATCACCGTGGCCTCGTCCGGGTAGCGGAGCAACCAGACGTCGGCCTCCTCGCGGTGGAGCCACACTTGACGCCGACGCCGGACGAGCCCAGGAAGTCGAAGAGCTTGCCCGCGTCGCCCACCTTGACCACTGGATACTCATGATCCCCGGGGTTGTCGGCCCAGGCGCCGGGCTTGGCGAAGCAGTGGGCGAGCATCGTTTCCGCGTCCACCTGGTCAGCGTACGGCTGGGCGGGCGCCCTCAAGATCATGCATCCCCGCACCGACGACGAGCTCGTCTTCGCGGCCCGCTTCCGCGAGGAGGCGATGCACACCGCGGTCCTGTCCCACCTGAACATCGCGACGCTGTTCGACTACGGGGAGGACGACGGGCTCGCGTACCTCGTCATGGAGCTGGTGCGCGGGGTGACCCTGCAGCAACTGCTCAACGATGACGGCGCCCAGCCGCCCAGCCGGGTCCGCTCGGTGATCGGGCAGGCTGCCCTGGCGCTGTCAGTGGCTCACGAGGCCGGCATCGTCCACCGTGACGTGAAGCCCGCGAACATCATGGTGACCAAGGACGGCACCGTGAAGCTGACTGACTTCGGGATCGCCCGCAGCGCGGACTCGGCCGGGCTGACCAGGCATGGCGAGCTGCTGGGCACCCCGCACTACGTCAGCCCGGAACAGGCGCTCGGCGAGGTGGCCACCCCCGCGTCGGACATCTATGCGCTCGGCGTGGTAGCCCATGAGCTGTTGAGCGGGCGACGCCCGTTCGACAAGGGCACGCCGGTCGCCACAGCGATCGCGCAGGTGCAGGAACCACCGCCACCGTTGCCCGACGGAGTGCCCGATGATCTGCGCCAGGTGATCGAGGCCTGCCTGGCCAAGGACCCGGCCGATCGTCCCTCAACCGCGCTGGAAGTCGCCGAGGCTCTCGGCGCGGCTGGGCTGGAGTCGAGCTGGGAGCCTGGTGACGAGGCACCGGCGGCGAAGCGTGCGACCGCCGCTCCGCTGACCGATGACCTACGCGTCGTGCCACGGCGAGGGATCGTTGCGGAGACCGAGCCGATGTCGCTGCCGCCGGACTGGGACGACCCTGATCCCACGCCGCCGCCTGGCGCTCTAGACGTCCTGATGGACGACTCCGATGACGGGTCGGCGATCGACGACCCGTCCACCGATGAGATCGCCAAGGGCGCGTTCGCGGGCGCTGCCGAGGTGCGTGAACGTCTGGCGGACGACGCCGACGCTGCTGGCCAGACCGACGGACAGGCCGACCCCGAGTCGACCCGGTGGTGGATGCCCGGGGCCGTGGTCGAGGACGAACCCGTCGCGGTCACGGCGGACCCGTGGCCTGAGGCGGAGGCCCCGCCGACGCCGGTGCAGTTCGACGATGTTCCTCCCGTGCCGATTCCATCACCGGACGCAGGCCCGTCAGGTCTCGTCGTGCACGAGATCCCGGATGCTCCCGTGCGGCTCCCCAAGCCGTCGCAGACGGCAGTACCGGTCGGCTGGGTCGTGGTGATCGTCGTGGTGGCGGTGGTCGTGGCGGTCGTGTTCGACCGGTTGGTTCTCTAGGTTTCCTCTGATCTGCGGCTGGCGGCCCCTATCCCTGGGCGGCCAGCGCGAAGGGCAGAACGGCCGCAGCACCTGCCCGTCTGAGCAGACGGGCGGCGACCGTCATCGTCCAGCGGGAGTCAACCTGGTCATCGACGAGCAGCACCACGTTCCCGGTGACCGCCGCGGCCATGCCCGGTGGCACGGCGAAACGCTCCCACACGTCGGCAACCCGGAAGGCGCTGTTGACCTGGTGGTTCAGCGGGCCCGCTGACGGGTTCAGGTCGAGCGGGCCGACGTTGTCGAGCCGACCGACGCTGGCGAGACCCTCGGCCAGAGACGCCACGAGCTGTGGCCGCCCGATCGATGGGACTGACACGACCACCGACGGGCGCTCTGCCCAGT
>DAOOHL010000246.1:0-3756 GCA_035416185.1 Propionibacteriaceae bacterium | reverse complement strand
CCGCCCGCTCGGCATCGACCTGCGCCGGCCGCGCCTGTCGTGGGTCTGCGACGGCGGGCTGCGCCAGACCGCCTACCGGATCGTCGCCGAGCGCGACGGCCGCCAGATCTGGGACACCGGCAAGGTCGAGTCCCCTCGAACGACCCACATCGACTACGACGGCCCGACCCTCCGCAGCCGCGACCGGGTCACCTGGTCGGTGACGCTCTGGGACGAGACCGACACCCCCGGAGACCAGGAGTCGAGCTGGTTCGAGATGGGCCTGCTCGAGCCCTCCGACTGGGCGGCAACCTGGATCACCGCCGACCGCAAGCCGGAGAAGCACCGCCGCTACCCGGTCGACTGCTTCCGCCGTACCTTCACCCTGTCCCGACCGGTCGTCAGCGCTCGGCTCTACCTCACCGCCTGCGGGCTGTACGAGGCCCGGCTCGGCGGCGAGAAGGTCGGCGACGCCGTGCTCACCCCTGGCGCGACCGACTACCGGCACCGGCTGCAGTACCAGTCGTACGACGTGACCTCACTGGTTCGCGAAGGCCAGAACACCCTCGACATCGACCTCGCTGACGGCTGGTACCGGGGATCGCTCGGCGCGTACGGGCTCACGAACGTCTTCGGGCGCGAGACCAAGGTGCTCTGCCAGCTCGAGGTCACCCACGACGACGCGACGACCACCACCATCGCCTCCGATGGCTCGTTCCAATGGAGCGACGACGGGCCGATCCGGTTCGCTGACCTCCAGGATGGCGAACATGTCGAGGCGAGCCTGACTCCCTCGTACGACGGCTGGGCCAAGGTCACGACCGAGAGGCTGACGCCGACCGCCGCCAACAACGTGGTGCCACGCGAGCGGGAGCGCCTCACACCGACGTTGGTCACGACGCCCAGCGGCCAGCGTGTGCTCGACTTCGGGCAGAACATCGCCGGCTTCATCGGCTTCACCCTCCGCGGCGACAACGGCGAACGGATCACGCTGCGACTCGGCGAAGTGCTCGACGAGTCCGGGAACTTCACGCAGCAGAACTTCCAGCTGACCAAACCCGCCCGCGAGTTCGGTCGGCTCCAGCAAATGCTCGTGATGTCGGACCAGGGCCACCGGCTGCCGGGCCCGAAGCAGCTCACCCCGCTGCAGGAGGTCTCCTACGTTCTCAGCGGCGGTCTCGACACCTACCGCACCCGCTTCGCCGTGTTCGGCTTCCGGTACGCCCTGGTCGAGACCACCGTCCCGTACGAGGCGGCAGACTTCGAGGCCGTGGCGGTCTACTCCGATCTGGAGCAGACCGGAGACTTCACGGGCTCCCACGACGGCGTCAACCAGCTCGTGACGAACACCCGGTGGAGCATGAAGGGCAACTTCCTCGACGTGCCCACCGACTGCCCCACCCGGGAGCGGCTGGGGTGGACCGGCGACGCCCAGATCTTCTTCCCGACGGCGGTCTCTCTGATGGACGTCGCCGCCTTCTTCCGCAAGTGGCTCGCCGATGTGCGCGACAGCCAGCTGAAATCCGGCAAGATCCCCGCGGTGGCCCCGTACCACGGCCTCGCGATGATGTACGACAACGCGGGCGCCTCGGTGGGCTGGGGCGACGCCTCGATCCTGCTGCCGTACCGGTTCTGGAAGGCGTACGGCGACGAGCAGGTGCTGACCGACAACTGGGACCTGATGCGTCGCTACGCGATGTTCATGATCGGCCAGGCGGGGCAGGTGGATCGGAAGGCCGCGAAGGCCAACCCGCATCGCCAGTACGTGCTCGAGAAGGGCATCCAGCTCGGCGAATGGCTCGAGCCGGAGGAGTTCCGCGACCCGCTGCCCAAGCCGGGCGTGATCATCCACACCGAGGTCGCGACCGCGTACCTGCACTACACGATGCGGCACATCGCCGAGATCGCCACCTTCCTGGGGCACCACCACGACGCGACCCTGTTCACCGAGTACGCCGACGGGGCGAAGCGGGCCTACCAGCACCTCGTCGTCAAGAGCGGCACCATCGACACCGACCGCCAGGCGAAGCTGGTCCGGCCCTTGGCCCTGGGGCTGCTCGACGGTCTCGACGACGGCGTGAAGGAGCGAGTGCAGCAGCGACTGGTCGAGGCGGTCGAGCGGTACGGCTACCGCGTCGGCACCGGCTTCCTCTCGACGCCCTTCCTGTTGCCGACCTTGACCGCGGCCGGTCGCAGCGACGTCGCGTACCGGATGCTCGAGAACACCGAGCTCCCGAGCTGGCTGGGCGAAGTCGAGGCGGGCGCAACCACCGTCTGGGAGGACTGGGAGGGCAAGGCCAGCCAGAACCACTACTCCCCCGGCGCGGTCTGCCAGTGGCTCTTCGACACAGTGGCGGGCGTTCGGGTCGCCGCGGAGCGGAGCTTCGTGATCGAACCGACCCCAGGCGGATCGCTCACCTGGGCAGAGGGGTCGTACGAGAGCCCGTACGGGGTGGTCAGCAGCCGCTGGACCCGTTCGGAGGCGGGAACGACGTTCGAGATCGAGATCCCGAGCAACACCGAGGCCGAGGTACGGCTGCCGGACGGCACCAAGCACGTGGTCAGCGCAGGACACCACGCCTTCACTGCCTGACGCCTCTCACCAAACTCGTGCTCACACCATTGAGTAAGGCTGCCGCACGCCCGGAAACTCGTGGCGCGAGACCTCTTGACCGCCCTAATTCCAAGTGTTAACTTGATGTTCGACGCCGGAGCCGACGTCATGACGCAGCGAAGATCGCTGTGGCCACCGTCGGCCGCCACGTCCTAGAGGAACCACTACTGACCCAAGGACGCCCCATGTCAACGCCGACCATGACCCGCGACGAGCGTCGCGCGGCACGTCTCGCCAACCCCGATCGCTTGCCGTTCGGCCGCCTCGTCGCGTGGGCCGGAGCTGGGCTCTCGGCCGGCTCGAACTTCATCGTGCTCAGCTACCTCACGATGTACGCGACGGACACCCTCCACCTCACCCCGGTCACGATCGGTACCGTCATCGCGGTCGGCACGCTCGTCAACGCGGTGTTCGGGTTCGTCGCCGCCTGGATCGTCGACCGCTCCCCTGAGACCCGGTGGGGCAAGGCCCGGCCGTACGAGCTGGCCGTCCCGCTGCTCTGGATCGGCACCGCCATCCTCTTCTCGGTGCCCTCGGCTTTTGCAGAGGCAGGCAAGATCGGCTGGATCGTGCTGGTCTTCCTGATCATCAAGGCGATCGCGGCTCCACTGCTCGGCGCCAACGACGTGCTCTACATGGCTCGCGCGTTCCCGAACCGCATGGTGTACGCCAAGGTGCAGACCCGCGCGGGCATCTTCACCGCACTGGGCGCCATCATCGTCTCCACGTCACTGCCGATCATGCTCAGCATGGCTGGCAAGTCGCCCGCAGGCTGGTCGAAGGTCATCGTCGGCTACTCGGTCGTGCTGGGCATCCTCGGGCTCTCGCGCGGACTGTTCGTCGACGAGAAGTACCGGGTCGACGCTGGCGAGGAGCAGGTCAAGGTCCGCGACATGGTCGCCGTGCTCAAGGCCAACAAGTGGATCTGGGTGCTCTTCGGCATGCAACTCGCCGCCCAGGCCATCAACGGTGCCAACATCGGCAGCTACTACTTCCGCTACGTCGTCGGCAACCTTGCCGTGCAGGGAATCCTTGCACCGGTGGGCATCGTGCTGCTGCCGCTGTTGCTGGTCGTCCCTGTCCTGATGCGCAAGCTGGCGGTGTCGCAGATCATCTTCTACGCGTCAATCTCGGGCATCATCGGCGGCTTGATCCTGCTCGCG
>DAOOHL010000245.1:0-3799 GCA_035416185.1 Propionibacteriaceae bacterium | reverse complement strand
ATGGGCGGCTTCGGTGGTGGGACGCCGGGTGGGATGACGGGTCTCCCGGGCCGCCCCTGACGGTCCGTCTGAGGTTCGCTGCCGCGTGGCAGCGACCCGCTGTCGGTGGCGCCGGTTAGGCTCTCGCGTTGCCGTGGGATGAGGAGTGCGCGTGTACGAAGGGCCGGTCCAGGACCTGATCGATGAACTGTCACGCCTGCCTGGCGTGGGCCCGAAGGGTGCCCAGCGGATCGCGTTCTACCTGCTCGACGCCGATCCCGATGATGTTCAGCGGTTGGCAGAGACGCTGATCCGGGTTAAGGAGACAGTTGCGTTCTGCTCGATCTGCTTCAACGTCAGCACCGACGACCTGTGCCGGGTCTGTAAGGATCCGCGGCGCGACCTGACCACGATCTGCGTCGTCGAGGAAAGTAAGGACGTCGTCGCGATCGAACGCACCCGCGAGTTCCGAGGTCGCTATCACGTACTGGGCGGTGCGATCAGCCCGATCAACAACGTCGGCCCGGCGGACCTGCGCATCCGTGAGCTCTGCCTGCGACTGGCTGACGGCACCGTGAGCGAGGTCATCTTGGCCACCGATCCGAACCTGGAAGGTGAGGCGACAGCCACCTACCTGTCGCGGCTGCTTGTCCCGATGGGGGTGCGGGTCGCGCGGTTGGCTTCGGGGCTGCCTGTCGGTGGCGATCTTGAGTACGCCGACGAGGTCACACTCGGGCGTGCGTTCGAGGGGCGTCGCTACGTCGACGCGTGAACCCGGTCTACGCGACGACCTCGTCGAGCGGGTGCTCGTCGCGGTCGAGTGTGTGCCGGCAGGGTCTGTGGTGTCGTACGGAGACATCGCCGCTCTGACGGGGACCGGTCCGCGGATCGTCGGTCGGGTGATGGCGCTGTACGGCTCTGAGGTCTGCTGGTGGCGGATCACGAACGCCGCGGGTCGACTCCCAACGCATCTGCTCGCCGAAGCTGCGCGCCAGTGGGGCGCCGAGGGGATTCACGTCCAGGCGAGCGGCACAGGCTGCGCGATCCGTACCCATCGAGCTGATCTGACGGCGCTGGCTGTCGCCTATGAACGCAGCCTTCCCCCGGAGTTGGCGAACGCTTCCCTGTAACACGTTTCAGAAACATTGCAGGAACGCTTGCAGAATCGGCGTGGGAGGGGCAGGATGGGAGCGTCAGGTGCCACGCACCATCCGGACCCGAAGGAGCGTTCCCGAATGACCACCCTGCCCCCGGCCGCAGTCGCCATCTCCCACGTCAACCACGGCGGCGCCGACTACTGGATGGAGCGCGAGAATGGCGAGACCACCCTCGTCATCCGCGCCGACGACGAGGCTGCCTACGCGGGCTTTGAGGGTACGGCCGACAATGGCACCTTCCGCGCCCCGACAACCGGTGACAATGCCCTCGCCCTGCGCAACGCGCTGCCGTGGCTGAAGCCGGTCAAACGCGGCCTCGCCACCACTGCCGGTACGGGCGACCGGCTCGGCATCTGCACCCCTGGCCACGCTGCGGCGTTCCAGTCAGTAGGCCAGGGCGTCAACCCCGTCTTCGCGCAGCAGTCGATTCGCGAGATGGGCCGTACGCACCGGCAGCCCCGCAACGTGCTCGACGATGCCACCTGGGGCGCGTTCCGGCAGGGCTGGACGGGCACTGTCGGCGCTGACGCCGACCACCTGAAGACCTTCGAGGACATCGACCGCTGCGCCGAGGCCGGCTTCGTCTTCTACACGATCGACCCCTGCGACGACCTCGACCTCGAGGCCGAGACGACCGACATCGCCGTCCTCAAGCAGAAGGCCGACGCAGTGGACTGGGCCTCGTTCGAGACCACCCAGGCTGACGCGATGAAGTACATCGGCCACACCATCGACCTCGAGTCGGGCCCGCTCGTCCTCGATGAGCTGGCTGTGCTCCGTACGTTCGGCAAGTTCGGCCCCTGCCTCGGCCACGGCCTGGCCATGTGGCGGCACCTGGTGGACTTGGGCATCGACTTCGAGGCTGAGTTCGCCGTCGACGAGGCCCTCGCCCTCACTCGTCCCGAGGAGCACGCCGTGCTGATGCTCGAGCTCAAGCGGCTCGGCGTCGACGTGGTCAGCTTCGCCCCGAAGTTCGTCGGCAAGTTCGAGAAGGGCGTCGAATTCATCGGCGATTCCGACGAGCTGCGCCGCGACTTCAAGATCCAGGCAGAGATCGCCCGGGCGCTTGGCCCGTACAAGCTCAGCCTGCACTCCGGCTCCGACAAGTTCTCGACCTACCCGTGGATCGCCGAGGAGACCCGCGGCTTCGTGCACCTGAAGACGGCCGGTACGAGCTGGGCCGAGGCGCTGCGCATCATCGCCCGTCACGATCCAGAGCTCACCCGTGAGATCCTGGCGCTGGCGATCGACTCGTACGAGTCGAACAAGAAGAGCTACCACCTCTCCTGCGACCCCGCCCGCGTCGCGACCGACCTGCCCGACGGCCAGCTCGACGACCTGCTCACGCTGATCGACTCCCGCCAGGTGCTGCACGTGGCGTACGGGGCGATCCTCGACGAGTTCAAGCCGCGGATGATGAAGATCTGGTCAGACAACGACGCCGAGCTGCAGGACGTCATCAAGGGCCACTTCGAGAGGCACCTTGCGCCCTTCTCCCCGTGGGCTCAGCAGGGCTGACCGCGCTCTGCTCCAGACACAGCAGAAGGCCGGGTCCGCGCATCCCGCGGCCCGGCCTTCAGCTGTGGTTGGTGGGTCAGATGTCGATGCTCGGCTCCGGACGGTGCGGGTCGGGGCCCTTCAGTGCCGTCCGTCGGGCGTAGTAGTCATCCACCTCGATCTCGCCGTTGGCGAGCCGCTCGTTGAGGATGCGCAGCGCGGAGTCGGTCGGGTCCTCGGGGGCCGCAGGAGCAGCAGCGGGAGCGGCAGCCTGAGGCGCCCAGCCGGTGTACCTGCCCTTGGGCCGCCAGCCCTTGAGCAGCTTGATGATCAGTACCACCAGCGCGACGAGCACCGCGAGTGCGATGAGGCTGCCGATGCCGCTGGCGATGATGTGGAGCAGCGACATGCCGCCGCCGCGTCCTGGTCCACCCCTCATGGGTGACTCCCTTCCCGGCCAGAGTCGGGGCCGGACCGTTCGATGGTCAATGGTGATGGCCGAATCACGTCGGCACGCTCCATTGCACCGCGCCATCCTGGCTGGACGCTGTGGGATGGCTGTGAGTGTTTCGCTACCTCAGGTAAGTCGGTTTCGTACGGCGTCGGCGCTTCCGTACAATCAGACCTGCGCGCGCACAGCACTGATGGGGCTATCACCCCGGAGCCGCCGGAAGAACAGTCCCGTACGGACCCACTAGACCCGGCAGCGGCGTGAACGAAGTGGGGGATTGCTCCCCAAGAAGGGTGGTACCGCGGGCTCGCCGACAGGTGGGGCTCGTCCCTTCGTCGTACGAGACGTCGAAGGATGACCATGACCGCCCAGGCCGAGAGCCAGCCCCGCCAGTACCGCGCCGTGCCGCCGCAGATCGACCTGCCGGCGATGGAGCGCGGCATCCTCGACCTCTGGGCCAGCGAGGGCACCTTCCATGCGTCGATGGACCGTACGAACGCTGGCGAACCCTGGACCTTCTACGAGGGCCCGCCCACGGCCAACGGCATGCCTGGCACGCACCACATCGAGGCCCGCGTCTTCAAGGACGTCTTCCCGCGGTTCAAGACCATGCAAGGCCACTACGTCGAGCGAAAGGCCGGCTGGGACTGCCACGGCTTGCCCGTCGAGCTCGCCGTCGAGAAGGAGCTGGGCTTCAACGGCAAGCCCGACATCG
>DAOOHL010000244.1:0-3818 GCA_035416185.1 Propionibacteriaceae bacterium | reverse complement strand
TCGCCGCGCGTGCTCGCGCCTGTCCGCCGGCACGCCCCACCCAGCCGGCGTCCTTCCTCTGCGTGCGAGTGAGACGCGACCTCATCTCAGTGACCCGGCATTCGGTCAGGATGCCGCCATGACCGCCACCACCCCCGTCACGATTGCCGCCGGGACCCCTGTACGGCGCCGCCGAGTCTGGCCAGTACCGGTCCTCTTACTCGCCCTGACCTTCGTCGTTCCCTCACTGCTGGCCTGGCGGCCGGTGCTCGGGGCGGAGACCACCGCGCTGATCCGGCAGGTGCTGCTGGCGCCCAACGCCGAGAAGATCCCGGCGCTGCTGCCGATCGCCAAGCTTGTGCTCCTGGGCGTCGGTGTGCTCGGCGTCCTGGGCGTCCGCCGGTTCCCGCAGATCGTGCTCGGCTACTACGCCGCGATCCTCGTCGTGATCGCGCTCTTCCAGAACACGGCGACGCTGCCAGGCGGTTTCGCGCTGCTGCTCGGCAACGTGACCGTCCAGCTCATCGTGGCTGCGCTCTGCATCAGGGGACTGGGCAGCACCGACGACACGGCTCCGCTGCTGCGTGGTCGACTCTGGCTGCTCGCGCCGATGCTGCTGGCGTGGGCCTACCCGTACGCGACCGTCGGGCAGGACGCCGTCATGGGTGGCTGGGAGCGGATCCTGCTCAACGGTGCAGGCGTCACCTACTGCATGGTCACCCCGGTGATCGCTGGCGTCATGCTGCTGCGACCAGCCGCGTACGGGGCTCGTACCCGACTCGCCGTCGGGGCGCTGGGCACCATCTTCGGCCTGCTCAACATGATGACGTGGTTCGTCGTCTACCCCGCCTCGTGGTGGATGGGTGTGCTGCATCTGCCGCTGCTCACGATCTCCCTGTTCTGCCTGGTCACGTCATGGCGCGATGCCCGTACGACGAAACTCCCCGCCCAGGACTGACCTGGACGGGGAGCTCAGTTGCCCGCAAGCGGTGCTCAGTGGGTATCGACTGCCTCGACCTCGGTGCGGTCGCCCGACCACACGGTGTGGAAGGTGCCTTCCTTGTCGATGCGGCGGTAGGTGTGGGAGCCGAAGAAGTCGCGCAGCCCCTGGGTGAGCGCAGCGTTGAGGCGCGGCGCCCGTACCTGGTCGTAGTAGGCCAGCGCTGACGAGAAGCCCGGGATCGGCACGCCACCCTCGATCGCCCGTACGATCACCCGACGCCACGCGTCCTGGGACTTGGCGAGCTCGGCCTTGATCGACGGCGCCTCGAGCAGGGTCTCGAGGTTGTTCGCGGCGTACTCGCCGGAGATGCGGTCGAGCAGCTTGGCGCGGATGATGCAGCCACCACGCCAGATCCGGGCGCACGCGGCGACGTCGATGTCCCAGCCGTAGTCCTTGGCGGCGACCTTGATCAGGTGCAGACCTTGGGCGTACGCCACGACCTTGGCGCTCCACAGCGCCTGGCGGATGTCGTCGATGAAAGCCTGCTTGTCGTCGACAGAGATGCCGTTCGGGCCTTCGAGGGCGGCCTGGCCGGCCTTGCGCAGGTCGGGCGACGACGACACGGCGCGTGCGAACACCGCGGCCACGATCGAGTCGACGGGGACGCCCAGGTTGAGCGCCTCCTGCACGGTCCAGGTGCCGGTGCCCTTCATGCCGGCCGCGTCGACCACCACGTCGACCAGCGGCTTGCCGGTCTCCGCGTCGACCTGGCGGAGCACCTCGCTGGTGATCTCGATCAGGAAGGAGTCGAGGTCACCGGTGTTCCACTGGGCGAAGATGTCGGCCGCCTCGGCTGCCGAGACGCCGATGCCCTTGAGCAGCTCGTACGCCTCACCGATGAACTGCATGTCGGCGTACTCGATGCCGTTGTGCACCATCTTCACGAAGTGGCCAGCGCCGTCGGTGCCGATGTAGGTGCAGCAGGGCTCGTCGTTGTTGGGACCCACCTTGGCTGAGATGTCCTCGAGCATCTTGCCGACGTAGGTGTACGAGTGCTCCGACCCACCAGGCATGATCGACGGGCCCTCAAGGGCACCGGTCTCGCCGCCGGAGATGCCAGCGCCGACGAAGTGCAGGTCCATCGCGCGGAGCTTCTCCTCGCGCCGACGGGTGTCCTGGAAGAACGAGTTGCCGCCGTCGATGATGATGTCGCCAGGCTCCATCAGGGCAGCGAGGGTGTCGATCGTCGAGTCAGTGGGGGCGCCTGCCTTGACCATGATGATCACGCGGCGCGGCTTCTCCAGGGAGTCGACGAAGTCCTCGATGGTCTCCGATCCGACGAAGTTCGCCTCAGGGTGACCAGCCAGCACGTCGGCCGTCTTGGCGTACGAGCGGTTGAAGATCGCCGTACGGTAGCCGTGGTTGGCGAAGTTGCGGGCCAGGTTCGAGCCCATGACGGCCATGCCGACGACGCCGATCTGCGCCGATCCGGTCTTCTCGCTCATGAATGGTTCCTTCGCGTTGATCTGGTGGTGTCTCGACCTTAATCCACCGCAGACGGCTGCGGGAGGCGAATGGTTGCCATGTGTTGCTGGTCGAAACCGTCGCCCCCAGTGTGGTAAGTGCGTCTTGGCTAGGCATGTTGTCGAGAGTTTCCGTGGCGGCTAGGGTGCGGCTGTGAGCGATGACGACACCACCGCAGCCGCCGACAAGGCCGTCGGGGTGGAACGGAGCGCCACGATCTATGAGGTGGCCGAGGCTGCCGGAGTGAGCCCGTCGACGGTTTCCCGTACGTTCTCCCGCCCTGGTCGGGTGTCTGTACGAACGGCAGACCATGTGCGGGAGGTCGCCGCCAAGCTGGGCTACCGGGTCGATGGTGTGTTCCGGCCAACGACCCCGGCCCGTACCCGCACGATCGGGCTCGCGGTCGCCGACGTCACCAACCCGTTCTACTTCGGCATCCTCCGGGGTGCCGAATGGGCGGCGGCGCGGGCTGGCTACACCCTCCTGCTGGTCGACGCCCAGGAGTCCGACGTGTTGGAGCGCGAGAACCTGTCGCGGATCCTGCCGCTGGTCGACGGCCTGGTCGTCGGCTCCACCCGCACCAGCGACACCGTGCTGCGCAGCATCTCGAAGAACACCCCCGTCGTGATCCTCAACCGCCACGTCGGCGGTCTCGCCTGCGTCGTCCCGGACTCCAGCCGCGGAATGCGCCGGGCGGTCGAGCATCTGGTGGGGCTCGGCCATCAGAGCATCCACTACCTTGCCGGGCCGGACGCCTCCTGGATCAACGGCATGCGGTGGCTGGCGATGCGCGAAGCGTCGTACGAGCTCGGCTTCAGCGAGCACCGGATCGGGCCGACCGCGCCGACCGTGGAGGGTGGGCAGCATGCGGCTGTCCAGGTGGTCGGGAAGGGCGCCAAGGCAGTGATCTGCTACAACGACGTGATGGCGATGGGCCTGATGCGTGGCCTGGCAGACATGGGCGTCAAGGTGCCCGAGGAGGTCAGCGTGATCGGCTTCGACAACATCTTCGCCTCCGACCTCGTCACCCCGCGGCTCACCACCGTGGCGGCGCCGCTGACCACGCTGGGGGAGACGGCCGTGAAGCACATCGTCGCCATGGTCGGCGGTGCTCGCCCCCGTGGAGACGAGCCGACGATCGTGCCCGTGCGGCTGATCGTGCGACAGTCGACCGCCGCGCCCTCGGACACTGGGCCACGGCGTCGCCAGAGCTGACGCTCGCCACCAGACGCTCGCCACCGGGGAGGTGGTCGTCGGCCTCGCAAGCTGGTCGTGTCGCGGGTGGTCAGTCCCGCAGCCGGAAGAGCACCTCACCCGCGTTCTCGACCACCATCACGCCCGGGTCCTGCTGCCAGGCCGCGATGTCGATGCT
>DAOOHL010000243.1:0-3824 GCA_035416185.1 Propionibacteriaceae bacterium | reverse complement strand
TTCGCTGGCGAGGGCCAGCACCAGGACGCCGGGTCCAAGATGGTGCACTGCGCCCCGCACACCTCGAGCTCGATCATCTCGAAGTCGGTCGCCCGTGGTGGCGGTCGTGCCTCGTACCGCGGTCTGCTGCAGGTGGACGAGGGTGCGCACCACTCAGCCTCATCGGTCAAGTGCGACGCACTCCTGGTCGACAAGATCTCGCGCTCCGACACGTACCCGTACGTCGACGTCCGTGAGGACGACGTGTCCCTGGCCCACGAGGCCACCGTGTCGAAGGTCTCCGACGACCAGCTCTTCTACCTGATGAGCCGCGGCATGGGTGAGGACGAGGCCATGGCCATGATCGTGCGCGGGTTCATCGAGCCAATCGCGCGGGAGCTGCCCATGGAGTACGCCCTCGAGCTGAACCGGCTCATCGAGCTGCAGATGGAAGGAGCGGTTGGCTGATGACGGCCACCACCACTGGCCCGGCGATCACCGCTGGGGCCACGGACAACAGTGCTGCCGTACGGGGAGCGGTCGAGACCGTCGTGTCTCACCTGCACCCGACCCCGTCGTGGCGTGTTGATGACCACCCGATGCCGAATGGTCGCGAGGAGATCTGGCGGTTCACACCGCTCAAGCGTTTCCAGACCCTGCTCAGCGAGCAGGCGGCGACGAGCAACCTCGAGTGGTCGGGGGAGCACCCCGACGTCTCGATCTCGCGGATCACGCCCGACCAGGCGCGTGAGCTTGCCGTGGAGGCACCGGTCGACCGGATCGCAGCCCTGGCAGCGGTGAGCGACGATGCCCCCGTGCACATCGACGTCCCCGCTGGCGTCGAGCTGAGCGAGGCGGCGGTCTTCACCGGTACGGGCAAGGGCGGCGAGGCGCGTGACCGCTTCGTCATCACCGTCGGTGCCAACGCCCGCGCCACCATCGTGCTGCGCTACCAGGGCCAGGCGAGCTACGCCGAGAAGGTCGACATCGTCGTGGGTGACGGCGCCAATGCCAACATCGTCACCCTGCAGGAGTGGGCCGACGGCTCGGTGCATGGCGGGCAGCGGTCGATTCGGGTGGGTCGCGACGCGACCGTACGGGCGGTGACCGTCTCCCTGGGTGGCGATATCCGCCTGCAGGAGGACTCCCGGTTCGCCGGTCCGGGCGGTTCGCTCGACCAGTTCGGGCTGTACTTCGTCGACGCTGGCCAGCACATTGAGCACCGGCTCTTCGTCGACCACAACGAGCCTCGTACGCACTCGAACGTCGACTACCGGGGCGCTCTGCAGGGTGAGGGTGCACACTCGGTCTGGATCGGCGACGTGCTGATCCGCAAGGTGGCTGAGGACATCTCCACCTACGAGGCCAACAAGAACCTCGTGCTGACCGATGGCTGCCGTGCCGACTCGGTGCCGAACCTCGAGATCGAGACCGGCGAGATCGCCGGTGCCGGCCACTCATCGACCACGGGCCGCTTCGACGACCAGCAGCTGTTCTACCTGCGCTCGCGCGGCATCTCCGAGGAGGAGGCGCGCCGCCTCGTCGTACGGGGCTTCTTCGCGTCGATCATCGGCAAGATCGGTGTCCCGGCCATCGAGGAGCGGCTGCTCGAGGCTGTCGAGGCCGAGCTGGAGAAGAGCGTGCAGCAGTGACCTACGTCGCCGTGTGCCAGGCGGCCGATGTGGCGCCAGGCACTGCGAAGGGAGTCGTCGCCGACGACAAGCCGGTAGCGGTCGTGCAGACCGCTGACGGGGAGTGGTTCGCGATCTACGACATCTGCAGCCATCAGGACTACTCGCTCTCCGAGGGCGAGGTCACCGGCACCGAGATCGAGTGCTGGGCCCACGGGTCGTGCTTCGACCTGCGCACCGGTACGCCGGACGTGCCCCCCGCGACGCGCGCCGTCCCGATCTATCCCGTACGGGTCGTCGACGGCAACGTCGAAGTCGACCCTGACAACCCGATCCACCACTGACGCCCGAACTCAAGGAGAGCTGACCCCAATGAGCAACGACACCACTGGCCTGGTGATCACGAACCTGCACGTCGACGTGGAGACCGAGTCCGGTCCCAAGCCGATCCTGAAGGGCGTCGACCTGACGATCCGCCCCGGCGAGATCCACGCCATCATGGGCCCCAACGGCTCGGGCAAGTCGACCCTGGCGTACGCGATCGCCGGTCACCCGAAGTACACGATCACCGACGGCACCGTTGTGCTGGATGGCGTCGACCTCACGGAGATGACCCCCGACGAGCGAGCCCGCGCTGGCATGTTCCTGGCGATGCAGTACCCGGTCGAGGTGCCGGGTGTCTCGGTCGCCAACTTCCTCCGTACGGCCAAGACGGCGATCACTGGCGAGGCCCCAAAGGTGCGCACCTGGGTGAAGGAGGTCGACGCCGCGCTCAACCGGCTGCAGCTCGATCACTCCTTCTCGTCGCGCTCAGTCAACGAGGGGTTCTCCGGTGGCGAGAAGAAGCGCCACGAGATCGTGCAGCTTGAGCTGCTCAACCCGAAGTTCGCGGTGCTCGACGAGACCGACTCCGGCCTCGACATCGACGCGCTGCGGATCGTGTCCGAGGGCGTGAACCGATTCGCGGCCCAGGGTGACCGTGGTGTGCTGCTGATCACGCACTACACCCGCATCCTGCGCTACATCCGGCCCGACTTCGTGCACGTCTTCGTTGACGGCCGGATCGCCGAGGAGGGTGGCAAGGAGCTCGCCGACAAGCTGGAGGAGTCGGGCTACGAGTCGTACGTGAAGGCAGCACAGGGCGCGTGAGCCAGAGCGTCCCGTACGACGTCGAGGCTGTTCGGCGTGACTTCCCGATCCTGCAGCGCAGGGTCGGGTCGCAGCCGTTGACCTATCTCGACAGCGCCAACACGTCGCAGAAGCCGCAGGTGGTGGTCGACACGATCGCCGCCCACCTCCTGCAGCACAACGCCAACGTTGCTCGCGCCATGCACCAGCTCGGCGCTGAGGCGACGGAGTCGTTCGAGGGGGCGCGGTCGAAGGTCGCCACGTTCGTGGGGGCTGCTCGGCCCGAGGAGATCATCTTCACCAAGAACGCGTCCGAGGCGTTGAACCTCGCGGCGTACACCCTCGCTGCCCGGCTCAAGCCTGGTGACGAGGTCGTGGTGAGCGTGATGGAGCACCACTCCAACATCGTGCCGTGGCAGCTGGCGTGCCAACGGACGGGAGCGACCCTGCGCTGGTTCGACATCACCGACGATGGGCGGCTCGACCTCGAGGCAGCTCGCCGGGAGGGACTGGTCAACGAGCGGACGAAGGTCGTCTCCCTGACCTGGGTGAGCAACATGCTCGGCACCATCAACCCGGTGGCCGAGGTGGCGGCGTGGGCGCACTCGGTTGGGGCTGTGGTGGTGGTCGACGCGTCGCAGGGGGTTCCGCACCTGCCGACCGACGTGGCTGCCCTCGGTGCTGACCTGGTGGCCTTCACCGGTCACAAGATGGTCGGCCCGACCGGGATCGGCGTGCTCTGGGGCCGGTACGACCTGCTCGCTGCTCTGCCTCCGTTCCTCGGTGGCGGCGAGATGATCGAGGTGGTCAAGATGACCGGGTCGACGTACGCCGCGCCGCCGCACCGGTTCGAGGCTGGCACTCCGCCGATCGCCGAGGCGGTGGGCCTGGGCGCTGCCGTCGACTACCTGACCGGGATCGGCATGGACCGGATCGCCGCCCACGAGCATGAGCTGACCGCCTATGCCCTGACCAGGCTGGCTGACGTTCCCGGCGTCCAGATTCTCGGCCCGACGAAGGCGGTCGACCGGGGCGGCGCGATCTCGTTCACCCTCGGCGACATCCACCCACACGACGTGATGCAGC
>DAOOHL010000242.1:0-3830 GCA_035416185.1 Propionibacteriaceae bacterium | reverse complement strand
AGACACTGACGGATCAGCCGCCCCACGGACGCGGCGCCGAAGTGCGTGGCGACATACCGCCGACCCGCCTCGCCGGCCTCAGCGGCACCCTCAGGGTCACCGAGCCAGCGGACCAACGCCGAGACGAGCGCGGCGGGGTCCTTGTCGTCGACGACGGATCCCGTCAGCCCGTCGAGAACCGTCTCCGGAGCCCCGCCGCTTCGCCCCACCACCACCGGCAGACCGGAAGCCGCCGCTTCGAGGAACGCCCGCCCCAGGCCCTCGGGGTTGAGGCCGGCCCACCGCGTCCGTACGGGCAAGGCGAACACCCTCGCCGTCTGCAGGATCTGGGGCATCTCGTCGTACGGGACAGGACCGAGCATCGACACACCGCACAGATGGCTGGTCCGCTCAGCGAGGCGACGCTCCTGCGGTCCCTCTCCGACGATGCGAAGCTCGGCGCCTGGGACGGCCGCCCGCACCAGCGGCCAGACGTCGAGCAGCCGGTCAACCCCCTTCTGCGCCACCAAGCGGCCTGCCGCGACGACGACCGGCTGAGCCAAGGCGGTGATAGTCACCGGCCGGAAGCGACCTAGGTCGACAGGCGGTGGGATCCGAACCAGCTTGGCCCGGGCGGCGTACGGGATGCGGGCCGCGATCCGCCCCTCCGTGTAGCCCGAGATCACCCCGACATGGTCCAGGCCGTCAACGATCCGGCGGAGCGCTCCACGGGCTCCGGGCAGCGTTGCCCACCACACCTCGTGGCCGTGGGTGAGCCCCAACTGAGCGACTGCCCCGGCGCGCCTCAGAGCGGGAGCCAGGAGCCCGAGTGGAGCGGCGGCTCCGTACAGGACTCGGGAGATGCCTCGTTCACGCATGATCGTCGAGGCGGCGCGAGCCACGGACCGGGTAGGGAGGAGCGGTCCTGGCAGACGGACGACCTCGTACGGGAGCCTGGCGTCTGCAGCCTCGGTGGCCCTGGCATCAGCCTCGCGGCGGGTCAGGACGACCACATCCCCGCCCAGCGCCTCACAGGCAGCAGCGACGAACCCTTCAATCCCGCCGATCCGCGGAGGAAAGTCGTTCGTGACGACGAGCGTCGTGAGGCTGGCCACTGGGTGACCGAGCAGGCTCAGGCGACGCGACGACCGCCCATGAAGGGCATCGAGGTCACGCTGGCGATGCGCACACCCACCCGGACGTTGGCAGCATCGACGATCTGGCCGTTGCCGATGTACATGCCGACGTGGCTGATCCCGGAGTAGTAGAACACCAGGTCGCCGGGCTGGAGCTCAGACAGGCTGACCCGCTGGCCAACCCCGTACTGACCCTGCGACGTGCGCGGCAGCGAGATGCCCACCGAGCGGTAGGCGGCCGACGTCAGACCGGAGCAGTCGTAGTAACTGGGGCCGTTACCAGCCGTACGGTAACCCTTGCCAACCTGCGCCATCGCGAACGCCAACGCGGCACCAGCGCGACCGCTCGCCGGGGCAGCTGCAACCGGCTCCGGCTCAGGGGCGGCTTCAGTGACAGCGGGACGCTGAGCAGCGCTGCGCGACGCGGTCGCGGCGCGAGCAGCCTCGGCAGCGCGGGCAGCCTCGGCGGCCTGCTGCTCAGCAAGCTTCTTGCGCTGCTCCTCGGTGAGCCGGTTGAGAACTGCCTCGGCCGCCTTCACCTTGGCGTCGGACTGGGCGTTCAACTCTGAGAGCTTCTTCTGGTCAGCCGTAATGGTGGTGAGCTGGGCATCGGCCGAGCGCTGGATGTCAGCGAGGTTCGCCTGCTCAGTCTGGAAGTCCTGCAGCAGGCTGTTCGCGTTGGCGTTGACCTTCTGCACCGTGGAGATCTGGCTCAGGAACGACTTCGCATCCTCAGTCGTGAGCAGCACCGTGGTGGTGTCGACGCCACGGGTCTGGAACTGCTGCAGCGCCATCTGACCGACCTGCGAACGGAGCGCTTGCACCTTCGCGGCCTGCGCGTCAGCGTCCTTGCGAGCGGTGGCCAGGGCGGCGGTGCTCGCCTCAACCTTCACCTGAACGGCGGCGTACTGCTGGTCGATCTCGCCAGCCTCCTGCTCAAGGCGCTGGAGCTCAGCCTTGGCCTGCTCGATCGTCGTGGGCTCCGCGTAGGCGAGGGTGCTCGACAGTGCCACCACTGCGACGGTGCCAGCGGCGGTGAGGCCCAGACGGACCCGTCGGTTCAGCAGGCTCAATCGAGTTTCCCTTCGGTACGTGGAGGACTGGAGGCCCGCCACACCTGAGAAAACACTAAGTGAAAGGTGTGGGAATGCCAAGTCCACCGTCTCAGGAACGGCGTTCCCCCTAGCCGCGTCAGGTTCCGTACCGCCGCTCGGGTGGACGGCGCAGTGAGGGCACCAACCGCAGCGGCGGCAGCAGGCCGCCTGCCGACAGCGCACCCAGGGCATCCCGCTCGACGTCGTCGAGCACGACGGCACCATCGGGAGCCCCCAACAGCACCGACATCACACAGTCACCACAGAACAGACCACGCATGGTGCACGCGTCACAGTCGACATCAACTTTTCCCATGGAACAAGGCAAACAGGCACCTCCGACAGTTTCTTGACTGGGGGCTTCACCCCCAGACCCCCTGGCGCTCTGACTTGCCCTTCGGGACGCGCTTCCCCTGCGATCACTCCGACGTTACTGCTCTCACTGCCGAATTGCCGTGCCCGACGACGCAGACTGAAGGACACGCCGATCGAACGTTCGTGCGAAAAACTGTCGGCGGTCGTCTCTACCGTCTTCTCCATGCCCAGCACCTCGCAGCCTGACCTCTTCACCGGGCTTGGCACGCCCCTGTCCGAGGTGAGCTTCTGCGTCGTCGATCTGGAGACCACCGGCGGTGCTGAGGACAGCGAGATCACCGAGGTGGGGGCAGTTCGAGTGCGAGGCGGCGTCGTGACCGGGGAGTTTCAGACCCTGGTGAACCCAGCCGCGCACATCCCAGCCATGATCGCGGTGCTGACCGGCATTACCGACTCGATGGTGGCCGCTGCACCGCGACTGGGTGAAGTGCTGCCCGCGTTTCTCGAGTTCGCCTCGGGGTGCGTGCTGGTTGCCCACAATGCTCGGTTCGACGCCGGGTTCCTCAAGCGGGCGTGTCAACGGCTGGGCTACCCATGGCCCAACCCCCCGGTGATCGACACCGTCGGCGTTGCCCGGTCGGTGATGCTTCGCGACGAGGTGCCCAACCACAAGCTGGCGACGTTGGCTCGCCACTTCCGGTCAACCACGACGCCCAACCATCGCGCGCTGGCAGACGCCAGAGCTACCGTCGACGTCCTGCACGGGCTACTGGAGCGCGTGGGCAACCTGGGCGTCCACACCCTCGAGGACCTGGTCGACGTGAGCCGGAAGGTCTCCCCGCAGCGTCGGGCCAAGCGCACCTGGGCCCAGAGCCTGCCTGAGGCGCCAGGGGTCTACATCTTCGTCTGCGACGCCGAGCCGCAGAACCGGCAGTTCCTGTACGTCGGCACGTCGACCAACATCCGACGCCGGGTTCGCACCTACTTCACGGCGTCCGAGTCGCGGTCCCGCATGGACGAGATGGTGCGGATCGCCACGGGCGTGGAGGCGACAGTGTGTCGCACGCCGCTCGAGGCCGAAGTGCTGGAGCTGAGGCTGATCGCCGCTCACGCTCCGCGCTACAACCGACGCTCCAAGTTCCCCGAACGACAACACTGGGTCAAGCTCACCCGGGAAGCCTTCCCTCGGCTCTCGGTCGTGCGAACGGTCGCTGACGACGGCTGTCGCTACTTCGGGCCCTTCCGCGGCCGGTCAGCCGCCGACGACGCCCTGATGGCCATCTATGACGCCATGCCGGTGCGGCAG
>DAOOHL010000241.1:0-3851 GCA_035416185.1 Propionibacteriaceae bacterium | reverse complement strand
GATCCCGCGTTCCCTGCGGCACAGCTCCTCGCCGTCGCGGGCGATGCGCGCACCGTGTCGAAGACCCACGCGCGCATCGAGCAGCGCGGCGAGAGCTGGATCGTGACCGCCCTCGGATCGACCAACGGCGTCCTCGTACGCACCCTCATGGGCGACGAGGTGGAGGTCTAACCCGGCGCTCAGCTGGATGCCGGTGAGCGGTTCTTCCTCGGCGACGAGGAGTTCCACCTGCGCCGCATCGCACACTGACGCCCGGACCGGGCCCGCGTTTGCCCGGTTTCGTCATACGGCGTATCATTGACCGGGTGTGCGCTCTCGCGCGCCCTGTGTCGTGCCATGGTACGCGCCCAGGGCGAGCCGGACGCCGCATCGGGATCGATCTGCGAACAGGTCGCCCCCACGGCATATCCACCACCCAAAAGCACGGCGCTCTCGCGCTGCGCCGGTGGATCTGTGGTGAAACCACGAACGCTGTCACCGTGCAGCACCTGCGAGGCCCGAGGGGGCGCCGCAGCCGAGAAGGAGAGAACGTGCCAACCATTCAGCAGTTGGTTCGCAAGGGTCGCTCGCCCAAGGTCACCAAGACCAAGGCGCCCGCCCTGAAGGCGAACCCGCAGCAGGCGGGTGTCTGCACCCGCGTCTACACCACGACGCCCAAGAAGCCGAACTCGGCGATGCGCAAGGTCGCCCGTGTGAAGCTCCGCAACGGCACCGAGGTCACCGCCTACATCCCCGGCGAGGGCCACAACCTGCAGGAGCACTCGCTCGTGCTCGTCCGCGGAGGCCGCGTCAAGGACCTCCCCGGTGTCCGCTACAAGATCATCCGCGGTGCGCTGGACACCCAGGCCGTCAAGAACCGTAAGCAGGCCCGTAGCCGCTACGGCGCGAAGAAGGGATGAGCTAGATGCCTCGCAAAGGACCCGCGCCCAAGCGCCCCGTGATGGTCGACCCCGTGTACGGGTCGCCGCTCGTGTCGCAGCTCGTGAGCAAGATCCTGCTCGACGGCAAGAAGACGATCGCCCAGGGCATCGTCTACACCGCCCTCGAGGGCACCCGTGAGAAGACCGGCGGGGCCGACCCCGTCCAGACCCTCAAGCGCGCACTCGACAACGTCCGCCCCAGCATCGAGGTCAAGAGCCGCCGCGTCGGTGGCGCCACCTACCAGGTGCCGATCGAGGTCAAGCCCGGCCGCGCCAACACGCTGGCCATGCGCTGGCTCGTCTCGTTCTCCCGCGCCCGTCGCGAGAAGACGATGTCGGAGCGTCTGCGCAACGAGATCCTCGACGCCGCCAACGGCCTCGGCGCTGCTGTGAAGCGTCGCGAGGACACCCACAAGATGGCTGAGGCCAACCGCGCCTTCGCCCACTACCGCTGGTGACCTGTCGCACCACCGACCCTGAGTAAGGGCGCGCCCTCGGAACCGGCGACGTCGCCGACTTTCGAGGGCGTACCCATGCCTGGACCCCAGCACCTGCTCGACCCGCTTGACCCACACCAAAGAAGAAGAACCAAGGAAGAGGTGGAACCCCGTGGCCGTACATACTGACCTGGCCAAGGTTCGCAATTTCGGCATCATGGCCCACATCGACGCGGGCAAGACCACCACGACCGAGCGCATCCTGTTCTACACCGGCATCACCTACAAGATCGGTGAGGTGCACGACGGCGCCGCCACGATGGACTGGATGGAGCAGGAGCAGGAGCGCGGCATCACCATCACGTCGGCCGCGACGACCGCCTTCTGGAAGGGCATCCAGCTCAACATCATCGACACCCCGGGCCACGTCGACTTCACCGTCGAGGTGGAGCGCAACCTGCGTGTGCTCGACGGTGCTGTCGCGGTGTTCGACGGCGTGGCAGGCGTTGAGCCCCAGTCGATGACGGTGTGGCGCCAGGCTGACAAGTACAACGTGCCCCGCATCTGCTACATCAACAAGCTCGACCGTACGGGTGCGTCCTTCGACCACTGCATCAAGACGATCCGCGAGCGGCTGATGGCGACCCCGCTGATCGTGCAGCTGCCGATCGGCGCCGAGGCCAACTTCATCGGCGTCGTCGACCTGGTCGGCATGCGCGCCCTGACATGGCGCGGCGAGACGAAGGTGGGCGAGGACTACGAGATCGAGGCCATCCCGGCCGACCTGGTCGACAAGGCGAACGCCGCACGCGAGGAGCTGATCACCACCCTGGCCGACCTCGACGACGACTTCGCTGAGCTCTACCTGGAGAAGGACGGCGAGGACTTCACCGTCGAGGAGTTGCAGGCCGCGATCCGTCGTGTCGTGCTGGCCAGCAAGGGGAACGCGGTCGTCTGTGGCACCTCGTTCAAGAACAAAGGCGTCCAGCCCCTGCTCGACGCCGTCGTCGCCTACCTGCCGTCCCCGCTCGACATCCCCGCCATCGACGGCTACAAGCCGGGCAACGAGGATGTCGTGCTCGAGCGTCACCCGAGTGACGACGACCCGCTGGCGCTGCTTGCGTTCAAGATCGCAGCCGATCCACACCTGGGTCGACTGACCTTCGTACGCGTCTACTCCGGTGTGCTCGAGTCCGGCGCCCAGGTGCTCAACGCGACCAAGGGCAAGAAGGAGCGCATCGGCAAGATCTACCAGATGCACGCCAACAAGCGTCAGGAAGTCCCGAGCATGGGTGCAGGCATGATCTGCGCCGTCATGGGCCTCAAGGACACCCAGACCGGCGAGACGCTCTGCGATCCGGCCAACCCGATCATCCTCGAGTCGATGGACTTCCCGAAGCCCGTCATCGAGCAGGCCATCGAGCCGAAGACGAAGTCCGACCAGGAGAAGCTCGGCACCGCCATCCAGCGGCTCGCCGAGGAGGACCCGACCTTCCAGGTGCACACCGACGAGGAGACGGGCCAGACCATCATCGCCGGCATGGGCGAGCTCCACCTCGAGATCCTGATCGACCGCATGAAGCGCGAGTTCAAGGTCGAGGCCAACATCGGCAAGCCCCAGGTGGCCTACCGCGAGACCCTGCGCCGCAAGGTGGAGAAGGTCGAGTACACCCACAAGAAGCAGTCCGGTGGTTCGGGTCAGTACGGCCGCGTCATCATCGACGTCGAGCCGCTCGAGCCGGGCTCGGGCTTCGAGTTCGTGAACGCCGTCACCGGTGGCCGCATCCCGCGTGAGTACATCCCGGCCGTCGAGGCCGGTGTCAAGGACGCCATGCAGTTCGGCGTGCTGGCCGGCTACCAGATCGAGGACGTCCGCGTGACGCTCACCGACGGTGCCTACCACGACGTCGACTCCTCGGAGTTGGCGTTCAAGATC
The DNA here is from genome assembly GCA_035416185.1 of Propionibacteriaceae bacterium. GTDB lineage: Bacteria > Actinomycetota > Actinomycetes > Propionibacteriales > Propionibacteriaceae > JBHAES01. Next base: position 558 of record DAOOHL010000241.1, on the reverse strand, counting down.
ACCGGCTCGATGGCCTTCAAGGAGGCCGCTCGCAAGGCCGATCCGGCCCTGCTCGAGCCGATGATGGCCGTCGAGGTGACGACCCCCGAGGACTACCTCGGTACGGTCATCGGCGACCTCAACTCGCGTCGTGGGCACATCCAGTCGATGGATGAGCAGCACGGCAACCGCGTCGTACGGGCGCTCGTCCCGCTGTCGGAGATGTTCGGCTACGTCGGCGACCTTCGGTCGAAGACGTCCGGCCAGGCGTCGTACTCCATGGAGTTCCACAGCTACGCCGAGACCCCCCGCAGCGTCTCCGATGAGATCGTCGCGAAGGCGCGGGGCGGCGTGTGATCCACCGTCAAGCCGGGTAACCGGTTTGACTGACCACCCAGCGTGGGGAAGACTTGTCCGGTCCCCTGCGCTGGGGTAACACAGACGTGCACAGCGAATCTGTGCCGAAGAAACCACGTACGCCCCGCCGACCAGCGTGGCGACATCCGACAAAGGAGCCCAAGTGGCAAAGGCCAAGTTCGAGCGGACCAAGCCGCACTGCAACATCGGCACCATCGGGCA
>DAOOHL010000240.1:0-3859 GCA_035416185.1 Propionibacteriaceae bacterium | reverse complement strand
AGTCGCACCGAGAGACGCGTACGCCGGGGTGGCTTCGACCGTCGCGAGGAACTCTGACCGGGGATCAGCCCAGAGGTCGTCCACGGCGGAGGTGACATGGAGTCGCCTAGGCGCGATCGCTGCCAGCAGGTGGTGCTGGTCGATCGGCAGGGCGGTCTGGTCGGTGCCGTACATCGCGAGTCCTGGGGTGAACCAGTGCGGGAAGACCCGGGTGATCCGGTCGACGTGCTCCCCCACCTTGCCGCGCGATAGCGCTGCGCCACCACAGCCCGACTGGATGCTCACGCAGCCAGCGAAACTGGGGTCCTGCGCCACCGCCCACAGGGCTGCCTTGCCCATGCGGGAGTGACCGATCGCCACGACCCGGCCTGGATCGATTCCAGGCACCTCGCTGAGCGCTTCTCGGGCTCGTGACAGGCCCCAGGCCCAGGCGCCGAGCGTTCCCCACGGTGCGGCGGGGTCGGCGGTGAACATGCCCCGTACGCCAGCGGCCGCATGGCCGACGGCGTCGGCCTCGAGCTCGCTGCAGTGCAGGGTCGCGACCGCCCAGCCGCGGGCGAGGATCCGTTCGTATGGCCACTGCGCCGCCTGGCTGCCTCTCTCCTCCGGGGGGAGCAGGTCATAGCCGATCACCACGGCATCCTCATCCGATCCTTGCGAGCGGACCTCCACGAGCTGCCCGGTCGTGATGGAGACTCCCTCGTCGAGGGTCGTCGTGTGGTTGCCGCGGAAGTTGAGCCCGAGGAGGACCGGAGCGCGGTCCACGTTGGCTGGCCGATGGACGAGCAGCGACACCACCCGCCGGCCGTGAGGACCAGCCAGCACCATGGCCCACTCCGTACGGATCCCGAGCGCTGCGTTGCTACCCGTCCCGGTCCCTGAGCCTGTCGAAGGGCGCTCTCCGGTCCCTGAGCTTGTCGAAGGGCGTTCAACGGTTTCCTCGCTGACCAGCGTCACTGACTCGACCCGCCCGCCGTCGGGAGTTCTCCCGTACACCGTCGTCGCCAAGCTCTCGAGGATCTGCTCGCGCCAGCGACCGTCAGGATCGAGCTCAGGCAGCGGTGGCAGCGGTCCGGAAGCGGCGTGGGGCATACGCGTCAGCGTAGAGGGGTCCATGGCTGCGGGATGTCGGCTTGGATGATGACATGGGCTACGACTTCTCGCTCGACACCCCGCCGGGACGACGTGGTCGGGGTCGCACTCGTACACGGCCGCGGCGGTGCACCATCCTCGTACGGTCGAGGAGGTCGCTGAGCTGGTCAGACGCGGCCCGGTCCGTGCAATCGGGACCGGCCACACCTTCAACCTCCTGGCCGATGGCCCCGAACAGCTCAGCCTCGATGCTCTGACGGACGAGCCCGTCCTGAATCCGACGACCCGATCGGTGACAGTGCCAGGCGGGATGCGGTACGGCGAGCTGGCCGCCTGGCTCGACAACCGGGGCTGGGCGCTGCACAACCTCGCGTCGCTCCCCCACATCTCGGTCGCCGGAGCGGTGGCCACCGGAACCCATGGCTCCGGCAACAACCTCGGGTCTCTCGCGACTGCGGTCGCCGGACTGGAGCTGGTCGACGGCCGAGGCGAGCTGGTCCAGCTCGAGCGGGGCGATGTCGACTTCCCAGGCGCCGTCGTGAGCCTGGGTGCACTGGGCGTGGTCACGTCGCTGACCCTCGACGTCGAGCCGACCTACCAGGTGAGCCAGATGGTCTACCACGACGTGCCCTGGGACCGGTTCGACTACGACGAGGCCACCGAAGCGGGTGACTCAGTAAGCCTGTTCACGTCCTGGACGGGTGACGTGATTCCCAGCGTCTGGGTGAAGCGACGAGGCGAGGCCCGGTACCCCACGACCCTGCTCGGGGGCTGGCGACAGATCACCGACGTGCACCCGACCCGTACGCAGTCTGCCGAGAACACCACTCCCCAGTGCGGGGTCCCCGGGCCGTGGCACGAGCGGCTGGCCCACTTCCGGTTGGGGTTCACGCCGAGTACGGGCGCCGAGCTGCAGACCGAGTACCTGCTGCCCCGCGACGCGGCCCCTGCCGCATTCGCCGCGCTCCGGCAGCTGGGCGAGGGCAACCTGTCGGCCGAACTGGCACGGCTGCTGATCATTTCCGAGGTCCGATCGGTGGCGGCCGACGACCTGTGGCTGTCGGGGGCGTACGGGCGACCGACCGTCGGCATCCACCTCACCTGGCACCTGGACGTGCCAGGCGTGACCGCCCTGCTCCCCCATCTCGACGCCGTCCTGCTACCGCTGGGGGCACGGCCACACTGGGGCAAGCTCCACCTCCAAACGGCCGCCGAGCTCGCACCGCTTTACCCGCACTTCAGCGACTTCCACGTCATGCGCGGTCGGTTTGACCCAACCGGCCGGTTCAGCAGCTCGTACCTTGACGTCTGCCTCAGCATCAGACCCGTCACTGTGTCACCGTGACATTCGTTCAGGGGATGTGCCATGTCAGACGACAGCCACATGGCTCATGTGACCTACCTCGAGGCGGGGTCGCTGGAGGATCAGCTCCCCTGACAAGGGGGCTCGGTTGTTCAATCGGCTGCGGCGCAGGGCGCCCCGGCGATGACGTGGCGGCGCGCGCAGCGACGGGGGGAGCCCGACGACGAGAAACGAGTCGCCGGGCTGGAGGAGACGCGAGCACGACACCACGTCATCGCCTCAGTGGGGCGCCCGGAGCAGCGGCGGCGTCAGGGAGTCGGACCGCACTGCACGCGTGACGACGAATATCCAGTAGCCCCGACGGGATTCGAACCCGCGCTACCGCCTTGAGAGGGCGGCGTGCTAGGCCGCTACACAACGGGGCCCTAGCTGTGGTGTGAGCCGTTGAACTGCGCCAACGGATCGCTCCGTTGGGGTACTAGGACTCGAACCTAGACTAACGGAACCAGAATCCGCTGGGCTGCCAATTACCCCATACCCCATCGACACCCCGTACGGGGCGCCGAGGAAGAACACTACCGGACAGGGCCACCTGGGCTCAAACCGGGGGTGAGTCGCGGGACCCGCATCCGTACGGCGATCCATAGGGCGGCCGCGGTGAAGGCCCCGTACACGAGCAGGTCGCGGGTGGTCTCGAGCCAGCCGATCTGTTGGACGGCGCGGACCTCGGCGACCGACGACATCAGGACGGCGGCGCCGAAGGCGAGCAGGTTGTTGACGATGTGGGCGGCGATCGGGGCTTCGAGGCCGCCCGTACGCACGACGAGGTAGCCGGCGAGCAGCCCGAAGGCGAGCCGGGAGCCGAACAGCCAGAGGTTCTGGGTGCCGTGGAAGATGGCGAACAGCAGCGCTGAGATGACGACGGCGAAGGTCTCGCTGCGAACCGCCATGCCGAGGGCTTGCATCAGGTAGCCGCGGAAGACGACCTCCTCGGCGACGGCCTGGAGCGGTGCGGTCAGCACGATGGCGAGCAGCCACCACCCCCAGCCGGGCTGCGGGTTGAGCCCGGTGAGCCCGCTGACGACCAGGCCGATGCTGAACAGCGGCACGGCCAGCAGGAGGCAGGCGAGCAGGTAGCGCCAGCGGATGCCGGGCGACACTGACCAGAGCCAGCCGGGGTTGCGCCGGTGGAGGTAGCGGACGATGCCGAGGATCGCGAGCGTCATGGCACCCAGGCCGAGGTGCGCGCCGACCAGTCCCCACACGTGCTCGAAGCGCCCGCCAGCCGCGACGAAGTCGGACAGTGGTGTGGTGACGCCGGTGAGCGATGCCGCGACGGTCTGGACGGCGACGTTCACCATGGGCACGAGCACCATGAACACACCGAGGCCGACGACGACCGAGACCATGCCCATGATCCGCGCGGCGCGACTGGTGGCGTCGACGCCGAGCGGAAGCAGCATC
>DAOOHL010000239.1:0-3885 GCA_035416185.1 Propionibacteriaceae bacterium | reverse complement strand
CCATTCCGATGCTGAAGCCGGCGACGTTCTTCGTGCTGGTGACCTCGGTGATCGGAAACTTCCAGACGTTCGACCTGATCTTCGTGCTCACCAACGGTGGGCCGGCGAACGCCACGACGGTCATCACCTACCAGATCTACGTCGCGGCCTTCCAGCAGTTCCGCATGGGCTATGCCACGGCGATGTCGGTGATCCTGCTGGTCGTGCTGATGATCATGACGTACATCTCTCGCAGACTTGTGGGGAACACCGATGGCGACTGAGAACCTTGAGACCCCTGTCCCCGGCGTGATCGGCGACTCACTGCAGCAGGTCCGTGACACCCCCGCCAAGCGTGGGCCGTCGCAGAAGCGGAACAGGATCGTGGGCCGTGTAGGCCTGTGGCTCTTCCTGGCCGCGGTCTCGCTGATGATGGTGACGCCGTTCATGTGGATGGTGTTCACCGCCGTCCGCTCCCCAGAAGAGCTGGCGCAGCCGAACCCACCGTTCTTCCCGCAGTCGTGGCACTTCGAGAACTTCGTGCGTGCGATGCAGGCAGCCCCGTTCCACATCTATGCCCGCAACAGCTTCATCATCGGAGCCGGGCACGTGGTCACCACGCTCCTGTTCGGCGCCTCGGCTGGCTACGCGTTGGCGAAGCTGCGGTTCAAGGCAGCGCCGTGGATCTTCGGCTGGTTCCTGGCCACGATGATGATCCCGTTCTACGCGATCGTCATCCCCGACTTCCTGCTCGTCAGGTTCATGCCGCTGTTCGGCGGCAACGACATCTTCGGTCAGGGTGGTCAGGGCTGGATCGACTCCTGGTGGGCGCTGCTGGTGCCCGGCATGGTGTCGGCGTTCTCGATCTTCCTCCTGCGTCAGTTCTATGTCACGACGCCGTCGGAGCTGATCGAGGCCGCCCGGATTGACGGACTGTCGGAGCCACGGATCTGGCTGCAGATCATCACCCCGCAGATCAAGCCAGGTCTGCTGACGGTTGGCCTGCTGGCGTTCGAGGGCGGCTGGAACAACTTCCTGTGGCCCCTGCTCGTCACCACCAGCGAGGACCTGCGAGTGATCCAGGTGGGTCTGTCGGTCTTCCGCCAGGAGTCCAACACCCAGTGGGACCTGCTGATGGCCGGTACGACGCTGTCGGCGCTGCCGATGATCGTGCTGTTCCTGTTCTTCCAGCGCTACTTCGTGAACGGCTTTGTCAACGCCGGCATCAAGTAGTTCGAGCGGGTCTTCACGTACCCCAGGTCGGCGTTCGCGCTCGGCCTGGGGTACGGGTCTGGTCGCCTTCCTCCGTCGGCCTGCAGCATTCTTCGCCTCGAACCTCGGGGGCCTGCTGGGCGTGATGTCTGTCGTGGGGGTCGTGCCTGCGCTCGCCGGGGTGATGCGGGTCGTGACGGCGCTCGACCGGCATGAGGACGACCCGTTCGTCACGCCGCTGCATCAGCTCCGGGCGACTTGGCGGCGTGACCTTCCGGTCAGCCTGCTGCTCTGGGTTGTCGGGCTGTTCGGTGCGCTGAACATCTACGCGGTGATCCAGGTCGACACCGCCACCCGGGTCGCCGTGGTCGGTTTCCTGGTTCCGGTGGTCTGGGCGGTCCTGGTGTTCGCTTCGGCCTATGTGGGGGCTGCGTCGGCTCAGCCGTACGACGCGACCAGGCACGACGTGCTCGGGCTCGCGGCCGTGATGATTCGCACGCGGATCGTCCGGAGCCTGCTCACGCCGCTCCTGCTTGTCGCCTTGGCGCCGTTGATCGTGCTGCCGCCCCTCACCGTGGCTGTCGGGCTGAGCCTGCCCGGGTGGCTGGTCGGGGAGTGGTACGGGGTCTCGCGCTGGCGGCGCGAGCTCGACCCGTCGCCGGCTGACCCCGTCAGCGGTTGATGAACCGCTGGTGCGAGGGTGCGTAGCGGACCGGATCGACCTGGAACCGCTTCGAGGTCTCGTCGAGCAGGGTGAGGTCGGCGGCTGACAGCTCGACCCGGTCGGCCGTGGAGTTCTCCGTCGCGCGGGCGGCCTTGCTCGTACCCGGAATTGGCGACGCGTACGGGACGGTGCTGATGATCCAGGCGAGCGCGACCTGGCCGGGGGTGCAGCCGTGCTGCTGCGCGATCTGGGTGACCACGTCGACCAGTCCGGCATGCTCGGACATCTTCTCCACGCTGAACCGAGGGAACAGTGCGCGACGTCGCTCGTCAACCCCGTCAGCGGTGAGCGCACCGGTCAGGAAGCCCTTGCCCAGTGGGCTGAACGGCACCAGTCCGATGCCCAGCTCCTCCAAGACGGGCAGAATCTCCTGCTCGGGTTCCCGCCACCACAAGGAGTACTCCGACTGCAGGGCCGTGACGGGCTGCACGGCGTGGGCGCGCCGGATGATGTCGACGCCGACCTCCGACAGGCCGAAGTGCCGGACCTTGCCAGCCTCGACGAGCTCCTTCACCGCTCCTGCGCTCTCCTCGATGGGGACCTCCGGGTCGAGCCGGTGCTGGTAGAGCAGGTCGATGTGGTCCGTACGGAGCCGCTGCAGCGACCCGTCGACGACCTTCTTGATGTGGTCGGGGCGCGAGTTGAGCCCGTCGAGACCGTTGTTGACGTTGAACCCGTACTTGGTGGCGATCACGACCTGGTCGCGGACCGGCTCCAGCACCTCGCCGACGAGCCGCTCGTTCTCGTGTGCTCCGTACACCTCGGCGGTGTCGAAGAACGTGACTCCTGCGTCCAGGGCAGCTCCGATGCAGGCGCGGGCCTGGTCGATCGTGGTGAGGCTCATGCACCCAAACCCAATGTCGGAGACCCGAAGGGTGGAGGTGCCGAGAGTGCGCTGCTTCATGGGGTGGCCTTCCTTGGTGGTCGTCACGACGACCGTACAACCGTGGTCGGACGGAAAACAGGCACTGTCAGTACACCCCTCGACACCTGTTCAGAGCAGAGGAGCGACCGACCCGTACGCGTTCGGCTGGTCAGACGTGAGGGAGTCGTAGACCCTCGTCGTGCCGCGTGCGTCATACCGGGGCCAGCCGGGATCGCCGGTGCGGACGAACGCCACCGCCCCGGCGTGCACCTCGTCGGCGAGTGACTGCGGTGGGTTGGGTCCGGCCAGCGGCTCCATGGCAGGGCCGTCGAGGCAGTCGAAGAAGAACGGCACATCCAGGCAGTGCTCGGCGAAGCCAAAGGCGCCCGAAGGCCAGGCGAACCGGTACGTCCAGGTGGGCGCCGAGCCGCGGTCGGCTGCCACCCGCACCACGGCCGTACGGAACATGCGATCGGTCAGCACCCGACCCGCGAGCCGCGCCTTACCCTTCGCGACGACATCGGCGTTGGCGGCGAGGTAGGCCTTGCGACGGTCGCGGGGCACCCCCAGCTTGCCGAGAAGGATGCCCTTGGGCACCCACCGGAGCTTCTTCGCGGCATCGGTCATCGCCATGGAGAACTCGTCGTCGGTCGCGCCGAGGACGAGGGGCTTGTCGGCGCCGATCCCCGCACGGAGGGCATCGCGGGTTTGCTGAGCGATGAGGTCGCCGTCGACGTACGGGCCGAGCGCCAACCCCTCTTCGATCACGGTGTTCAGGCCGTCCGGGCCAAGCTCGGTCTCCTTCTTCTGCAACTCGAGCAAGCGCTCCTCGGAGACGGAGGCGAACCCCGCCAGGTTTGGTTCGACGCCGGCCGCGGTCGCCAACCGACGACTCAGCCCTTCGGCTCTGACGGCCGTCACGTTGCCCACCGCACCCGAGATCGCATAGACCGCCCGGAACAGGTGCTGGGCCTGCGGCATGCCGAGCAAGGTGAACACCGCACCACCACCGGCCGACTGGCCCGCGATGGTGACGTTCTCGGGGTCGCCGCCGAACGCGGCGATGTTGTCCCGTACCCATTCGAGGCCGAGCAGCCAGTCCCGT
>DAOOHL010000238.1:0-3904 GCA_035416185.1 Propionibacteriaceae bacterium | reverse complement strand
CGACACCGAACGCACCGCGCGCACGTTCGCGAACCTGCAGGGCGTGCATCGCGTGGCCGTCGTTGTCGGGTGGGACGAGCGTCAGACGGTGCCGGTCAAGGGGGTTGCCCACCAGCCGACCGGGGAGGATCGCGAGCGCTGTGCCAGCGCCTATCCCACCCACGGCCAGGCAGAGCAGCGCGTACGGAAGCCCCATCCAGAGCACTCATCCGGATCACGCCGGGATGGGTACGGGACACCGACTTCCGGCCCGGCTCTGCCGGCGTGCGCGAAGCCGCCTGGGCCTGACCGCCTTCAGCCCGCGAGGCGCGCCGATCAGCCCTCGTCGACGCGTGGCCGCCGCGAAAAGGTGACGTACGCCCAGCCGTCTCGAGGCGTACGGGAGGTCTCGGCCCAGTCGAGCGGATCGATCTCGGGGAACCGCGTCTCCACGTCTGGCGCCTGGTCGACCTCCGTGATGTCCAGATCGGTCGTGTACGGCCAGAACAGCCGGTAGATCTCCCCGCCACCCACGACCCAACGTCGCTTGCCCGCGTGACCTTCGAGCAGTTCCAGCGCCCGCTCGATCGTGTGGGCGACCTCGGCGCCAGGAGCCTCGTACGATTCGTCGCGGGTCACGACGATCGAGGATCGACCTGGGAGGTTGCCCATGCCGTCATGGGTCTTGCGGCCTACGAGCAGCACCCCGCCCATCGTGACCGCCTTGAACCGCTTCCAGTCCTCGGGGATCCGCCAAGGGATATCGGCCCCGTCACCGATCGCGCCGTTGCGCGCCACGGCCGCGATCGCCGTGAGCGAGTCGGCCGCCACCTCCGCAGCCGGTGGGAACGAGTGCTTCCAGCCCTGAGCCACAGTCATCTCCCCTTCTCAGACCGCGATCGGTGCCTTGATTCCCGGGTGCGGGTCGTAGCCGTCGATCCGGATGTCGTCGAGGGTGAACGCGTCGATGTCGCGCACCTCAGGGTTGAGCCACAGGGTCGGCAACGGCCGAGTCTCACGCTTCAGCTGGCGGCGGGCCTGGTCGAGGTGGTTCACGTACAGGTGGGCGTCGCCCAGGGTGTGCACGAAGTCCCCCACGCCGAGGCCAGTGACCTGCGCCAGGAGGTGGGTCAGCAAGGCGTAGGACGCGATGTTGAAGGGGACCCCGAGAAAGATGTCGGCCGACCGCTGGTAGAGCTGGCACGACAGCCGCCCGTCGTTGACATAGAACTGCATGAACGCATGACAGGGCGGCAGGGCCATCTCGTCGAGCTGACCCACGTTCCAGGCGCTGATGATGTGGCGCCGGGACGACGGGTTCGACTGCAGCTGGGTGACCAGCTCCTTCACCTGGTCGACGTGACGACCGTCTGGCGTGGGCCAGGAGCGCCACTGGTAGCCGTACACCGGTCCGAGGTCGCCGTTCTCGTCTGCCCACTCGTCCCAGATGGTGATGCCGTGGTCGTGCAGCCAACCCACGTTGGTGTCACCGCGCAGGAACCAGAGCAGCTCACCGAACACCGAACGCACGTGGATCTTCTTCGTGGTGACCATCGGGAAGCCCGCCGACAGGTCGAAGCGCATCTGGTAGCCGAACACCGACAACGTGCCCGTACCGGTGCGGTCGTCCTTGCGCGCACCATGCTCGAGCACGTGGTCAAGCAGGTCGAGGTACTGCTTCACCAACGACTCCTTCGCTCGGTCTGCTCCAGCGCGGTGAGCAGCGGGATCACGTCGCGCATCGCCTTGCCCCGGTGGCTGATCGCGTCCTTCTCCTGGGCGCTCAGCTCTGCACTCGTGCGCGTCTCGCCATCGGGGACGAACAACGGGTCATACCCGAACCCGTTCTCGCCACGCTCCTCCCGGGCAATCCGTCCGGGCATCTCTCCTCGTACGACGTGCTCCCCGTCAGCACAGACCAACGCGACCACAGCGACGAACCGGCCGGTGCGTCGCTCGTCAGGAACGTCGTCGATCTGCGCCAGCAGCAACGCGTTGTTGGCGGCGTCATCCTTGGCTGGACCAGCCCAGCGCGCCGACCGTACCCCCGGCATCCGGTTCAGCACGTCGACCTCGATGCCAGAGTCGTCAGCCAGCGTCGGAAGGCCCGAGACGACGAAACCGGCGCGCGCCTTGATCAGTGCGTTGTCGACGAAGGTGTCGCCATCCTCGACGGGCTCGTCGTACGGAGGCACGTCGTCGAGACCGACCACCTCGATGCCGAGGTCCAAGCCGGCAGCCAGCCGCCGCAGCTCGGCCAGCTTCTTCGCGTTATGGCTTGCCAACAGCACCTTCATGACTGGCTCGTCACTCCGAGAGGCCGAGAGCGGCCTGCTGCAGACGGGTGAGCTCGGCGCAGCCGGCAAGCCCGAGATCCAACAGCTTGTCGAGGGTCTCGCGGGCGAACGGCTCGCGCTCGGCCGTGCCCTGCACCTCGATCAGCCGACCGTCACCGGCCGCCACCACGTTCAGGTCGACCTCCGCGGTCGAGTCCTCGGTGTACTCAAGGTCGAGCAGCACCTCTCCACCCACCACTCCGACGGACACAGCCGACACCGAGCCGAGCAGCGGCTCGCCGGCCAACGCGCCTCGCGACCGAAGCCACGACACGGCATCCTCCAACGCGACCCACGCGCCGGTGATCGCCGCCGTGCGAGTGCCGCCGTCGGCCTGCAGCACGTCGCAGTCCAGCACGATCGTGTTCTCGCCCAACGCCGTGTAGTCGATCATCCCGCGCAGCGACCGCCCGATCAGCCGGGAGATCTCATGCGTACGGCCCCCAATCCGGCCCTTCACCGACTCCCTGTCGGAACGGTCATGGGTGGCCCTCGGCAGCATCGCGTACTCCGCCGTCACCCAGCCCAGCCCAGACCCCTTGCGCCAGCGCGGCACCCCCTCGGTCACACTGGCCGCCACCAGCACGCGGGTGCGGCCGAACTCGACCAGTACCGACCCCTCTGCATGGTCGAGCCAGTTGCGGGTGATGCGCACGTCGCGCAGCTGGTCAGGCCTTCTACCGTCAGATCTCGTCACACCCGTGACCCTATAAGGGCCCTCCGACAGTCGCCACCAACGACCACCAACGCCGACCAGTGACCAGCGGCCGACGGGATCGACTCGCCGAACCGGGGATAATGGTCACGACAGGAGGAGCCCATGCCCGCACCCATCCCCTTGCCCGGGAAGCTGATGGAGATGTCGATGGAGTTCTGGCGTCGCGTGCTGCTGCAGACGGAGAAGGCCCGCGAAGACACCATCACCACCCCCACCCCCGGCGACCCGGACGCGGTCCGCCGTCGCGACAAGGACTCTCCGCCCGACATCTGGTGAGGCGCGTGGAAGCGCGCCTCCACCCAACGAACCAGCCGTTCGGCAGGACCAGACCCGAGGAGTCCCACCCCAGGAGGAGCAGACGATGACCGAGCAGTGGCCGATGTACCCCCACCCCCCGCAGCAGCCCACGGGCTTCAGCGCTGACCCGCAGTCGCATCCCGAGCTGCGGGCATCGAACGCCGATCGCAGCCGCGCCGTGACGCTCCTCGACGAGGCTCATGCTGATGGCCGACTCTCTGACACCGAGTTCGAGACGCGCCGTGACGCGGCCACCGCCGCGGTGACCCTGGGTGACATCCAGCCGTTGATCGCCGATGTTCACCTCCCCACCGTCGCGGAGCCTGACTCCGCTGCGCTACCCGTCCCGTACGACCCTGACCCCCGTCCGTACGACACCGCTACGAGCTCGACCGACCTGGCCACGCCTGAGGAGAAGAAGCGCAAGCACGAGCGCCTGCTGTTCGGCTTCCTCCCGCTCTGGTGGGTCCAGCTCGCCGTGCTCTTCGTAGGCATCTGGCTGCTCAGCAGCATCGGCGCGGGCGAGCTGCAGTACTTCTGGCCGATCTGGCCCCTGCCTGGTACGGGCATCTAC
>DAOOHL010000237.1:2330-3927 GCA_035416185.1 Propionibacteriaceae bacterium | reverse complement strand
GACCGGCGACCTTCTGACCGCAGCACCGTCGACCGTCCCTGGTAAGGCACACCTGAGCGTTCCCATGCCTACGAGTCACACGGACGATCGCTGATAACCATCGGCTCAGGGGTTGCCGCCATAGCCCGCACCCTAGCCGGACAGTGCCGGTTGCGCGGGCGATAACCGGCTCCACTGGCCCCCCTCCGGCGCACTCGGGGCTGGCTGTATCTCGGTCTGGTTAGGAGTCGCTAGCGTCCCCGCCGTTTTGCCATGGCGACGGCGCCCGGAGGTGCCTCGTGATCCGCGCGGCTATATCCCGCCCGCTTGTAGCGACGCTGGTTCGCAACGCTGTTGGAGCCGGTAATGAGCTCGTACGACGTCGCCTCCGGCGGGGCGACGGCTTCGGCCCGCTCGAGCAGCCAACGGCCGAGTCCCTGGCCACGGAGGTCTGGGGCGACCATGAGGCGGCCAATGTGCCACGCGGTGCCCATCAGCTGCCCCCGAACCGACCCGATCAGGCGACCGTCTCGACGCATGACATAGGTGTCCCACTCATCCAGCGCAGCGATGACGTCGTCGAGCGTCTCGTAGTGCGCGGGGATCTGGATGTGCGGGTTGTTCTGAGCTTCAGGCACCCAGCAGGCGAGCTGCAACGTGAGGATCTCGCCGGCGTCAGCCCGTACGGCACGACGAAGCTCGCCACCACCCGGCACAGCGGCAGGCGGCAGCAGGTCGGGGCGTCGAGCTGCTGTCCGGAGCCTGGACTGCTCCTGGCGCCAGGTGTCGATGCGCGCGTGGTTACCCGACAGCAGCACGTCGGGAACGTCGAGACCGCGCCAGGCAGCGGGCTTGGTGTAGACGGGGTACTCCAGCAGCCCGTCGGTGTGCGACTCCTCGGTGAGCGACCCGGTGTTACCCATGAACCCGGGTACGAGCCGCGCCACCGCCTCGACCATCGCCAGCACGGCGACCTCACCACCGTTGAGCACGTAGTCACCGATGGAGACATCGCGCACGTCGTGGCTCGCGGCGAAGTGGTCCATCACCCGCTGGTCGATCCCCTCATAGCGGCCGCAGGCAAAGACCAGGTGGGGCTTGGTGCTGAGCTCGGCCGCGAGCTGCTGGGTGAACGGAACACCTGAGGGCGTCGGGACCAGGAGAACGGACTGCTCGGTCAGGACGGCGTCGAGTGCCTTCCCCCACGGCTCGGGTCGCATCACCATGCCGGCTCCCCCGCCGTACGGGGTGTCGTCGACGGTCCGGTGGCGATCCTGAGTCCAGTCCCGCAGGTCGTGGACCGTGACCTTGAGGAGCCCGGACTCCTGCGCCTTGCCCGGAAGGCTCAGCGAGAGGGGAGCCAGGTAGTCGGGGAAGATCGTCAGAACGTCGATCTCGAGCGCCGGTGAGTCCACTCGCCGACTCTACTCAATCAGCCCCGTCGGCCTGGTTCGCTCCTGCTCCTCCAGACAACGGCTGATCAACGTGTCGACGTCGCCGTACCTGCCTCGGTTGACCGCTCTGATGGCCGACGTTTGGACTCCCAGTCGTCGCGCAGGTCGGCTGGTTTCATGTCTTGCTCTTTCTGAACTGCTCTCGATTTGACATCACAACGACG
>DAOOHL010000237.1:0-2320 GCA_035416185.1 Propionibacteriaceae bacterium | reverse complement strand
ATTCTTTGCGAATTTCTGGCATCAGGAGTTCGCGATTGTCCGGTTCCGGGGGTGGGTCCACATCCACAGCGGCGTGATACCTGGCTGCTGTCCAGCCACACAGAGAACTGTCACCGCGGGCTAGTAGCCTCGCCGACATGGCTGAGCGGTGGCGGACGGAGCGGGTGACCGCGCTTGCTCCCGACTCAGCCTCGGATGTCGCGGGACGCAAGCTCGCCAACCCAACCCCGTGGAGCGATGTCGGCTGGGCGGCACCGCTGCTGTGGGGAGCCTGCCAGGGGTCGGGGAAGACTCCGTACAAGGTGGCCGTCGACACGTCCGGCCCGTCCTATACGTGCACCTGCCCGTCACGGAAGTTCCCCTGCAAGCACGTGCTCGGGCTGCTCTATCTGTGGAGTGAGGGCCGGATCGAGGCGGGCGGCGGCATCTCGGCGTACGCGGCGGAGTGGGCGGCCAAGCGTGACGCAGCCGACAAGCCGTCCGAAGCCCCCGCTGAGGAGCCGAAGGTCCAGACCGACGCGCAGCGAGAGGCGGCTGAGAAGCGCGCAGCCCTCCGTCACGAGCGGGTTCGAACAGGCATGCTCGAGCTCGACCGGTGGCTGGCCGACCAGGTCACGGCTGGCATCGCCGCGACCTCCACACAGTGGTACGCGGCCGCGAATGATCTCGCTGCCCGCATGGTCGATGCCCAGGCACCCGGGGCCGCTTCGATGCTGCGCTCCGCCGCCCTCACTCCCTCATCAGGTCGCGACTGGCCCGATCGCCTGGTCGCCCAGTTGGGCCTCCTGCACCTTCTCGCCGAAGCCACCGGCCACCTCGATGCCCTCGATGACGACCTGCGCGCGACTGTCCGGGACCACCTGGGCTACACCACTCCCCGCGCCGACGTGTTGGCGACGCCGCCGGTGACGGACGAGTGGGCGGTGGTCGGTTTGCGTGACTCGGACGAGGAACAGGTCTCGATGCGGCGGGTGTGGCTGTGGGGCACGAAGACGGGGCGGTCCGCCTTGGTGCTGCTGTTCACCCCGTACGGGATGCCCGTTGACAACTCGCTGCTGCCAGGGATGCTGGTCGAGGGCGACGTGCACTACTACCCAGGGCGGCTCCAGCAGCGGGCGCTGATGGGTCGCCGCGGCTCCGAAGGGAAGGTCGCAGGGTGGCGCCCGGCAGCCGGCACGGTGGCTGATGCCGCGGTGACGTGGCGGGATGCGGTGGCCGACGACCCCTGGCTGGGTGAGCTGCCGGGGCTCGTGCTCGGTACCCCGTTGGCACCCTGCGCGGGCACCCAGGCAGGCGAGGAGCGCCCATCACTGGGCGCGCCCAGCGCACCGCGGGCTCGACCGACCGCGGGCGGGCGGTACGAGCCGCGGCTGGCTCAGGGCTGGCTGATGGCCGATGCTGCCGGCGACGCCGTCCCTCTGGTGGGCACGGAGACTGACCTGTGGCAGCTGCTGGCGATGACTGGCGGTCAGCCGCACCCTGTCTTCGGTGAGCTCTCCGGCCACGGGCTGCGGCCGACCGCGATCGTCTCTGGCGGGGCGCTCGTGACGCTATGACCTATGCCGAGCTGGTCGCGACCGCCGCTGTGGGCACGGCCCAGCGGCCTGTCCCTGAACTGCCCCCTGGGCTGGTTCCCGACGCGGATGCTGAGCGGACTCCCGCCGAGCGGCTCCTTGATGCCGCTGCCGCCTATGCGGTCGCCCGGCGCGCCAACCTTCTGGTGACCAGCAGTGTCGCGGCGCCCGCTGGTTCAGAGCCGGACGAGCTCGAGGTTCCTCCAGAGCGCTTCATCGCCGCCTTGGCCAGGCAGATTGGTCAGATCACCGACGAACAGCGCACCCTTCCGCTCAGCACGGTCATCGACCTGGTCGTCGAGGCATTGGCGTGGATGGGGCAGGTGGGCTGGCGGCTGCCGGAACGGCTGCTCGTCCCCGTGCTGCAGCGCGCGGGTCGTGACGCTCGGATCGCGCAGGCTGCGACCGGAGCGCTCGGGGAGCGCGGCCGCTGGCTGGTCGCGTTGAACCCCGTGTGGGCCCGGGCCTTCACCACGGGCGACGACACCGCGGGCGGGGCGATCGATGACAGTGCCTGGCAGGACGGCACACCGGCGGTACGGCTGGCCCACCTGGCGTCGCTGCGCCAGCGCGATCCCGGCAGCGCTCGCGCCCTCCTCGAGCAGACCTGGTCGACAGAAGCTGTCGATGACCGGGTTGCGTTCATCGAGCTGGTCGCCGCCACCGCGGTCAGCTCCGATGAGGAGCTCCTCCAACGAGCGCTGTCTGACCGGTCGAGCAGGGTTGCTGCTGCCGCTCGGGTCGGC
>DAOOHL010000236.1:0-3950 GCA_035416185.1 Propionibacteriaceae bacterium | reverse complement strand
GCCTTGACCAGGTCGACGTCTGTGGTGACCTCCGTGATCGGGTGCTCCACCTGGAGACGGGTGTTCACCTCGAGGAAGGCAAACTCCTTGTCGCCGGGGTGGTACAGGAACTCGACGGTGCCAGCGCCACAGTAGTCGACGGCCAGGGCCAGCCGCTCCGCTGCTGCCTTGAGCTCGGCGGTCTGTTCTTCGGCGAGCAAGGGTGATGATGACTCCTCGATCACCTTCTGGTTGCGCCGCTGAACGGTGCAGTCCCGTACGCCGAGCGCCCAGGCGGTGCCCTGCCCATCGGCGATCACCTGCACCTCGACGTGGCGAGCCCCGGTGACCAGCTTCTCGAGGAAGACGATGCCGCTGCCGAAAGCACGCTCTGCCTCGTCGCGGGTGCGCTGGTACGCCTCGGCCAGATCCTCGGGTCCGTCGACCCGACGGATGCCACGCCCGCCGCCACCAGCGGTCGCCTTGAGCATCAACGGGTAGCCGATCCGTTCTGCGGCCGCGAGAGCCTCGTCGAGGGTGTTGACGCCGCCGCGGCTCCACGGCGCGACGGGGACCCCCACCTCCTCGGCGATCAGCTTCGAGCCGATCTTGTCGCCCAACCGACGCATCGCCTCGGCAGACGGTCCGATGAACGTCACTCCCAACCTGGCGCAGAGCTCGGCGAAGCCAGCGTCCTCGGCAACGAACCCCCAGCCGACCCAGACGGCATCGGCGCGCGTCTCCACCAGCGCCCGCTCCAGCACAGCGTGGTCGAGGTATGGCCGGGAGCTCGCAGGTCCCAATGCATAGGTCTCGTCGGCCTCGCGAGCGAACATCGCCGTGCGCTCACCGTCGGTGTGCAGCGCGATCGTGACGAGCGGCGGCGCAGCCGGCTGCTCGGCGTTGATCTCACGGGCTGCATGGATCAACCGCATCGCGGCCTCACCACGGTTGACGATCGCGATTCGACCGAACACGACACCTCCCTGCCTGGACTCCTGTTGCATCCTCCCCTGTCCAAGCCCGTCATGTCGCCCTCCCACGCAGGAATGGACCAGCACGCAGCCGGGTCGACTCCGCCACTGCTGCGTTGAGTCCGTGCCCAACGAGGTGGCCCGCCCGCCCTGGCCCGGCTCAGTCCGCCAGCACTGGCCGGCGGCGGCGCTTCCCGGCCTTCGTCCACAGCCCGCTGCAACCGCGACGATGGCTGCCCACCAGGTGACAGTCGATGACGCCAGCTGCCGCCATCAGCGCATGCATCGTGACGGGCCCGACAAGGGTGAACCCGCGAGCGCGGAGATCACTCGCCAAGGCCGCGGACGCATCCGTCGCGGTCGGGACCTCAGCCTGCGTCGTCGGTACTGGCGTGGCCACCGGCATTGCGGACCAGACCAGCTCCGGCAGGCCGCCATCGGCCCGCAGGGCCACGGCCGCCTTCGCGTTGGCGATCACAGCCTCGACCTTGCGTGTGTTGCGGATGATGCTGTCGTCGGCAAGCAGGCGTGCCACGTCGCCTTCCCCGTACGCCGCGACCACCTCGGGGTCGAAGTCGTCGAACGCCCGGCGGAACGCGGCACGCCGACGGAGCACGGTCTGCCAGCTCAACCCGGTCTGGAAGACCTCCAGGGCGAGGATCTCGAACAGCGTGCGTTCGTCGGTGACGACCACACCCCACTCCGTGTCGTAGTAGTCGCGGAGCAACGGGTCACGCGCAGCCCAGCGAGGTCTGGCCAAGCCGTCCTCTCCAATGATCAGATCGTCGCCAGGCCTGGTGGCGGGCGGTGGGCTGGCAGCGGTTGAAGCGGTTCCAGAAACTGTGATGGTGGTCGTCATGCCACGAGGTATGGGACAGGATCCTTGGGAATGACAGATGTCCACAGAAGCGACTCGGCCCCGCCTGTCTCCACAGGCGGGGCCGATTCTGTCAGTGCTATGTGCTGCGACGCGGTCAGCGTGCTGGCGGCACCTCGTCGTCAGCCTCGTAGTAGTTGCCCGGCCCGGTGATGATGATGTTGGCGCCCTCGTCGGAGGCCTTCAGCTCCTTGGGGGCCAGTGCTTTCGCCAAGTGGTACAGCCCGACAGCCACGATCGTGCCGAAGGCGATCCCGCCGAGCTCGAACGATGGGGTGATCTTCAGCGAGACGTTGCCGATGCCGATCACGATGCCGGCAGCGAGCGGGACCAGGTTGATCGGGTTGCCGAAGTCGACCTGGTTCTCCTTCCAGATCTTCGCGCCGAGCAGGCCGATCATCCCGTACAGCACCACCGTGATCCCTCCCAGCACACCACCAGGTGTCGCAGAGATGACGGCGCCGAACTTCGGCGACAGGCCGAAGACGATGGCGACGACCGAGGCGACGACATAGGCGGCCGTGGAGTACACGCGCGTGGCCGCCATCACGCCGATGTTCTCGGCGTACGTGGTGGTCGGGCCGGCGCCAGCGAAAGTGGCGATCATCGAGCCAGCGCCGTCAGCTGCGATGGCGCGACCCATGTACGGATCGAGCGGCTCCTTGGTCATCTCGGCGACAGCCTTGACGTGGCCCGTGTTCTCGGCGATCAGCGCGATCACGACCGGCAGGGCGACGAGGATGAAGGCCAGGTTGAACGACGGCAGGTGGAAGCCGACCACGTTGGTGGTGGCGGCCCCGAACTTCCAGGTGGACAGGTCGGTGACTGGCGGCAACCCGAACCACGGCGCCGACACCACGCCGCTCCAGTCGACCCGCAGATGCTCGGTCACCTTGCCGGCGGCGGCGCTGTAGGACGTGATCGGACCCGTCACGACGTCGAGCAGCCACGACAGCACGTAGCCCACGATGAGCGACAGGAAGATGGCGATCCGGCCGATGAAGCCGCGGAATCCGACGCTCAGCGCCACCACGACCAGCATCACGATCACGGCGACCCACTGGTCCTGGGGCCAGTACACCGTGGCCACGACGGGGGCCAGGTTGAAGCCGATCAGCATGACGACGGCACCGGTCACGGCAGGCGGCAGCACCTTGTGGATCACACCTGAGCCCATGAAGTGGATGATCAGACCCACCATGAACAGCGTCAGACCGGTCACGAACAACGCGCCGGTCAGCTGTGACGGGTTGCCCCCCGCTCCGTAGATGGAGGCGGCCACGCCGACGAACGACGCTGATGAGCCCAGGTAGCTCGGTACGCGGTGGTTGACGACGAACAGGAACACCAGGGTCGCGATGCCGCTCATCATCACCGCCAGCTGCGGGTTGAGGCCCATCAGCAATGGGAAGACGAAGGTCGCCCCGAACATCGCCACGACGTGCTGAGCGCCCAGTCCAACGGTCTTGCCCCACGAGAGCCGCTCATTCGGCCCCACCACCGCTACGGGCTTCAGAGTCCCGTCGCCATGCAGTTTCCAGATAGCCATCTGCTCCACCTCCGCGGGGAATCCTAGGGCTCGCGACGAGTGCTGGATACCACTTCGTAGGATGGTGGTATGACCCAGCAGCGCACCGTTGACGTGCTCGTCATCGGTGCCACGATCGCGGGCCTCACCACGGCCGTGGCGGCGGCCGCTGCCGGAGCAGCGGTGCTGGTCATCGACCCGGGCGAGATCACCAGGTTCGGCACCGGCCTGGTCACCGTGGCCATGGGCAGCACGCTCCGCGAGGTGGAGCTCAGCCGAGGCATTCCCGCCGCCGAGACGATGGTGGCCGAGGTGACGAGAGCCACCGACTGGCTGGGGGATACCCTGCCGTTGTACGGGGCGCAGCTCGTTGACCGAACCGCCTACAGCCTTGCCGTCGACGGGCATCTGGCGTTCCATCTCCGGCAGGAGGCACGCCTGCTCCGACGCGCGGGCGTCACCGTCGACTTCACCGATGGCCAGCCACTTGCCCCGCTCGTGACCCGACCCGGCATCGTCTTGCCCAACCAGGCCCAGGTCGAGCCGCGCCGGCACCGGCACGCTCTCGGCGCCGCGGCAGTCGCAGCTGGTG
>DAOOHL010000235.1:0-3992 GCA_035416185.1 Propionibacteriaceae bacterium | reverse complement strand
ATCGCCGCGGAAGTCGTTGACCGGGTTGCCGCGGCCACGCAGGTGCAAGACCCACGCCGCGATCGCACGGGTGGCGGCGCTCGGCATGCCACCCGCAGCCAGTTCAGCCTTCAGCGCTGGGACGAACCGGATCGGGATCTTCTGGGAGCCGTCCGGGGAGATCTGCTTGAGCAGGTGACGGATCGCGGGGTTGGTGAACCGCTCGACCAGCGCGCCGCGGTACGACTGGACATCATCGTCCGACAAGGGCAGATGCTTGCCGGCGAGGTCCCACCACTCGTCGACCCAGCCCCGCAGGACGGGGTGGACGATCGCGTCGCCGACAGTCTCCACGCCGAGGATCGGACCGGCATAGGCCATCAGCGAGTGGGAGCCGTTCAGCAGCCACAGCTTGCGGTGCTCGAATGGGCGGATGTTGTCGACGAAGTTGGCGCCCTGGTCCTCCCAGCGCGGCCGCTCGCCGGCGAACTCGCCTTCCAGGACCCACTCACTGAACGGCTCGGTGACGACCATCGCCGGATCGGCTACCCCGGTCACAGCCTGCGCCGCCGCCACGTCAGCCTCAGTCGTGTGCGGGGTGATCCGGTCGACCATGGTCGTGACGAACGACACGTTCTCGTCCAGCCACTCCGTCAGCGAGGGGTCGACGGCCGCGACCAGGTCTGTCACGACTCGCTCCGTCATCGGGCCGTTGTCGACCACGTTGTCGCAGGGGACGAATGTGATCGGGCCAGCATCAGCCGCCCGCCGGGCCAGCAGGCCAGCCACGAGCTTGCCCGGCGCTGTGGTGACGGCGCCCCCCTCGGGATCAGCCTTCAGCGAGTCGATGTCGGCCTTCACGCTGGCGTTCTCGGTGTCGAGGCCACCCGCGCTGTTCCGTACGTAACCGGCCTCGGTGATCGTCGTGGTCACGATCTGCACGTCGGGCGAGGCGAAGTAGCCCCGTAGTGCATCGAGGTCATTGCCGGGGTGGACGGCCGAGATTGAGGAGATCACCTCGTACGACGGCTCGCCGGACTGCTGCACGAGCGTGTAGAGGCAGTCCTGGTCCTCGAGCTCCGCGACATGGGTGGCGGACCGGCCAGAGAAGGCCGCGATCCCCCACTGGTCGGCGTCGCTGGCGTGCTCGGTGTACCAGGTGGTGTGGGCCCGGAAGAAGTACCCGAGGCCAAGGTGGACGATCCGGACAGGTGCCTTCGGCCGACCGTCGGTGGCGCGGGAGAGCGGGCGCAGCTCAGACAAGGTTGAACACCTTCCTCGGGGTGGTGGCGACGAGATCGTGCACGACTTCCATGGCCTCGTCCTCGTCGAGGCGGTGCTCGACGACCAGCTCGGCGAGATGCACGCTGTCGAGACGACGGGACATGTCGTGGCGGGCCGGGATCGACAGGAACGCACGGGTGTCATCGATGAAGCCGGAGGTCTTGGTGAAACCCGCGGGCTCGGAGACTGCCTTGCGGAAGCGCTTGATCGCGTCCGGCGCGTCGATGAACCACCAGGGCACGCCCACGTACATCGACGGGTAGAACCCCGCCAGCGGGCCGAGCTCGCGACCGTAGATGGTCTCGTCCATCGTGAAGACGACAACCTTGAACGTGGGGTTCGTACCAAACGCGTCGAGCATCGGCTGGAGCGCGCGGGTAGCCTCGACGGTGATCGGGATGTCGCAGCCGACGTCGGCGCCGTACTTCTCGAAGGTGGGCGTGTGATGGTTGCGGTAGACGGCCGGATGGAGGGTCATCACGAGGCCGTCCTCGGAGGCCATCCGCGCCATCTCGAAGATCATCGTGCGGCGCAGCGCGTCGCCCTCCTCCTTGGAGATCTGGCCCGATCGCGCCTTGGCGTAGATCCGGGTGGCCTCGTCGGATGACAGTGGGGTGGTGTCGAGGTCCATGTGGGCGTGGTCGCTGGAGACGGCCCCGTTGGCCTTGAAGAAGGCTCGACGGTTCTCGATCGCCTTCACCCAGCCTGCCCATGAGCCGGTCGACTCACCGGACACGTCGGCGAGGGAGTCCATCAGGTCGTTCCACCCTGGGCGAGACGCCTCGAGGTACTTGTCAGGCCTGAAGGTGGGCGCGACCGTACGGGTGAACGACGCATCAGCGGCAAGCTTCTGGTGATGCTCGAGAGAGTCGAGCGGGTCGTCGGTCGTGGCCATGAAGGCGATGTCGAACGAGTCCATCAGCGCGCGCGGGCGGAAGTCCGGCTCGTCGATCTTGGCCTGGATGATGTCGTAGATCTGGTCGGCGGTCTCCGCTGAGGGCCGTACGTCGACACCGAAGATGTCGACCAGCTCGTTCTCCATCCAGTACCGGACAGGGGTGCCACGGTAGACCGGCCAGTGCGTGCAGAACGTCTTCCACGCAGCGCGTGCCTCGGCCTCCCGCATCGGCTCACCGGGTGGCACGCCGAGCGACGACAGCTCAACGCCGTGGGTGTGCAGCAGCCGGTTGATGTAGTGGTCAGGGCTCAACAGCAGCGACGTGGGGTCATGGAACGGCACGTCGTCGGCGATCCACACCGGCGGCACATGTCCGTGCGGGGAGATGATGGGCAGGTCCTTGACGGACTCGTACAGCCGCCGCGTCACCTCGCGGGTCGACGGCTCGGCAGGGAACAACCGGTCAGGGTGCAGTGTCAACGGAAGGGCCATGGGTCCATCCTTCCCAGGATCGTGGCCGTGTACCCCAGTTGCCATGGATTGCCCTGGTTGAACCACCTGACCGCAGCCGTGGCAACAGCGGGCAAGCACTGCCCCGCCACAATGGCGCCACTAGGTTGGGCACGAGACCGAGAGGATCCGCCATGACCACGCCCATCGAGTGCCGATCCATCGGCGGCCCCCACCAGCACGTCTCCGACGCCGACTTCGACGCCTTCGTCACCGAGAACCTCGCCCGCGTGCCCCTGGACGGCAAGAACGTCGTGCTGGTCGTCCCCGACGCCACCCGCTCAATGCCGCTGGGCCAGGTGATGCGGGTCGTCCACCGCGAACTGGTCGGCCGGGTCGAGTCGCTGCGCGCGATCATCGCCCTCGGTACGCACTCGTACATGGAGACCGAGAAGATCGAGCGCATGTTCGGCGTCGGTCGCGGCGAGCTCGCCTCGACGTTCCCCGGCATGGAGATCCTCAACCACGAGTGGGCCGACCACTCGAAGGTGGTCACGGTCGGCACCCTGAGCGCCGACCAGATCGAGGAGCTCAGCCTGGGCGCCATGCGCCAGGAAGTGCCGGTTGAGATCAACCGATACGTCGTCGAGGCCGACTACAACATCGTGATCGGGCCCGTCTTCCCCCACGAGGTGGTGGGCATCTCAGGCGGCAACAAGTACTTCATCCCCGGCTGCGCCACCCACGAGGCGATCGACCTCTCGCACTGGGTCGGGGCATTGATCGGGGTCGAGGGGATGATCGGCACCACGGGCATCACCCCCGTACGCGCCATCATCAACGCTGGCTCCGACCTGATCCCGAACGAGAAGCTCGCGCTCTGCCTGGTGGTGGAGTCGGGTACGGGGCTGATCGAGGCGGCCGCCTTCGGCACGACCGAGGATGCCTGGGCCGCCACGGCGCAGGTGGCCGCCGAGTCGCACATCGTCTACCTCGATGAGCCCGTCCAGCGCATGCTCGCGGTCATGCCGACTCGCTACGACGACATCTGGACCGCCGCCAAGGGCTGCTACAAGGCCCAGCCGGCGATGGCCGACGGCGGCGAGGTGATCATCTACGCCCCGCACGTGACCGAGGTCTCGGAGACCCATCATGAGATCTACGACCTCGGCTACCACTGCATCGACTACTTCACCAAGCAGTGGGACCGGTTCTCCCATCAACCGAAGGGCGTCCTCGCTCACAGTACGCATGTCCGGGGAGCAGGCACCTACGACCCCGAGACGGGCGAGGAGACGAACCGGATCCGGGTCACCCTGGCGACCGGCATCGCCCCTGAGGTGTGCGAACGGGTCAACCTCGGCTACCTCGACCCGGCCGG
>DAOOHL010000234.1:0-4023 GCA_035416185.1 Propionibacteriaceae bacterium | reverse complement strand
AAGCAGGAAGCCACCCGTGACCGCCGGATGGCGGAGCTCGTGGAGGACTGCGCCGCCGGTCGCCTGATCAAGCCCCAGCGGTACGGCGAGATCCCCGCCTGGGTCACGCGGTGAGCCTAGACGAGACCATCCTCAAGCCGCTTGGTACGCGCGTCGGCGACGTTCGGATGCGCCTCCCCGTCGACGGCAGCGTCGTGGGCCAGACCCTCGGGCAGCGGAGCCGTCGCCTCCGGGTCGAGGATGTTCACCAAGTGGTCGAACAGCGTGTAGGTGTGGGCCTTGTCCTCGAAGCCGACGTAGAAGTCGGTGCCGTCGAAAATCTCCTCGGAGGCGAGGTCTGCCTCGAACTCCACCTGCAGGAAAGGGTCCCCGTCGTCGTCGAGGCCCAGGCCGAGACCCTCGACGCAGTTGTAGAGCCAGAACTTCTCTTCCGTGCCCTGGCTGAACACGACCACGTAGTCGATGTCGTCGGCCTCGTTCTCCTGCCGTACCTGCTCGCGCAGCTCGTCGGAGTAGGGCCGAAGGAACACTGCCGTCCAGTCCTCGGGCAGGAGCAGGATCAGTCGGTCCATGTCGCCAGCCGGTTCGGACTGGAATCCCAGGACGACGGGATCAATCAGGTCTGCCACGGTGTCTCCTTGGTCGTTGTCGCAGGAAGAACGAAGCCGGGCCCCTCGCGGGACCCGGCCGTTCAGATCAGGTGCGGCCCTGAGGTCAGATCAGGCCCGCGGTCTGGCTCTTGGCGCGGTCGTAACGACCGGACACGTCGGCCCAGTTGACGACGTTCCACCATGACTTCACGTAGTCAGCCTTGACGTTCTTGTACTGCAGGTAGAACGCGTGCTCCCACATGTCGAGCTGCAGCAGCGGGATCTGGCCAGCGGGGAGATTGCTCTGCTGGTCGTACAGCTGATTGAGGTTGAGCCGCCCGCCGAGGGTGTCCCAGACCAGCATGGCCCAGCCGGAGCCCTGCAAGCCGTTGGCGGCCGCGTTGAACTGGCCCTGAAACTTGGCGAAGGAGCCGAAGGTCTCGTCGATAGCCGATGCCACGTCACCGGTCGGCTCGCCGCCGCCATCGGGAGACATGTTCTTCCAGAACACGGAGTGGTTGATGTGGCCGCCGAGGTGGAACGCGAGGTCCTTCTCGAGCTTGTTGATCGCGCCGAAGTCGTCGGCATCGCGAGCCTCAGCCAGCTTCTCGAGCGCCGTGTTGGCGCCAGCGACGTACGCAGCGTGGTGCTTGTCGTGGTGGAGCTGCATGATCTCGGCCGAGATGTGCGGCTCGAGGGCGCCGAAGTCGTAGTCGAGGTCGGGCAGGGTGTAGACAGCCATGAGAGGTCCTCTCCTCGTGAAGTGTTCGCGGATCAGTCCGACCCGTCGTCATTGCCAACCTATCGTCTGGGGTGCCTATTCCGGAGGTCCCAGAAGCAGAGAGCGCCCCGTACGGGTCTCGTACGGGGCGCTCACGGCTGGTGAGGGCGGAGGTCAGTCGATCGCGCGCTTGGCGTCGTCGAGCTTGTCCTTCACGGCGTCCTTGACGTCGTCGACCTTCTCGTGGACAGCGTGGCCGGCCTGACTGACCTTGGCCTCGCGCTGCTCGCGCTCGCCGTCGCGCTCCAGCTTCTCGTTGTCGAGAGCGTCGCCGACGGCCTCTTTGGCCTGACCGACCTTCTCCTTGACCTCATTGGCGATCTTGTCACCCAGTCCCATGTCGGACCTCCTCTGTCAGGGCCGCGTCGGTGCGGCCTGGATCTCTCATCCAACACTGCACGCGGGTCACCCTCGACCCGGACCGGTCGCAGCACCACCCCAACGGACATGCCACGGGCGCCGGGCTCACAGCCCGGCGCCCGTGGTGGTAGGGGGTCAGCTGACGGCGTCCTCGGCGGCGTTGACCGCGTCGTCCGTCTTGTCCTTGACCCAGTCACCGGCGTCGTCGGCCGCGTCCTTGACGTCGTCCACCGCGTCGGCGGCAGCGTCGCGGGCGTCGTCGACAGCGTCAGCGGTAGCGTCCTTCGCATCTTCGATCGTGTCGTCGACGGCGTCCTTGGCGTCGTCAGCGACGTCCTTGGCGTCGTCAGCAACGTCGTTGTCACCGTCGATCAGGTCCTCAACCTTGTCCTTGACGTCCTCGAACGCCTCCTTGGCGTCCTCGACAAGCTCGGAGGCCTTGTTCTTGATGTCGTCCATGAAACCCATGTGGTTCTCCTTCGGCTGGGTCCAGCAGGTGGATGACAGACCTCCGAGTGTTCCTTGGACGATCAGTCGACTCCTTGATAGCACGTCGTCGTTTCGCCAGGGAGGGATCCAGGGAAACGTCCGGGTCAGGCCGACACCGACAGCACCCGGAAACCCTTGGCGCTGCCTTCGCGAACCACCTGCCAACCCTCGCTGACAAGCCACGATGCCAGCGAGTCGGCACCCAGGTTGCGAGCCACCACCAGTCGCGCGATGCCGCCGGGGGTGAGGCGGGGCAGCCAGGTCCGCAGCAGCTGATGGAGGGCCTCCTTGCCTATGCGGATCGGCGGGTTCGACCAGATCTCGTCGAAGCGCAGATCCGGGTCGACGTCGTCGGGGCGGGATGCCCGTACCCGGTCGCCCACTCCGGCTGCAGCGGCGTTGCGCTGGGTCAGGTCGAGGGCGAGGTCGTTGACGTCGACGGCAGTGACCTCTGCCCGAGGGCATGCGAGGGCGAGAGCGAGGGTGATCGGGCCGATGCCGCAGCCGAGGTCGAGTAGTCGACTCGTGGTCGTGGGCGGTGGCAGCGTACGGAGCAGGACCGCCGTGCCCAGATCGAGCCCGTCGGCGGAGAACACACCGCGAGCGGAGGTGAGGGTGACGTCGTGACCCCACAGGGTCATCTCGACCGACCGCTCGGCGCGCCCTGGGTTCGTGGGGGTCTCGAAGTAGTGAGTCATCGCTGCTCCTCCGGCAGGGTTCGTACGGCACGGGCCTCGAGCGCTCGCGCGGCCAGTTCGGACTCCGCCGGGTAGCCGACCTCTTCCAGCGTGAGTCCGTGGGCCGCCATCACGTGGATCTCACCGGACCGCTGCGTACGGTCAATGAGCCCGGCGAGCCATTCCTGGTCACGCGTGCTGTTACCGACGGCCACGAGGGCGCCGACCAGGGAGCGCACCATCGAGTGGCAGAAGGCATCGGCCCGCACCTCGATCTCGATCGTGCCGTCGGTGGAGCGGTCGATGGTGAGCCGGTCGAGCGTCCGGATCGTCGTGGCTCCGTCACGTGGCTTGCAGAAGGCAGCGAAGTCGTGCAGGCCAAGCAGGCTCGCGCCGGCGGTGGACATGGCAGCCAGGTTGAGCGAGTGCCGTACGGTCGCCACGTGGTTCCGCCGCAGTGGATCAGCCAACTCGGGGGCGTCCCAGATCCGGTAGACGTAGCGCCGCCAGATCGCCGAGAACCGGGCGTCGAAGCCAGTCTGGGCGGGGGCCACCGCCCGTACCACGACGTCGTCGGGCAGCACCCGCGAGAGTCGACGGAACAGCAGCGGACCGGTGGGCCCGGCGCCTTCCCGGGCTGCGCTGAACTCGGCGGGCAGGTCGACGTGGGCGACCTGGCCGCGGGCGTGAACGCCGGCATCGGTCCGGCCAGCGACGGTCACGGGCGTGGGAGTGTCGAGTCGGAGCACGCGGGGGATCCAGGTCTCGAGCTCGCCTTGCACCGTACGAAGCCCTGGTTGGGTTGCCCACCCCGAGAACGCGGTTCCGTCATAGGCGAGATCCAGCCTGAAGCGCGTCGTGGGCGTCATGGCCGAGCTCGGTAGGCGAGGTCGTGGATCGCACGCCCAGCGGCGATGCCGCGGGACTCGTACTTGGTCAGGGGCCGCTCCTCGAACCGGGGGACCGGGTTGAGGCTGACGAACCGTGGGTGGGCGTCGAGCACTTCGTGGACGTGGTCGGCGTACTCCTGCCAGTCGGTCGCGATCCTCAGGGCCCCGTCGGCCGCCAGCCGCGACGCGACGAGGTCGCCGAACGCAGCCGAGACCAGCCGGCGCTTCGCGTGCCG
>DAOOHL010000233.1:0-4092 GCA_035416185.1 Propionibacteriaceae bacterium | reverse complement strand
GTGGGGACGCTGTCGAACATCCACCTCGGTGCGCGTGACCCGGAGACCGGGGGCTTCGTGATGCTGGGCAAGACGTTCAAGGGCATGACCGACGCGATGCTCGCGTGGCAGACCGAGCGGTTCACCGAGCTCGCGGTTGATGCGGGGGAGTGGGTGGTGACCGTACGGCCGGAGCAGGTCGTCGAGATTGCCTTCGACGGGCTGCAGCGGTCGTCACGCTACCCCGGTGGGCTGGCGCTTCGGTTCGCGCGGGTCTTGCGCTATCGCGATGACAAGACGGCAGATGAAGCCGACACGATCGACACCGTACGGGCGCTGGCTGGTCTGGACTGACTCGGCGAGAGGTAGCGGACGATCTGCCGCCGACCAGCGAGAGATCAGCGGCGGATGAGCGCGACGAACGCCTCCACGTGCGCGGCGACGTCGACGGTGTCGTCGTAGAGCCAGGCGATCTCCAGCCCCTCGACCAGGGCGGTGAGCTGCTGCGCGGTGGTCGCCAGATCCAGCCCGTCCCGGAGCCGACCGCGGCGCTGCTCGACCGCGAGGTGGGCGAGCACGTCGGCGAAGAAGTTGTGCCGGTGCCGAGCGATGTGGGCGTGGCCAGGGTGGTCGGCGTCGACCGCTTCGGCGCGGAGGGTCGCGTCGAGCCGAATCAGCCCGCGAAGCTCAAGGTTCTGCCGCATCAGGTCGGGCAGCGCGTCGAGCAGTCCGCGCTCCTCCAGTAGCGTCTCGCGGTCGGGCGCCTGCCGCTCGAACCTGCTCTCGAGAACCGCCTCGATCAGCGCCTCGCGGCTGCCGAAGTGGTGGAGGAGTAGCGAGTGGCTGACCCCGATGGCCTGGGCGATCTGGCGGATCGACAGCGACTGGAACCCGCGCTCGGAGAACACCCGGAACGCGGCCTCGACGAGCTCCGTACGGCGGCGCTCACCGTTGGCGTAGCTGGCGCGACGGGGCGGGGTCGCGGCGTCCGTGTCGCCCTTGTCGGTGGCGGTCATAGCCCTCTCTCTGGCGCTGGGTCGTACGGACCACCCTACTGTCGCTCGCTGAACATGCACCAGTACGGATCAAGTTAACTATAAAACATTAGCCAAAGTGGTCTATATTGATCTAGTCTCATCCACGTCAGACCACCCACCAGTCAAGGACGACGATGACCGACACCACACCTACCTGGACCGCAGACGACCCAGGCGTGCTCTCCTCCGCGGCCGGAACCCCGGTCGCCACCCTGCCTGCCCCGGACCTCGGCCCTGATGGTGCCGACGACACCGCGGCGATCACTGCCAAGTACGGCAGCCCCAAGCGCACGGTCGCTCTCGTGCTCATCGCAGCGGTGGGCGGTTACCTGATGATGCTCACGCTCGCGACTGCCCTGTCGCTGCGGATCGCGCTGATCGATCCCGAGGGCAAGGAGGCGGTCTACTCGCGGATCGTGTCCGTCGCGGCGCTGCTGATGCTGGTCGCGATCCCGCTCGTGGGGGCGTTGTCGGACCGTACGACAAGCCGGTTCGGCCGGCGCCGCCCATGGATCGTCGCCGGGCTCGTCGTCTCGCTGGCCTGTTTCGCGCTGATCGGGATGTCGACCAGCTTCCTGGTGATCGGCATCGCATACGTGGTCGGCATCACGGCTGCCCAGGCGGGCTTCAACGCCTACGCGGTGATCCCGGTCGAGGGCATCCCTGACCGGATGCGCGCTCGGGTGATGGGCCTGATGGGGCTCTTCGGCGCCCTGGCGATGTCGGGCGGGTCGTTCCTCGCCGGCGCGCTGGTCTCGATGCCGGTGCTGCTGATGACCGTACCGATCCTTGCCGCGACCGTGACCATGCTGCCGCTGCTCCTGATGTACCGCGACCCTGTCCGCGACAAGGCCGACGTGCCTGCCCTGGATGTGGTGGGGCTGGCGAAGACGTTCTTCGTCGACCCGCGCAAGCACCCCGACTTCGGCTGGACCTGGCTCTCCCGCTTCCTCGCCGGCGCGGCCATGACTGCGATGCTCGGCTACTTCATCTACTTCCTGATGTCCGGTCTGCACGTGCCGATCGAGGAGGTCGGCGCGAAGGCTGGCCTGCTGACCCTCGCCTCTGCACCGATCTCGATCCTGTTCTTCACCGGCTCGGGCTGGCTGTCGGACAAGGTCGGCCGCCGTAAGCCGTTCGTCGCCGCCTCGGCTGTGTTGATGGCGATCGCGTTGGTCGTCGGCGGTACGGCCACCAGCTTCACCCAGTTCCTCGTCGCGTGGCTGATCTTCGCGATGGGGCAGGCGATGTACCTGACGGTGGACCTGGCGCTCTGCGCCTCGGTGCTGCCGAACCAGGCCGACGCCGGCAAGGACATGGCGGTGTTCGGGCTCGCGCTCAACCTGCCCGGCGTGCTGGTGCCGGCCGTGGCTCCGCTGCTGCTCGGCGCGAGCGCCAACTACGTGCTGTTCTGGGGCTTCGCCGCGGTGCTCTGCCTCGCCGGTGCCGCCGTCGTGCCGATGATCAAGGGGGTGCGGTGATGGCGTTCCCTGATGGCTTCTTGTGGGGGACCGCCACGGCGGCCCATCAGGTCGAGGGCGGCAACTCCGCCAACGACATCTGGTTCCTCGAGCACCTGCCCCGGACGATCTTCCGCGAGCCGTCTGGTGACGCGGTCGACCACTACCGGCTGTTCCGTGACGACATCGCGCTGCTGGCCCGGCTGGGCTTCACGGCGTACCGGTTCTCGGTCGAGTGGGCCCGGATCGAGCCGGAGCCGGGCGTCTGGGACGCGGCGGCGACGCAGCACTACCGCGAGATGCTCGAGGCCTGCCACGAGCACGGTCTGGTGCCGATCGTCACGTACCACCACTTCTCCTCGCCGTTGTGGCTGCTGGCCGAGGGCGGCTGGGAGGCGGCGTCGACGGTCGATCGGTTCGCCCGGTTCTGCACGTACGTCACCGAGCAGCTCGGCGACCTGATCGGTGTCGCCTGCACACTCAACGAGCCGAACCTCGCGTGGTTGCTGGCCGAGTTCGGGATCGCCGAGCGGGACGCGGCAGCGCGGGTGAACCAGCCGATGTGGGTCGACGCCGGCGCTGCGCTGGGTCTCGCGCCGCATGAGGTGGCCCCGTTCCAGTTCTGCGCGACGGAGGCCGCGTACCAGGTCAAGCTCGCTGCCCATCGCGCCGGCCGTGACTCGATCAAGGCTGTCCGGCCCGATCTTCAGGTCGGCTGGACGCTGGCCAACTCCGACATCCAGTCGGTGCCGGGCGGGGAGGATCGGGCGGCGTCTGCCCGTGAGGCGGTCAACGTACGGTTCCTGCTCGATACCCGCGGTGACGACTTCGTGGGCATCCAGACCTATGGCCGTACGGTGTT
The DNA here is from genome assembly GCA_035416185.1 of Propionibacteriaceae bacterium. GTDB lineage: Bacteria > Actinomycetota > Actinomycetes > Propionibacteriales > Propionibacteriaceae > JBHAES01. Next base: position 754 of record DAOOHL010000233.1, on the reverse strand, counting down.
CGACGCCGCCGGGTTGGCTCCCGTACCGGCAGGGGCCTCGGTCAACACGATGGGTGAGGAGATCTACCCACGGGCCATTGGCGCCACCGTACGGGAGGCGGCCGAGATCGCTCAGGTGCCCGTGTGGGTGACCGAGAACGGGCTGACCACCGACGACGACACCCAGCGGCTCGCCTACTTCCGCGAGGCGGTGACTGCCGTCGAGGAGTGCCTGGCTGACGGCATCGACGTGCGGGGTTACGTCGCCTGGAGCGCGCTGGACAACTTCGAGTGGATCTTCGGGTACGGCCCGAAGTTCGGCATCATCGCCGTCGACCGCCCCATCCAGGAGCGGACAGTCAAGCCTTCGGGGGAGTGGTTGGGTCGGGTGGCTACGTCGAACGGGTCGATTCGTCCCTGAGGTGCCGCGAGCACCCGCGATGCAGGAGGAGAGCCGGCACTCGGAGGAGCGACGCGGGGGAGAGTGTCGGATCGACGACGAAGAGCGGGAGCGTAGCGAGCGGCACTCGACCGTGCCCGAGAGCTTGGCCAGGGTGGTCATCACCTCGTCGCTCTCGGTCGCGAGCAGCGTTCCGGTGGCAGTGGGCGTGATCCCCCTCCCGGACTTCTCGAAGAGGGTGAGCGCGTCTCGCGCTGGAGCGCGGTGATGTGCTGGCTGATCGTCGAAGGGGTGTAGCCCAACTGGGTGGCGGCACCGTGGACCGACCCGTTGGCGACGACGGCACGGAAGACCCGGGAACTGCCCAGCAAGTCC
>DAOOHL010000232.1:0-4178 GCA_035416185.1 Propionibacteriaceae bacterium | reverse complement strand
CCGCGTTGTCGACAACGATCGCGAGGCGGTTCGTGGCGGCGATGGCCGGCGTCAGGTTGACGCGGAACGTGGAGTAGCCGCCGTCGTGTCGACCCACCCGAGTGCCGTTCAGGAACACCTCGGCCGAGGAGTTGGCTCCGTCCACCTCCAGCCACAGCTCCCGATCCGTGCGCAGTTGGCCGAGGTCGCGCAGGTAGGTGCCCTTGCCGCGTCGGTAGTCGTTGCCACCGTCCTGGCCGTCGACGGCGTTCCAGGTATGAGGCAGCGTCACCGGCACGCCCGTGTCAACCGCCTCGGCGTACGGGGCCGCCGGCGGGACCTCGCCGTCGATGTAGGTCCACCCGGACTGGAGGACGGTGGTCGTACGGCCGCCTGTGGGCTGGTCAGTCATGGCTCTCCTAGAGTTCAGTTCGCCCCGGACGCTAGGCGGCGCGGTGCCACCTCTGATAGAACTCTGCTCTCATGAGTAGTAGTGATCCAGCGTGAAGGGTGCTCCGATGGAGCCGGTCACAGATCGCGAGCGGGAGGTCGTGGCTGCTGTTCTGGGCTGCCCGGTGACGATCTCGTCCGACATCGACGCGCTTGTCTCGGAGATCGAGAGGTTGCACTGCTATGACCAGAGACTCCAGCGCGGTTTCACCGCCGACCACCTGAGCCGAGTCGTCGCCGACCTTGCTGTGGGCACAGTCCGTGAGATCCGGGAACCGCTCGGGATGCGGCTCACCCTCGCTCGGCTGGGCAGGGGGCTGCTGGCGATCGGGCCGTACACCGACCGGTCGGTCACAGGAGATGACGCAGCGATAGTCCTGGGCGGGCTTCGGATCGCGGGATCGCGCCTGCCGTCGTACCTGCTCTACCGCGCCCGCTACGCCATCGTCGACTCGGAGTACGCGCTCCGAGCCGCCGCCTCACTGCTCAGCGCAGCCGGCCTGCCATACGAGGACGCCCGGTTCCAGCAGGTAGCCGTGTCCAGTGACCCCGTGGCCGCCGGATCGGCCGAACCACTACACCTCGGATCGTTCGACAAGATCGAGGCGAGATACGCCCATGAGGCTGAGTTCCTGGCAGCCGTCTCTGAAGGCGACGAGGGGCGAGCACTCGCGGCCCTGCAGCGGATGGCATCGGCGCAGCTGCCTCCTGCATACCTGTCCACTCCCTACCTCGGCCAGACCATCCTGCGCATCCTGACCCGCGTCGGCGCGCAGCTCGGCGGCTTGCCGCCCGTGACTCTGGATGCGATCTCGCAGTCGTACGCTCAACGGTTGCACCGCGCCGCCCACTCGGCCTCGGCAAAGGCGACGCAGGACCAGGCGGCCATGGTCGCCGAGTTCTGCCGGCACGTACGGCGACACCGACAGCGGCCGTACTCGAAACTCGTCCGACAGGTGATCGACGAGATTGAGCTGCACCTGAGCCACCACGTCTCTCCGAGCGAGCTTGCTCGGCGGCTGCACGTCTCCGAGTCGCACCTGGCCCGTACGTTCAAGGCCGAGACCGGTCACACGATCGCCGAACACGTGGCCCAGGTGAGATGCGAGCGAGCCGCTCAGCTACTGACCGCAACCAAACATCCCGTCCGAGACATCGCGGCCTACGTTGGCTACCTCGATGCGAACTACTTCGTGAAGGTGTTCCGTACGGTCTACGACACCACCCCCACCGAGTTCCGGCGTCGCCACTCGTTGTGACACAGCGGACAACTGCACCTGACGATAGTCGCCAGCAGCCCGGCCCATCGATCCCGCGGCCCACTCCACATGAGGCAGTTCTGTCCGTCGAAGCTCAGATGGCCACCTGTGTCGTGACGCCCTCGAGGTCGTCGGCGATCGGCACCTTCTTGTCGGCGACCCGCTTCTGTACGGCGATCATCTCCTCGCGGGTCAGCTTGTAGCCGGCCATGGCGAACAGGCTGGCGACCCAGCCGATGATCTGCACCCCGAAGAACAGGAAGAGAGCGGTCACCAGGATCGCGCCGTTGGGAGCGTCTGTCGGCTGCGGCATCACCGTCGTGTAGCCGATCAGGGCGACCGCGCCAAGGGCGATAGCCGCGCTGGACGACGACACGATCTGATCGATGAAGTTGTACGTGGCTGTGACGACGCCGGGCAGATACTTGCCCGACCGGTCGAGCTCGTGGTCAACGATGTCGGCCCGCATCGCGCCCGCCGCCGTGGTGACGCACATCTTCGAGCCGTTGAGCACGAGCTGCAGACCGAAGAACAGGATCATCAGCGGCAGGCTCTTCAGGATCGACCGCATGTCGATGGCGAAACAGAGTGCCAGTGCCGCAGTGCCGATCGCCAGGCAGGCCCAGGTCCACGTGACAAAGGCCTTCTTGGAGCCATGCTTGCCTGCGTAGCGGGCCCCGAAGATCGCGAAGATGATCGACGGCAGCATCGAGCCGACGCTCAAGATCGTTGCCAGTTGGATGTTGCCGAGCAGGATCCCGTACAACATCGTCGTCACGACCGCCTGAGCACCGATCTGCTGGGCGACCTTGTCAGAGGCGGCCGCGACCGTGTAGCGGAGAAACGCGCGATTGTCGCGAACGAAGCGAAGCATGTCCCCAACGGAGACTCCCTCGTCGTTGTGTTCGATGTGGCGGAAGTTCTCGGGCTTGTCAGCAGGCGAGATGCCAATCACGGCCAAGAGCTGGAAGAAGAACGAGCAGATCACGAAGACGATCGCCGTCTCCTTGAGCATCCCCACGGTGAACTGGTTGCCATGCCGCGGCAGGATCAGCACTGTCGAGATCAGGCTGAAGATTGTGGGCACCAAGTAGGAGTAGACGGTGCCCCACACGCCGACCATCGGCCGCTGCCGTGGGTCGTTGGTCATGACCGGTCCCATCATGTTGCCCGCGATGTCGTTCGTCGACGAGCCAACGATGTATAGCGCGTACATGGCGATGAAGAACGGGGCGCCGAAGCCCTTGTCGGGTGCCCAGACGAAGAGCATCAGGATCGCGAAGATGCGGATCAGCCAGCCCACGACCAGGAAGAACCGGAGCTTGCCGAAGCTGAAGGTCACCTTGTCGATCACCATCGCGAGCAATGGGTCGATAACGCCGTCCAGTAGTCGAGTGGCAGTGAGGATGATGCCCGCGACCGCGACGGCGATGCCGTACCCCGCGTTCTGCAAGTAGCTCAACAGGCCGATCAAGGTGTAGAAGATCATGGCCGAGCCGTTGTTGAGCTGGGCGAGGGCGATCTGCCACGTCGCAGCACGCCGGTACTGAACGCCGTCGGCCTCACTGGCCGTCAGCTTGGGTGTCCTTGCCATGTGAGTCCAGACTCCTTCGGATGGTGCCGCGCGCTGCTTCGCGCCGGCTGTCAGGAGGACAGTACGAGCGAACGATCACCCGCACGTAGAAGTTTCTGCGCCTGAATAGAACCAATCCGTGAGTCGATCAAGGGAGGGTCGGGGTAGGGCCACATCGCAGACCGGCAATGAGGCAGTTTCTCTAACTGTTGACGAGATCGCGTCAGCCACCAGTGCTGCGCCGGCGCTGGACAAGTTGGCTGTGTAGGGACGGGGACAGGCCTTCGAGGCCTGGTCCGGCATCGTGATGCAGGCGTACGGTCGCGGCGAGCACCAGGTTGCCAAGACAGTGATCGTGACATCGGTGGCCAAGCCAGGTGCGACCGCGACTCAGATGGTGGTGACGGTCTGTCTCGACACGTCAGGGGCTGACGTGGTCGACAAGGACGGGAAGTCGCTGAAGAGTCCCCATGCGGCTGGTCATACAACGGTTCACACCGTGGGGTGGACGACGTGGGCCCGTACACGCCCGCGGTGACGGCGTTGCTGACCCAGATGTCAAGCGGTCCCCAGCGCGAGTGCGGCGGCGCGCAGCTGGTCCCATGGGAGCGCCGGGTCATTGGGCGACGTGGAAGCGGCGCCGGGGGTGCCTGGGCTGCTCGATCTCGTCGAGGACCGCCAGGGCCAGGTCGACCGCCGAGATCTGCGAGCAGCATCGGGGCTGCGGAGCAGGACATCGTCGCTCGTGCGGTACTCGCCGGTCTCGGTGCTGGGAACCCAGGCGCCGAACTCGGCGGCCGGGCTGATGTAGAACCAGTCCAGGTCGTCGGGGGACTGCTGCAGGGTGTCGAGCTTGTGGATGCCGAGGTCGGCTTCGGGGCGCACCTCGGGGGGCATCGGCGTCACGTCGATGAGCC
>DAOOHL010000231.1:0-4219 GCA_035416185.1 Propionibacteriaceae bacterium | reverse complement strand
ACCACTGGCCGCGGCGTCGGCCCTGCGTACGCCGATCCGGTTCACCTTGTCGGCGTACGCAGGGCCGACGCCGCGGCCAGTGGTGCCGATCTTGCGCTTGCCGAGGAACCGCTCGGTCACCTTGTCGATCGTGCGGTGGTACGGGGCGATGATGTGGGCGTTGGCGCTCACCTTCAGCCGCTCAGCATGGATGCCCCGCGCAGTGAGCGCGTCGATCTCTGAGAAGAAGACGTCGAGGTCAACGACGACCCCGTTCCCGATCACCGGCACACAGGTCGGGTTGAGGATCGCCGACGGCAGCAGGTGGAGTGCGTACTTCTCGCCGTCGACGACGACGGTGTGACCAGCGTTGTTGCCGCCTGAGTACCGCACGACGTAGTCGACCCGGTCGCCGAGCTGGTCGGTGGCCTTGCCCTTTCCTTCGTCACCCCACTGGGTTCCGATCACGATGACGCCTGGCATGACTACCCTCTCGACGTGCATGTGCCCAGGGCATCGCCCCGGGCTCGTACCGGCCCAGCCTACCGGTGCGACTGGCAGGATGGCCTCCATGACCGTTCCCCTGGCAACCAACCCGTGCACGGAGAAGTGCGACTGGCAGCCCACTGACGCCAACCGCGACGGCCGTACGCTCTTCCGCTGCGGCGGCTGCGCGTCGGAGTGGCTGTCGACGGAACGCTGGACCCCGCAGCAGGCTGACGGTACGGTCAGCGCTGCCGTCGCGGCCGAGCGTGAGGTGCATCCGGTCCCGCCCAAGCGCCCCCGCTCCTGAGCCAGCGGCGGGCTACTCCCCGACCGCCAGGGCGGCGGCTGGCTTGATCCGGCCAGCCCTGATGGCGGGAACGATCGAGGCGACGAGCCCGGCGACGACCGCTGCCGCAGCGATGCCGATGACGGGCAACCAGGGGATGTCGATGACGACGGAGACCTCGCCACCGAGCAGCGCGTAGGCGCCCGCGATCCCGTACGCGAGCCCGAGCCCAAGCCCGAGCAGCACCGCGACCACGGCCAGGATCACCGCCTCGATGGCGAACATCCCCCGCAGTCGTCCCGCAGTCAGACCCAGGGCGCGCAGGAGTCCCGACTCCTGGGTGCGTTCCAGTACGGACAGTCCAAGGGTGTTGGTGATGCCGACCAGAGCGATCAGGACGCTGACGGCCAGCAGGGCGCTGATCACTCCGACGACGATGAGCAGCGTCTGCTCGAGCTGCTCCCGCATCAGTGCGCCACCTTGGATCGAGACGGCATCGTTGGCGAGCTCCTGGGAGAGGTGCTCGGCTGCCTCGGAGGGCTTGACGTCGTCCTTCAGCCGGACCCACATGCCCTGCTGGCTCTCACCGGTGAGCTGGTCGAACGTAGCCTTCGTCACCACGGGAGCGCCCGGCCCGTCGGCCGACACGACGGCCGTGAGCGTACGGGAGCCCTTGTCGCCGGTGACGGTGACACTGGCGCCGTTGGCGATTCCCTTCACGCTGGTCGGGACCAGCACGGTGCTGTCAGTCAGGCCGCCAAGGTACGGCTGGTAGCGCAGCACGTCGCGCATCGAGGTGGGCACGCCGGTCACCATCAGCTGGTTACCGCCCACCGTCATGGGGGCGCTGTCGGCCCGCTCGGCCTTGGCGACCACCTTGTCGTTGCGCACTTTGGTCAGGAGCGCCTCAGGCACCGTCGAGGACCTGGTCGACAGCGTGAGGTCAGCCGGAAAGAGCTTGTCGAACGCCTGTTGGGCCGTTGCCTGGCCCGACTGGGCGCCCACGGCGACGGTCGTGATCAGCGTTACCCCGATCAGCAGCGCGCTGCAGGTTGCCGCTGCCCGCGACGGGTTGCGCCGACTGTTGGCAACGGCCAGCTTTCCCGGAACTCCACCGAGCGTGGCGGGGATGACGCCGACGAGCCTGGCAAGGGCGGGGATGACGACCGTGCCAAGCATCATCACGCCGAGGAAGCTGAGCACGCCGCCTGCGATGCCCACCACGAGGAAGGTCGGGTCGAAGTCGTCCTTGCGGCCCGGCTTCAGGGCTCCGAACAGCAGCGCGCCGGCGCCCGCCACCGTGAGCACAGCCCCCATCGCCAGCACCGCACGCCCGGCGCGCGTCCCGGTGGCAGGCGCGAGGTTCGGTCGAAGGGCCGCCAAGGGCATGACCCGGGTGGCTCGACGGGCAGGCAGGACCGACGCCAGCAGGGTGACAGCGAGGCCGAGCGCGATCGGCACCACGACCGCGAGTGGCGAGATGACGAAGTCAGTCAGCCCGACATTGTTGGCCTTGGACAGCAGGTACAGCCCGAACGCCAACCCGATTCCGCCGACCACGCCCAGCACGCCGCCGATCAGGCCCATCAGGACGGCCTCGCCGACGACCGTACGGAACACTTGTCCCTTGGTCGCGCCGACACAGCGGAGCAGGGCGAGGGTACGGGTGCGCTGGGCGACCAGGATGGAGAAGGTGTTGGCGATCACCAGGGCAGAGACCACCAGCGAGATCACACCGAACGCGAGCAGGAAGCCGGTGATGGCCCGCACCATCTCGGCCATAGTCTCGCGCTGTTCCTTGACGTAGTCATCGGTGGTCTGCACCTTCCAGCCCGCCGACTTGACGCTCGGCAGAGCCCGGATGGCATCCCGCACCTGCGTCTGTGGCTGGCTGGACTCGACATACGCCATGTCGTAGCCAGGCTGGCCCCGCCAGGTGAACAGGTCGGCCGTGGAGGCGAACAGGAGGGGGCTAGGCCCGCCGGTCACCTCAGGGCCGGGCTCGATGACCCCGACGACCGTGACCTGAATGGTCTGCGCCTCTTCGGTCATCGGGTTCACCAGGTCGAGCTTCTGGCCAACGGTCACCTTCCGGTTGGTGGCCAGGAAGGACGACACGGCCACCTCGTTGCGGACGGCCGGCAGGCGACCTTCCTTGAGGGTGGTGGTCGAGGTCAGCTCGGGGACCGCCATGCCCTGCACGTACTGCTCACCGGAGCTTGTCTTCTGGATGAAGAACGACAGGACGGTCGTCCGTACCTTGGTGACGCCGTCGACCTTGCGGATGTCAGCGACCGCCTGCTCCGAGATCAGGGTCTCTTCACCGGTCGTCTGGTTGAACGTGGGTTGGACGATCACGGCGCTGCCGTACGTCTCACCTGCGAAGCCGCGGTCGACGCTTGCCTGCAGCGAGGACGACAGCACGAGTGTGGCCGCGACGAAGGCGACGCCGGCTGCGATGGCGATGACGGCGGCGATCAGCCGCCTGGGTTCGCGCAGCATCGCCTACCGCCGCTCGTCGGCGACGATGCGCCCGTCAGCGAGCCGCAGGATGCGGTCGGCGAAGGAGGCGGCATGGTCGTCGTGAGTGACCATGACCACGGTCTGCCCCAGCTCGGTGACCGAGTGCCGCAGGAAGGTGAGCAGGTCGTTGCCAGCCTTCGAGTCGAGGGCACCGGTGGGTTCGTCGGCGAAGATCACGGTCGGCCTCGTCACCATGGCGCGGGCGACGGCCACCCGTTGCTGCTGGCCGCCTGACATCTCCGATGGCCGGTGGCTGAGCCGGTCGCGCAGACCGAGGACGTCGACGACCTGGTCGTACCAGGCCTGGTCCGGCTTCCGGCTGGCCAGCTCGAGCGGAAGCAGGATGTTGTCCTTGGCGCTCAGGGTGGGGAGCAGATTGAAGGACTGGAACACGAATCCTACGTTGTCGCGCCGCAACAGCGTGAGCTGCTTGTCGGTCAGCTTCGTGATCTCGGTTGCGCCGATCCAGACCTTGCCTGCCGACGGGGCGTCGAGGCCAGCGGCACAGTGCATGAGGGTGGACTTGCCGGAACCGGAAGGGCCCATGATCGCGGTGAACTCGCCACGCTCCAGCGCTACCGACACATCACGAAGCGCATGGACGGTGGCCTCGCCCCGCCCGTACGTGCGACGGAGGTTCTCGACGCGCACGGCCGCGTCGCTGGTCGCTGGCGCATCGGGGGCCGCGCGGCGAGGGGTGTCCGTGGCAGTCGTCGCTGCGACTGGGGCGGCGACGTCGGGGGCGTCAGCGAGCCTGTCGACCAGCTCGGAAGGAGCGGCGTCGACGATGGCATGCTTCGGGGCCCACCTGGGCGTAGCGCTGGCAGGGGCGGAGTCACGTGATGGTGTGTCGGGGGTCACGAGATCGACCCTAGGGGGTGGCGCCTGCCGTCTCCACTCGCGGAGCTCTGATTTGTGGACAACCCGACCCCGAACTGTCCCTGA
>DAOOHL010000230.1:0-4241 GCA_035416185.1 Propionibacteriaceae bacterium | reverse complement strand
GGCACGACTCAGCTGCGCGCGCGGCGGAGCCCTCGTCTGGTGCTGGTCGGGCTGCTGATCATGTGCCTCGGCGGGCTGGGGGCGGCAGTCCTGTACGCCTCGGTGACGACCTCGCGACCCGTGCTGGTGGCCAACCGGACGGTGGTGCGCGGCGAGACGATCAAGGAGAGCGACCTGCGGATCACCGAACTGGGCGGCGCTCGCGTGGCTGCAGTCGATGCGAACCGGTTGCGGGAGGTGGTCGGCAAGGTCGCTCTGCTGGACATCGGCGAGGGCTCCGTGCTGACGCCGGCGTCGTACGGGCAGGTGTCGGTCAACGCGGGCACTTCCCAGCTGGGGCTACGGCTGGCTCCGGGCCGAGTGCCCGTACGGGACATGCCGGCGGGAACGCCGGTGCGCATCATCGGCGTCCCGGCGAAGACCGACCAGGCAGCGGCTGCCTCGGACGCCTTCGTGACCGCCGCGACGGTGGTGACGAGTCCGCAGGCGACACCCGACGGCGCCGCAGTCATGCTCGACGTGGAGGTCCCGGCAGACAAGGCCGTGATCCTAGCCCAACTCGCTGCGGCAGACCGCCTGGTCGTCGTGCGAGAGCCGGTGAAGTGACATGGCCATCGTGCTGGTCACGTCGGCATCCGGCGCGCCTGGGGTGACGTCGACCGCCGTCGGTCTGGCGCTGGTCTGGCCGTCGACGGTGATGCTCGCCGACTGCGACCGCACCCCGGCGCAGGCCGTGCTGGCGGGCTACCTGCGCGGTACGGACGCGAGCGGCATCGGCCTGACCGGCCTCGCCCGCGCACACCGTGAGGGGCGACCACTCGCGCAGGCGATCGCCAACGAGACCATTCCACTCGCGATGGGAGAGGTCCGCCGTACCTTCCTCCCGGGGTTCGCCACACCGGGTGCCGCCCAGCTCTTCAGCCAGGCCTGGGCCGGACTGGGCGACGCCTTCGACGCGCTCAGCCGCGCGGGGGTCGATGTGATCGTCGACGTGGGCCGGATCGGACCTCAAGGTCCGCCCCCCGGACTGCTGACCCACGCCGACTCCGTCCTTGTGGTGACGAGGACCAACCTGCCGGCCCTGTCGGGCCTTCGCCTCCACCTGCCCGTGCTGACCGACTCGTTGGAGAGGCTCCGGGGGACGGTCACCGGCCTCGGCATCGTGCTGGTCGGAGAGGGTCAGCCGTACAGCAGCAAGGAGATCAGTGACCTGCTCGGGTCACCGGTCGCGGGCTCGATCCCGCACGACGCTTCGGCTGCGGCAGTGCTCGGGGAGGGCACTGACGAGCCGCGGCGATACGGGGACTCTCGCTACATCCGATCACTTCGCACCCTGAGCTCCCAGATCGTGGCGAGCATGGCCGAGCAGCGCCGCCGAATCGTGGGCGTCCGATGAATGCGGTCGAGGACGCCGGCGCGACTGCGGGCCGCCGCCCTGCCGCCTCGCCCACGGTCCTCCCTCGCGTGGTCTCACTGTCGGCCGTTCCGTTGTTCTCACCGGCCCTCCCGGCGGCAGCGCTGGGAGCGACATCACCACCGACGCCCACGTCTGACGTCCGCAGCCCGGTCGGGGTTGACTGGTCGTTGGTCGTCACGCTCCGACGACGGGCTGCTGCCGAGATCTCCGCAGGGATGCAGGAGCATCACGACAGGCACGGCACGCGGCTGAGCGCCCAGGACCGGATCATGATGGGCCGCTCGGTGATTGGCGGGATCGTCCGCCAGCACGCCGAGCAGCTCAGCATGTCAGGTGCGGCACTGTGGCCGATCTCCCTTGAGCGGCAGTACGCCCGCGCGCTGGAGGACGGCATCTTCGGGTACGGACGGCTCCAACCGCTGCTCGAGGTCACCGATGCCGAAAACATCGAGATCAACGGCTGCGGGACCGTACGGGTGCAGTACGCCGATGGGCGGCGCACCGAGATGCCCCCGGTCGCCGACTCTGACGAAGAGCTGGTGGAGGCGATCCGCTTCCTGGGTGAGTCGGCGACCCCGACGCGGCCATTCGACGACATGCATCCGACGATGACCCTCGCTCTTGGCGACCGGTTCCGCCTCCACGCCATCGGTTTCGGCTTGTCGCACCGCCCCTCGGTGACGATCCGCCAGCACCTCCTCACAGCGGTCACGTTGCGCGACCTCGTTGCTCGCGACATGCTCCCGGCGGAGCTGGCCCGCTTCCTGCACGCGGCGGTGCTGGCGCGGAAGTCGATCATCGTGGCTGGCGACCAGGGCAGCGGCAAGACAACCTTGCTCAGAGGGCTGGTGGCCGCCATTCCCCGTACGGAACGGTTCGGCACGATCGAGACCGACTACGAGCTCCTGACCCACCTTCAGCCAGGACGCGAGAACGTCGTCGCGCTGCAGGCCAGGGTCGGCATGGGTGAGCTCCAGGACGGCAGGCGACTCGGCGAGGTGACCGTCGCCGACCTGATCCCTGAGGCGCTGCGGCAGAACCTGATGCGGATCGTCGTCGGCGAGGTCCGCGGCGACGAGGCCGGGGCAATGTTCGAAGCCATGGCCGCAGGTGCGGGCACTCTCGCTACGACGCACTCCCATTCCTCAGCCTCGATCATGGACCGGCTGGCTTCACGGGTGGCCCAGGGCGGTGTGCTCACGATCCCCGAGGCCTACCGCCAGATCGCCCACAACGTCGACCTGCTCGTCCACATCCGGCTGACTGACGACACCTGGCGAGGGGGACGCCGCCGTCGCTACGTCTCCGAGGTCCGTCAGGTGACCGGCGCCATCGAGAACGACCGCCCCACCACCCACCTGACCTACGCCACCGACGCCGATGGCGTTCCGGTGTCCTTCCATCCCGATGCCGGCTTCTGGGCCGACCTCGCTCCCTTCGACCATGCCTGGTCCGACCCGCGCTACGGGGGACAGCCATGAACCCGCTGATCGCCGTCGCGTGCGGGGCGCTCCTGGCCGGCGGCGTGGTCCTGGTGATCGCTGGCCTCGTTCCGCGCCCGCCCTCATCCACAGCGTCATCCACATCTCTGTGGACAACCATCCTGAGAAGGTTGAGAACTTCTCAGGCCAGGCGGGCTACCTTGCGGACAGCCGCCGCGATCGTTGCCGGGATCGTCCTCTTCGCGCTGACGGGATGGCCGCTGATGCTTGTGCTGGCGCCTGCCGCTGCGCTCGGCATACCGCTGCTGCTCGCGGCACCCACCAACCGTGAGGTTGACCTGCTCGTTGCCTTGGACCGCTGGGTACGGTCGCTCGCTGCCACGATCCCGACCGGACGTTCGGTCACTGAATCGGTACGACTGTCCGTCCGACAGGCGCCGGATCTGCTGAAGGAGCCATTGAGCATCACCCTGCTCCGGATGGATGACCGGTGGTCGACCCCTGATGCGCTGCGTGCGTTGGCTGATGATCTGGCATCCCCGGACGCCGACGCCGTCATCGCGGCTCTGATCCTGGCTGCCGAGCGCGGCGGTACGGGCGCCACGACCACGCTGAACGCCCTGGCAGAGAGCATTCAGGACCGCCTCCGCGCCCTCCGCGAGATCGAGACCGAGCGGGCGAAGCCGCGGATCGTCGTCCGGCAGGTCACCATCATCACCTTGGTCTTCCTGACCGGCTCGCTGCTCCTGGGTCGGGCGTTCTTCGAGCCGTACGGCACCCCGCTCGGCCAGGTGATTCTGGCTGCGCTGATCGCCATCTATGTCGGCAGCCTGGTCATGCTCCGGCGGATGACCCTTCCCCGCGAGCGCGAACGGATCCTGTCACCGGTGGTGCGCTCATGATGCCAACGACGCTGGGTCTGGTGGTGCTGTGCGGCATGCTGATCGCGGGTGGCGCCGTGACGGCAGCTGCCGCATTCGTGCGAGAGCCCGTCCGTCTCGACGAGGCCCTGGACCGACTCTCGGGCACCCGTCACCTGGTTGCCCCGACAACCGTCGACCTGGGCAGCGACCGGGTCGGTGCATGGGCCTACCGAACACTGCGGCTGCCCGTCTCTGCGAACCAGCTCCGAGCGCTGCACTTGAAGGGCATGGCGCTGTCTGCCTTCTACACCGAGAAGGTGGTGTGGGCGTTCATCGGCCTCGTCACCCCTGGGGTGGTGATGACAGGGGTCGCCGCCCTGGCTGGGTTGGCTTGGCAGGCACCGGTCGCCGTCGCCCTGGTGGGCGGGGTCGTTGGCTTCTTCGTCCCCGACCTGCAGCTTCGTCGGGCCGGCGCCAGCGCCCGCACGGATGCCGGCGAAGCCCTGTTCACCTTCCTCG
>DAOOHL010000229.1:0-4254 GCA_035416185.1 Propionibacteriaceae bacterium | reverse complement strand
GGTTCACCTGTCGAGCTGGATGTCCGGCTCGAGGCGGTGGGCGAGGGGGTGCTGGTCACCGGGACCGCCGAGGTCGCGCTGGCCGGGGAGTGCGTACGGTGCCTGGCTCCGATCCGTCGAAGCGACGAGATCGACATCCAGGAGTTGTACTACTACCCGGGCAACGGGCCCGACGACGACGAGACCAGCCGGATCGAGGGCGAGCGGATCGACCTCGAGCCGGTGCTGCGGGACACGGTGGTGCTTGACCTTCCGTTCACCCCGCTGTGCCGGGACGACTGCGAGGGGCTGTGCCAGATCTGTGGCGCGAACCTCAACGACGACCCGGAGCATGGTCACGACGACGGGACCGACGACCGGTGGTCCAGCCTCAGCGGCTGGCAGTCGGACGACACGAAGTAAACCCACGGGTCACTGGACCCGCAGCACAAGGAGACGACGATGGCAGTTCCGAAGCGTAGGCAGTCGCGTAGCAACACGCACGCCCGTCGGTCGCAGTGGAAGGGCTCGTTGCCGAACCTGGTGACCTGCGCCAACGCGGCTTGCAAGGCTCTCCACCTGCCGCACACCGCGTGCCCGACCTGCGGCCAGTACGGCCCCAAGGGTGCGCGTCGCCAGGTTCTGGAAGTCTGATCGGCGCGGGGGTGGGTGACGACGTGGTGGAGACACCCGACGAGCCCATCAGCCGCCTCGACGCGACGTTGACCGAGCTGGGTGTCCCCTTGGACGCCCAGCTCGCTGAGCTTGCCCTGACACACCGCTCGTGGGCGTACGAGCACGGCGGCGTCCCCACGAACGAACGCCTCGAGTTCCTCGGCGACGCCGTTCTGGGCATCGTCGTCACCGAACACCTCTACGCCACCTTCCCCGACCGCGCTGAAGGTCAGCTCGCGAAGCTGCGCGCCGCGGTCGTCAACGCTCAGTGCCTCGCCAAGGTGGCCCAAAGCCTCGACCTGGGCGACGGGCTGAAGCTCGGCCGCGGCGAACTCACCACCGGCGGTCGGAGCAAAGTGTCGATCTTGGCCGACACCATGGAGGCCTTCATCGGCGCCATCCACCTGACCGGCGGCATCGAGATGTCGAGCCGCTTCGTCCACCACCTCTTCGACCCACTGATCGACGACGCCGCTCGTCTCGGTGCTGGGCTCGACTGGAAGACCAGCCTCCAGCAGCTGTCCGCCCAGCTGGGGCTGGGCGTTCCCTCGTACGAGCACTGCGAGTCCGGACCGGACCACGACAAGCGCTTCGAGGCCTACGCGGTGACTGGCGAGCATCGGTTCGGGCCCGGGTCCGGGCTCAGCAAGAAGCAGGCAGAGCAGGAAGCCGCAGCCCTGGCGTACGCCTCGCTCAGCGCCTCCGCAGAAGGCTGAGCCGTGCCGGAGCTGCCTGAGGTCGAGACCGTACGGGCAGGCCTCGAGTCACTGATCACCGGCCGTACGGTGCTCGCCTGCAGCGTGCTGCATCCCCGTCCGGTTCGCCGACACGAGGGTGGCGTCGACGACTTCCAGGCCACCTTGGTCGGCCGCACGTTCGCCACACCGCGGCGACGGGGCAAGTTCATGTGGCTGCCGTTCGTCGATGGCGATGCGCTGATGGCCCACCTCGGCATGAGCGGACAGTTCCGCGTCGATTCGCCGGCGGCTCCCCTGCTGTCGAACACGCGGGTGCTGGTCGACCTGGACGACAGCCAGCAGCTCCGGTTCGTCGACCAGCGGATGTTCGGCGGGGTCTGGGTCAGTCCAGGTGGCGCTGACCTGCCCGAGGAGGTACGGCACATCGCGCTGGACCCGTTCGACCCTCATTTCGATGCCGTCAAGGTGGCCCACCGGATCGCGCTCAAGCACTCCGGGATCAAGCGGGTGCTTCTCGACCAGACCGTCGTGTCAGGGATCGGCAACATCTACGCCGACGAGACCCTGTGGCGAGAGCGGCTGCACTATGACACTCCTGCGGCGTCGCTGGGCATCCGCAAGCTCGCGGCCACCCTCCGTACGGCCAGGTCTGTGATGGCTGAGGCGCTCACGCAAGGTGGCACCTCGTTCGACGCGCTGTACGTCAACGTCAACGGCGAGTCGGGCTACTTCGACCGTACGCTCCACGCGTACGGCCAGGAGGGTCGCCCCTGCGACCGCTGCGGCGCCCCGATCCGGCGCGATCACTTCATGAACCGCTCCTCGTTCTTCTGCCCCCGCTGTCAACCGCGGCCACGGCGTCAGGGCTGACACCCGTCACGCCTGTCAAGGCGAGTGATGGGCTTCGCCGGCGAGGCTGGCTTCAGGCCGAGTTCCTCGTCGGCGCTTGTCGCTCGCCAGTAGGGCCCAGTTACCTGTGGAGCGCATCAGCGAGGAGATCGAACGGGATCACGCCGCGAACGCAGCGCGTCACACTCAGGTATGACCAAGAGTCGGCGGAGGTGGGTTGGGTCCCACTGTCGCGGCGTCGAGACTGTCCTGGCAGAGCAACCCAGGCTTCAGCGCTAGGCTGGCGCAACTATGACGGGACGGGTCCAACAGCTCAAGGAGCGACACGGGCGCAACCTGTGGCAGTTTCTTCGGTTCGGGATGGTGGGCGGGTCCGGCGTCCTGGTGAACATGGTCGTCGCCGTGATCATGCACAAGCTCAACGGCGGCACGATCAACGCCCAGAACATCGTCACCTCGATCCCCGGCACGCCGTTCAACGTGCGGTTCACCAGCATCGTCTGGATCGTCGGCTTCCTCGTCGCCAACCTGTGGAACTTCCAGCTCAACCGCTCCTGGACGTTCAAGAGCGGCAAGCACGCATCCTGGTTCTCCGAGTTCTGGCCCTTCCTGGCCGTCGGTAGCGCTGCGGCGTTCGTGGGTCTGTTCCTGAAGATCGCGTTCACCAACCCGACCTCGCCGCTCTACCTGCCCGAGCCGTGGTTCCACGAGGCTGCCGGACTGCAGTCGCGCGAGTACTGGAGCCAGCTCATCACGATCGTGCTGACCATGCCGATCAACTTCGTCGTGAACAAACTCTGGACGTTCCGCAACGTCCGCTCGAAGAACCTGACGGCACCGGCTGCCGAGGGCTAGGCGATGTACCTCAAGACCCTCACCCTGCGCGGCTTCAAGTCGTTCGCGTCATCGACGACATTCCACTTCGAGCCTGGCGTGACGGCCGTCGTCGGCCCCAACGGCTCGGGCAAGTCCAACGTGGTCGACGCGCTGAGCTGGGTGATGGGGGAGCAGGGTGCCAAGTCGCTGCGCGGCGGCAAGATGGAGGACGTCATCTTCGCCGGTACGGCGGGGCGGGCCCCGCTCGGCCGCGCGGAGGTGCTGCTCACCATCGACAACTCCGACGGGGCGTTGCCGATCGAGTACTCCGAGGTCACCATCTCGCGCACGATGTTCCGTACGGGTGGGTCCGAGTACGCGATCAACGGCCACACCGCCCGGCTGCTCGACATTCAGGAACTGCTGAGCGACTCCGGCATCGGCCAGGAGATGCACGTCATCGTCGGCCAGGGCCAGCTCGACGCCATCTTGCAAGCCACGCCGGAGGCGCGCCGCGGCTTCATCGAGGAGGCCGCCGGCGTCCTCAAGCACCGCAAGCGCAAGGAGAAGGCGCTCCGCAAGCTCGATGCGATGCAGGCGAACCTCACCCGGCTGCAGGACCTCACCGCGGAGCTCCGCCGCCAGCTCAAGCCCCTGGGCCGCCAGGCCGAGGTCGCCCGCCGAGCGGTCGTCATCCAGACCGAGGTGCGCGACTCCCGGCTGCGGCTCGCCGCCGACGACCTCGTGCGGATGCGCGACGCCCTCGCGGCGGAGGTCGCCGACGAGACCGCGCTGCGCGACCGGCAGGCGGAGGTGGAGGCGCAGCTCGCGGTCCTCACCGAGCGCGAGCGCGCCGCGGAGGAGCAGGCCGCGCAAGACGCCCCGCGCCTCGCGGTCGCCCAGCAGACGTGGTTCGACCTGTCCGGCCTGCGCGAGCGCTTCGTCGGGCTGACCCAGGTGGCCGCCGAGCGGGTTCGGCACCTGCAGCCCGAGCCCGAGGACGAGTCGACCGGTCGCGACCCCGACCAGATCGAGGCCGACGCGCGCCTGCTGCGCGGGGAGGAGTTCGACCTGGGCCGTCAGGTCGAGGCGGCGCGCGAGACCCTGGCGCAGGCCGAGGCCGCTCGGGCGTCTGCCGAGGCGGCGTCCGCCGCGGAGGATCGGCGCGTCACCATGGCCGCGCGGGCCGCTGCGGACCGGCGCGAGGGCCTGGCGCGGCTGACCGGGCAGGTCAACG
>DAOOHL010000228.1:0-4299 GCA_035416185.1 Propionibacteriaceae bacterium | reverse complement strand
TCGTCGAACCGGTCGTCGTCGATCGAGCGCCGGATGTCGTCGACCAGCCGTACGGTGAAGCGCTCGTTGTGGATCGTCGCGAGCGTGGACGAGAGCATCTCCTTGGCCTTGAACAGGTGGTGCAGGTAGGCCCTGGTGTAGTGCGTGCAGGTGTAGCAGTCGCAGTCGTCCTCGATGGGGCCGAACGCTCGCCGGTTGGCGGCGGTGACCACGTTGAACCGGCCGTCGCGGGTGTACAGGGCGCCGTTGCGAGCCACTCGGGACGGGTCGACGCAGTCGAACGTGTCGGCGCCCGCCTCGACAGCGGCGAACAGGTCGCTGGGTTCGGAGATGCCGAGCAGGTGCCGGGGCTTGTCCTCAGGGAGCTCCTGGTTGACCCAGCCGACGATCGGGCCGAGGTTCGCCTTCTCCAGAGCGCCGCCGATCCCGTACCCGTCGAAGCTCGTACCCTCGACGTCGAGCGCGGCGAGATCACGGGCCGCCTTGCGTCGGAGGTCCTCGTACTGGGCGCCCTGCACCACGCCGAACAGGGCCTGGTACGGGCGGTCTGCACGTTCAGCGGTCAGCCGCGAATGCTCGGCGAGGCACCGGATCGCCCAGGCGTGGGTGCGGTCGAGGGAACGTTCCTGGTACGGCCGGGTGTTCATCAGCGTGGTGCACTCGTCGAACGCGAAGATCACGTCGGCGCCGAGCTCGTGCTGGATCCGCATCGAGACCTCAGGGGTGAACCGGTGCCGGTCTCCGTTGAGGTGGGAGGTGAACGTGACGCCGTCGTCATCGACGGCGGCCAGCCGGGTCTTCCCCTCGGCGATCACGTCGTCGTTGGCCAGGCCCGCGGTGTCCATCGCGAGGACCTTCTTGAACCCCACGCCCAAGCTCATCACCTGGAAGCCGCCGGAGTCGGTATACGTCGGGCCGGGCCACGCCATGAACGAGCCCAACCCACCCGCGGCGTCGACGATGTCGGAGCCTGGCTGGAGGAACAGGTGGTACGCGTTGGCGAGCACGGCCTGGGCACCGAGTTGGGCCACCGACTCTGGCAGCACGGCCTTCACCGTCGCCTTCGTGCCGACCACGATGAACGCCGGGGTACGGATCTCGCCGTGCGGTGTGGTGATCACGCCGGTCCGACCGAGCCGCCCTGGCAGCCGCTTACCGACCTTGAACCCGAAGCCGGTGCTCACTCCTCGTCCGCCCAGTGCACGATCTCCGCGATCGTACGGAGCATCGTCAGTGCGGTGGCACCGGCGGTCGAGGTACGCAGCACCGTACGGCCCATGATCACCGCGACCGCACCGGCTGCCTCGAACGTCTCGAGCTCCTCGGGCGACACGCCCCCTTCCGGCCCGATCACGAAGACCACCTCGCCGAGGGGCGGCCGGACCGCCAACACGGGTGTGGTGGCTGACTCGTGCAGGACGTACGCCCCCTCGGCCTCACGCAGCCGGTCGGCGACCTGACGCGTGGTGGCAAGCGGCGACACGATCGGTACGGTCAACCGCCGCGCCTGCTTCGACGCCTCGCGGGCGACGGTCTGCCACTTCGTCCGGGCCTTCTCGCCACGCTCGCCCTCCCACCGCACGATCGACCGCGAGGCCTGCCACGGGACGATCTCGTCAACCCCCAGCTCGGTCAGCAGGTCGACCGCGAGCTCGGCCCGGTCGTTCTTGGGCAGCGCCTGGATGCAGACGAACCGCGGCTCGGGGAACGGCTCCCGGAGCACCTGGTCAACAGTCAGGGAGAGCGAACCCTTCGTCACCGCCGTCACCGGTCCGCGTACGCCAAGCCCGTGGCCCGAGGAGACAGTGACCTGCTCCCCCACCCGGATCCGCCGGACAACCGAGGCGTGGTGCCCCTCGGGCCCGTCGAGGGTGACGGTGTCGCCTACGGCGACGTCGTCAGCCATCGTCCCGAGGAAGAAGCCGTCGCTCAACTGAAGGCTTCCTTCAGCCAGGCCAACACGCCCTTCGAGCCGGCCTTGTGGACGTGCGCTGATGGGGCGATCTCATCGCGCGACTCGGCGAGCTGGCGGAGCAGGTCGCGCTGGTGGTCGTCGAGCCTGGTCGGAGTCTGCACCAGGACAGTGATCCTCAGCACGCCTCGGCCTCGGCCACGGAGCTTGGGCACACCCTTGTCGTCGACAACCACCCGGGTGCCGGACTGGGTGCCGGCAGGGACATCCACCGGCACGGAGGTCTCGGCCGGATCGGTGTCGTCCCGCTCGGCCTCAAGGGTGGCGATCTGGACTGTCGTTCCGAGCGCGGCGGCCGTCATCGGCACCTTCACGACCATCTCGAGGTCGTCGCCGTTGCGGGTGAAGACCTCATGTTCGGCCACCGAGAGCTCCACGTAGAGGTCACCGGCCGGACCGCCGCCGGGTCCCACCTCGCCCTGGGCCTCCAGATGGATCCGGTTGCCTGTGGCAACGCCGGCCGGGATCTTGACGTTGATGGTGCGGGTCGCCCGCACCCGCCCTTCGCCACTGCACTCACCGCAGGGGTGGGCGATGATCGACCCGTAGCCGCGGCAGACCGGGCAGGGCTGGGTGGTGCGCATGGCGCCGAGGAACGACTGCTGCACGGTCGTTACGTCACCCTGGCCGTTGCAGTTCGAACACGTGACGGGCTGAGAGTCCTCCCGCGCGCCGGAGCCGGAGCACTGTGGGCACACCACAGCGGTGTCGATCTTCAGCGGCTTGGTGACCCCGAAGGCCGCATCGGCCAGCGTCAGCGTCAGTCGGACGAGCGCGTCCTGCCCGCGGCGTACCCGCGACCGCGGTCCCCGCGAGGCGCCGCCCTGGGCACCGAACATCGCATCGACGAAGCTGGTGAAGTCGAACCCGGGACCGGCAAAGCCGCCCGGGAAGCCACCCATGCCGCCCATCCCGCCGCCGAGCGGGTCGCCGCCGCGGTCGTAGATGTCGCGCTTGTGGCTGTCGGAGAGCACCTCGTAGGCCTCGCCGATCTTCTTGAACCGATCGGCGGCGTCGGGCTCGGTCGCGACGTCCGGATGGAACTTCATCGCGAGCTTGCGGTAGGCCTTCTTGATCTGTTCGGAGGTGGCGTCCTTGGGCACGCCAAGCGTCTCGTAGTAGTCGGTGGTCATCTCATCCTTCGGCCAGGATCCGGCCAACGTAGCGGGCAACGGCCCTCACCGACGCCATTGTCGAGGGGTAGTCCATTCGGGTGGGTCCGACGACGCCGAGCATGGCCCAGACGTCGTCGCTCGTGCCGTACCCGCTTGCCACGACGGAGGTGGCGCGCAGGGCGGCGTTCTCGTTCTCGGTGCCGATCCGCACCGTCACGTCGGTGTGTGCGTCACCGAGCAGCCTGAGCAAGACGACCTGCTCCTCGAGCGCTTCGAGCACAGGCCGTACGGTCGTCTCGAACTGGTCGCCGAAGCGGCCGAGGTTCGGCACTCCCCCCACCACGACGCGGGTCGAGGAGTCGCCCGTGACGAGGTCGAGCAGGAGCGCTACGGCCGCCACCATGAGTGGCTGGTGATGCGGGGCGACCTCGTCGGCCAGACTGGCCACCGCCTTGGCAGCCTTCGTGGCCGTCAGACCGATCACGGCGGCGGCGAGCCGGTTCCTGACGTCGGCGAGGTCGTCATCCGAGGTTCCCGTCGGCAGTTCCAGCGCACCCTGCGAGATCCGGCCAGAGCTCGACACGGTGACCATCAGGCCGCGGGTGTCGTGCAGCCGCACGATGTCGAGCGACCGGAGCACAGCGGTGGACAGCTGTGGGTACTGCACGATCGCCACCTGCTGGGTCACCTGCGCCAGCAGCCGTACGGTGCGGGCGACGATGTCGTCGAGGTCGAGGGCGCCGCTGAGGAAGGTGGCGATGGCCCGCTTCTCGGCTGGCGACAGCGGCTTCACCTGGGCGATCCGGTCGACGAACAGGCGGTAGCCCTTGTCAGTCGGGATGCGACCCGCCGAGGTGTGCGGCTGCATGAGGTAGCCCTCGTCCTCCAGCGCAGCCATGTCGTTGCGGATCGTGGCGGATGACACGTCGAGCCGATGCCGCTCAACGAGGGCCTTGGATCCGACCGGTTCCGAGTTCTGCACGTAGTCGGTGACGATGGCTCGCAGCACGGCGAGCTTGCGATCATCGAGCATGGCGGACCCTCCTCCCGGTTGACTCTCGGCTGGCACTCGGCTGTCAGGAGTGCCAGTCTAGATCACTTGCCGGGTGGGTCACCATCATCGCGACCGGCGGCGGCGCTGGCGGGATCAGGTCGCAGGGGGCCCACAGCACCAGGAACGCCACGGCCAGCACCATGTTGGTGCGCAACAGG
>DAOOHL010000227.1:0-4307 GCA_035416185.1 Propionibacteriaceae bacterium | reverse complement strand
CTGAGCGAGCCGCTCGCCGATGACGTGGTCGCCGCCCTCGGCAACCACGACGGTGTGCTGGACGTGTCGCTGGTCGCCTTGTGATCGTCGTCACCCGGTTCCGGGTGCCGGTCGCTGACCGACCCGGGTTCGAGCTGACCGCCGCCCCTGCTCTGGCCCTGCTGGGAGCGAAGCCGGGGCTGCTGTCGCTCGACTTCGGGGTGAACCTCGACGACCCGGAGCTGTGGGTGCTGGCGACGCGCTGGGCCGACGTTGGCTCCTACCGCCGGGCGTTGTCCGGGTACGAGTCGCGGGTCACCATCTACCCCCTGCTCGCCCTCGTCATCGATGAGCCGACCGCGTACGACGACGCGGCGGCGGTCGGGGAGAACCGCCCGCGCGGCGAATGAAGATGAAGCAACGCCGCAGGCCGCACTAGGGTTCCTTCCACGGGCCACCAGCCGGGTGGCACGCGCGGGCCGACCGTGGACGGAGCCACCGTCTCGGCAAGACCCGCGAGCGAAAGAGAACTGGAGAACGCCTGTGGCCAGCACCCTGGACAAGGTCATCAGCCTCGCGAAGAAGCGCGGCTTCGTCTTCCCCTGCGGCGAGATCTACGGTGGCACCCGTGCCGCG
Organism: Propionibacteriaceae bacterium; assembly: GCA_035416185.1. GTDB lineage: Bacteria > Actinomycetota > Actinomycetes > Propionibacteriales > Propionibacteriaceae > JBHAES01. The sequence goes on along the minus strand of DAOOHL010000227.1, from coordinate 3,692 downwards.
TGGGATTACGGCCCCCTAGGTGTGGAGCTCAAGGAGAACATCAAGCGGCAGTGGTGGCGGTCGGTTGTCACGGGCCGAAACGACGTGGTCGGCCTCGACTCGTCGGTCATCCTGCCCCGCCAGGTGTGGGTCGCCTCCGGTCACGTCGGCGTCTTCACCGACCCGCTCACCGAGTGTCTGCAGTGCCACAAGCGCTTCCGCGCCGACACCCTCGCCGAGGAGTTCGAGCACCGCAAGGGCCGCGCTCCTGAGGGCCTGACCGAGATCCCGTGCCCGAGCTGTGGCACGAAGGGACAGTGGACCGAGCCCCGCGACTTCAACATGATGCTGAAGACCTACCTCGGCCCGATTGAGGACGAGTCAGGCTTGCACTACCTGCGGCCCGAGACCGCCCAGGGCATCTTCGTGAACTTCGACAACGTCGTGCAGACCTCGCGGATGAAGCCGCCGTTCGGCATCGGCCAGGTCGGCAAGTCGTTCCGCAATGAGATCACGCCGGGCAACTTCATCTTCCGTACGCGTGAGTTCGAGCAGATGGAGATGGAGTTCTTCGTCGTGCCCGGCACCGATGAGGAGTGGCACCAGTACTGGATCGACGAGCGGATGGACTGGTACGTCGACCTGGGCATCGAGCGCGAGCACCTCCGCCTGTACGAGCACCCGCAGGAGAAGCTGTCGCACTACTCGAAGCGCACCGTCGACATCGAGTACAAGTTCGGCTTCGCCGGCGGCGACTGGGGCGAGCTCGAGGGCATCGCCAACCGGACCGACTTCGACCTGACCACCCACAGCAACCACTCCGGCAAGGACCTCTCCTACCGCGACCCGGTCACCAACGAGAAGTTCGTGCCGTACGTGATCGAGCCAGCGGCCGGCCTGACCCGGTCACTGATGGCGTTCCTCGTCGAGTCCTACACCGAGGAGGAGGTGGCGACGGCGAAGGGTGGCAGCGAGACCCGCGTCTCGCTCAAGCTCGATCCGCGCCTCGCCCCGGTGAAGGTGGCTGTGCTGCCGTTGTCGCGCAACGAGCGGCTCAACCCGACCGCTGACGGCCTGGCGAAGCAGCTGCGCAAGTTCTGGAGCGTCGACTTCGACGACACCCAGTCGATCGGGCGCCGCTACCGTCGGCAGGATGAGATCGGCACGCCCTTCTGCGTCACGGTCGACTTCGACACCCTCGACGACCAGGCCGTGACCATCCGCGAGCGCGACACCATGACGCAGGAGCGGGTCGCCCTCGACCAGGTGCAGCGCTACCTCGGCGAGCGCCTGATCGGCTGCTGATTCCCCGTACCGCTCCGGTCGTCGGCCACACTTGATTGAGGTGGCCGACGACTGGGGAGGGGTCAGAATGCGTGTGACGCGGGTCTGGCTGAGTGTGGCCGTGGCGCTGGCGCTGCTCGCGTTGAGCGGCTGCATCCGGCTGCGTACGGACGTCGTCATCACCTCCGACGCGCAGGTCACGGTCGCCGTCGACATGGGGACGAAGAAGAACGCGTCGAACCCGACCGCCTCGCCCTGCTCCGCTGATGGCGGGATGCTGCCTCAGAACAGCAAGCGGGAGCCGTACGACGACGGCACCTACGTGGGCTGCCGCATGACCGCGACCGGGCCAGCCTCCTCGCTCGGGTCTGGCATCACCGTGACCCATGCCAACGAGAAGTTCACCTTCCGGTTCGTCGGGGCCGACCCCACCAACGGCAAGCCGCTCGACCCGTCGGTGCTCACCGACTTCCAGGTACGGGTGACCTTCCCAGGCAAGGTTCTCTCCGCCAGCGGCGGCGGCGTGGTCGAGGGGACCACCGTCACCTGGACCGACCCGAAGGAGCTGGCCGCCGGAGGTCTGGTGGCCGTGGCCGAGGATGGGGTCGGGCTCCGCGCCTACTTGCCTCACCTGATCGGCGGCGTGGCAGCCCTGCTGCTGGTGGTGATCGCGTTGGGCGCTTACGTGGGCGGCCGGTCGCGGGCATCTCGGGCTCCGACGTCACCCACCAGTCCTTCGTCGCTGCGGCCGTTGCAGCCGCTGCCGCCGAAGACCATGGTCATGCCACACCCGCCGACTGCGCCACCCACCCCCGCGACCGAGGTCGGGTCAGACGAGAGCCCTAGGGCGAGACCACGCCGCAACCCCTGGGACGTCGAGCCGCACAGCGGGTCCTGATTCGGTGTCACACGTTGGCCTCAGCAGGCGCTCACCACACCAGGCGGGCGGATCGGGGAGATCCTTGGCGTCGGCAATCCTGAAAAGCTGGGCGCCATGGCGGTCACGTGACGGGTGCCGTCAGCCGCCGGACGACTCGCCGCTCGGCGCGGCCGGCTGGGTGGTGGGTGCCGTTGTCGGCGGAGTTGCCGGTGGCGTGGTCTGAGCGGGCGCTGATGTGGTCGGGGGTGGTGACGACGTAGCGGGAGCGCTCGTCGGAGGCGCCGTCGTCGGCGTCGTCGTCGGGCTCTGCGAGGCTGACGGGGTGCTGGTGGGTTCTGGGTCCGGAGTTGTTGACGCCGACGCGGTGGCGGAAGGTGACGGCGTCACGCTCGGCTCAGGCGTGGTGGGGTCAGACGGTTCCGGCGACCCAGAGCCAGAGGGATCAGGCGTGACGGACCCCGATGGTGATGCGCTGCCGCTCGGCGTGGGAACCACGGGCGGTTCGGGCAGGATCGGGGTGGTGGTCTCGTTCGGAACCTCGGGCTCGGGGATCGGGTCGGCGACCTGTGCCACCGGTACGACGGTGCCCATCGCGGCGGACCCGATCGTGCCGTTGCGGAACCAGGGCGCGGGGTCGACGAAAGCACCGTCGACCAGCAGCTCGACGTGAAGGTGACACCCGGTCGAGAACCCCGTCGTACCCACCAGACCGATGCCAGCCCCGGCCACGACGCTCTGCCCAACTCGGACACCGAGCCCGGAGAGGTGGCTGTACGTGGTCGCGAGTCGGCGCCCGTTGAAGATGCCGTGGTCGACCACGACACGGCCGCCGTACGCCCGGTCAACGCCTGAGTAGGTGACCACGCCGCCCAACGCTGCGGCCACCGGGGTACCGCAGGAGGCGCCCAGGTCCATGCCGGTGTGGAGTTTCACGATATGCAGCACCGGGTGGAACCGGATGCCGAACGCCGAGGTGAGAGGAGCGTTCACGGGCCAGACGATCCCGGTGACGCCGGTCACTGCGCCCACGACCACCGTCGGTACAGGGGGAACCGGTGCAGCGGAGGAAGTCGTCGGGGCCGAGGACTCCGAGGACTCCGATGACTCGGCAGCCTCGGCCGAACGGTCGCCCGTACGGTGCCGGTCGAGCCGACTGTCAGCCTCGCGAGACTGTGGCGGAGACGAGGGCGGAGAGCACGGTGCCGAGGAACATTCCGTGCTGGCCTGCGAGACCGGGACGGCGGGGTAGGCCGACGTCGGCTGCGCATGGGACGACGCGAAGGACCAGAAACCCAAGGTGAGAGCGAGGCCCATCGCGACCAGCGCAGGCGTCTGCCTGGACGGGTTCACCATTCGCGCTCCGATCGACCCCGGACGCTCCCCAGGCGTCCGGCTGAGGCTCAAGTCTCACACCCCGCGGGTGTGGAAGGAAGGCTTTCGGCTGACGGGACGGCTGCAGACGGTCACCACTCGGCAACGACATCCCGGCTACCCTGTCGAGGTGCTGCGCATCGGACCCCTCGAGCTGCCGGTGCCGGTGGTGCTGGCG
>DAOOHL010000226.1:0-4308 GCA_035416185.1 Propionibacteriaceae bacterium | reverse complement strand
GTGCAGGCGATCTCCGAGGCGGGATCAGGGCCGAGCCGCCGCCCGTACCGCACCAGTGCCGCGTTCGCTCGCCGTACCGTCACGCCGGGACCACTGCTCAACACCGCGCCGCCATCCAGGACGGCCAGGTCCTTGAACCCGTGGCGAGTGTCGACCAGCACACCGGTCGTGCAGGACTGCCCCGACAGTGACGTGCCGCCGGAGCGGAAGGTGACGGAGCGACCAGCCGTACGGGCGTCCGCCAGCACCTGGGCAACCTCGGTCGCCGACGTGGGTGTGGCGACTGCCTCGGGGATCAGCAGGTAGTGCGACGCGTCGTGGGCCGCCACGTAGCGGTCGATCGTCCTGGTGGAGGTACGGGGACCGGAAGGTTGGAGCGCTCGTCGTCGGGCCACGAATCGACCTTACCGCTGGCCACCCCTGGGGATCAGTGCACCCTGCCGACGGCCGTGCCTCCCCGATAACCGCTGGTCGGAGTGGAAACATGACACTCGACCTGTGCCGTCACCCGTGAGGACCTGATGTGACCAAGCCCGAGCTTCCCGAGCCCACCGCTCCCGCCGACCGACCCGGTCATGAGGACACGATGGACGACGCCATCTCCTGGTTCACCGGGCGCTCCAAGCGCGAGCCCGTCGCCGCCAAGGCTACTGATGGTGGCGACAACAGTGTGGATCCGGTGGACCACCGTGATCACGCGGATCTGAGCGACCGTGTCGACCCTGCCGACCCCGTCGCTCATGTGGATGACGTGGATCCGGGCGCGGACCGTCAGGACACGGCGGGCGACGAGTTGGCCGATGCGCCCTTGGGCGACGATCGGGATCCCGATGCGCCGCTGGCCGACCCCCACGACGAAGAGGTCGCCGTCGAGCACGGTGAGCCGGTCGCCATCGCCGACGACACGGTGACGACAGACCAGCCCGACGCTGTGACGCCCCGGGACCGCTCCTTCAACGAGACCGACGAGGTGCTGCCGCCGCCCGACGCGATCGACACCGAGGCTGGCTCGGACGACAGCGCCGACGACGACGATGACGACCCGACCCGGCCAGCGCCGGTTCCGGTGGTCACCGATCGCACGGACAGCTCCGACCGCACGGATCGCGATGACACCTCTGACGGGGCTGACGGCTCGCAGCCCCCGTCGTCGCTGTTCCGAGACGATCCGGTGCCGGTCGACCCAGTCGTGCCGGTGGCTGCTGCTGGTGTCGGCGCTGCGGGTCTGGGCGCCTTCGCGGCATCGCGGTCAGCCGACGAGACCGCCGTGATCGACGAGGACGAGGTTGCCCGACGCCGTGCCGAGGAGCGGGAGGAACGTGACCGTCAGCTCGGCAAGGTCCAGCCGCTGGCGTCGGCGCCGGCGCCTGTCCCGTACGCCCTGCCGACCACCTACAAGGCGTTCCCGACGCTCGGCCTGCTGCTGCTGCGCCTGGTCACAGCTGGTGTGGTGGGCATCCGTGGGTTCATGCATGCCATGGACATCGCCGGGCTGCAGAAGCTGTGGGCCGATCACACGATCCTGGCCCCCCAGGCGCAGACGGTGGCCTGGGTGCAGACCGGCCTCGAGGTCGCGATCGCGGTCATGCTCGTCTTCGGGCTGGGCACCCGCATCGCCGGTGCCCTCCTCGCGGCCCTCGCTGGCTGCCTGCTCGGCTTGATGCTCTGGGGCGCGGCGAACCCGTTCCAGGCGGGTCTGGTCGGCTTCATCGGCGAGATCGAGGTGCTGCTCGCTGCAGTCGGCATCTTCTTCCTGACCACCGGTGGTGGGCGCGCTGCGATCGACGGCACGATCCACAAGGGCCGGATCGACGCCAAGAACGACCGGCTGCTCGCCTGATCGTCACCTGGCCTGATCGTCACCTGGCCTGAGGGTCAACGGACCTGAGGGTCAGCCGGCCTGAGCGTCAGCCCCCGTACTTCTGGACGAGGGTCTCGATGGCCGGTTCCAGGTCAGCCTCGGTCGGCATCGTCTCGGGGTGGTCGGCGAAGTAGTCGATGATCGTCCGTACGCCCGCGCTCAGCGACGTGGTGCAGACGAAGTCGGGTACGAGGCGCTTCACCTTGGTGTTGTCGAACACCATCGAGTGGCCCTTGTCGCCCAGCAGTGCCTCGCCCCAGCCCTGATGGACCGCGGCGACCTGGTCGGACGTGACGTGGATGATCTGCGGATCGGTGCCTGCGGCATCGGCGAAGAGCCGGGTGATCGCGTCCCAGGTCAGCGCCTCGTCGGAGGTGATGTGGAAGGCCTCGCCGACGGCGCCGTACTGGCCGAACAGCCCGACGAAGGCCTTGGCGAAGTCGCTGGTGTGGGTCAGCGTCCACAGTGACGAGCCGTCGCCGTGCACGATGACCGGGCGGCCTTCCATCACCCGGCGCACCATGGCTCGCCCGCCGCCAAGGATGGTCGAGGTCTGGTCGTAGGTGTGCGACGGCCGGACGATGGTCATCGGGAACCGCTCGTCTCGCCACTTGCGGACGAGAAGCTCCTCGCCTGCGATCTTGTCGCGGGAGTACTGCCAGATCGGGTTCGACAGGGTCGTGCCCTCGGTCACCGGCAATGACCGCGGCGGGGTCTGGTAGGCCGACGCAGACGAGATGTAGACGTACTGCCCGGTCCGGCCGCCGAACAACTCGACCATGCTGCCGAGCTGGTCGGGGGTGTACGAGAGGAAGTCGGCGACCACGTCGAAGGTACGGTCGCCCAGCGCCCCTCGTACAGAAGCCACGTCACGCACGTCGCCGGTGACGACCTCGACACCCTCGGGCAGTGGACGGCTGAGGCTCTGCCCGCGGTTGAGGGCGGTGACCTGCCAGCCCCGCTCATGGGCGAGCGCCACGCTGCCAGCGCTGATGATGCCGGTGCCACCAAGGAACAGGACGGATCGGGTCATGCCTTCATCCAACCGTGCCTGGCACTCCCTGGGCCGGTGTTCTGGCAGATGGTCACGTCGCCACCCCCGTACACAACAGTGCGCCTCCGGACCCCCGCACGGGTTCGAAGGCGCACTGGATCAGCGGAGCGGCTCAGCCCTTGACGGCTCCTGACGTCATGCCGGCCACCATCTGCTTGTTGAAGAAGATGTACATGATCAGCGGTGGCACCGTGATCAGCAGCACGTTCATGAAGAGCAGGTTGTAGTCGCTGATGAACTGGCTCTGGTACTGGAACAGCTGCAGCTGCACCGTCGGGTAGCCAGGCAGGAAGTACAGGGCGTTGGTGAAATCGTTGAACACCGACACCGACTGCACGACCGTCACCGTGATGATGACCGGCTTCAGCAGCGGGAAGACGATGGTCCAGAAGAGCTTCATCGGGCCAGCGCCGTCCACGATCGCGGCCTCGTCGAGCTCGCGGGGGATCGAGCCGATGAACGCGCGGAACAGCAGGATGCAGAACGCCATGCCGAAGGTGATGTGGATGAGGATCAGCCCCTGCAGCGTCTTGAACAGGCCGAGCGACTGCAGCACCCAGATGGTCGGCACGACGGCTGGTGGGATGACCAGTCCAGCAAGCACGAAGAGCTGGATCGTCGGGCCGAGGATGCGCCCTGGTCGGCGCTGCCAGATGTAGGCGACCATGGCGGAGAGCAGGACCTTGACGGTCACTGCGACCACGGTCAGAACGGTCGAGTTGATGAACGCCAGGATGGTGTCGCCCTGGTTGGCGGTCAGCACCGCGACCAGGTTGTCGAGGTACTGCGGGTTCTGCGGCAGTGAGAACTGCAGCAGGGAGGCGTCCTTGGCGTCCTTCCCGGCCTGCAGGAAGATGAAGATGTACGGGATCACGAACAGCACGAAGACCACGATGTAGGTCGCGATCGTGCCCGGCAGCTTGCGGAGCGTCTGCGGCTTCACAGCTCGACCTCCCGCTTCGTCATCCACCACTGCAGCGGCATGATGATCAGCGCCACGACAAGGAACAGCACCACGTTCCCGGCGGTCGACAGGCCGAAGAAGCCGGCCTGGTACTGCTTGTAGATCACCGACGCGATGACGTCGGAGGCGAAGCCCGGACCGCCCTTGGTCATGGCCCAGATGAGGTCGAACGACCGCAGCCCACCGATCAGCGACAGCGTGATCACCGTCGAGGTGGCCGGCCACGCCAGCGGCAGCGTGATATGGATGAACTGGCCCATCTTGGAGGTGCCATCCACGTCAGCGGCCTCGTAGTACTCGCGGGGAATCGCCAGGATCCCCGCGATGTAGATCAGTGTGGCCAGGCCGATACCCTTCCAGATGTCGACCAGAGCGACCGAGAACAGCGCCAGCGCCGGGTTGGTCAACCAGCCCGGCCCTTCGATGCCG
>DAOOHL010000225.1:0-4377 GCA_035416185.1 Propionibacteriaceae bacterium | reverse complement strand
TGGGGGTCACCTTTCCTTGTCGTCTGACCGGTCAGGTTTCGACAGGGGCCCTTGGGTAGGGTCTGGCCTCATGCCGATCAACGTGTCCCGCACCCTGGGCGACCTCGTCACCGAGGACTCCCGACGCATGCGAGTGCTCGAGCAGCTGGGTCTCGACTACTGCTGCAACGGCCACCGTACGCTGGCCGAGGCCAGCACGTCCGCGGGGCTGGATCCAGCGGTGGTCGCAGAGTCGCTTGTGTTTGCCGAGCCGCCTGCCGTGGCTGAGCGGGGCCCGCGCGAGAACACCGACCTTGCCCACGAGATCGTTGACACCCACCACGCCTACATGTGGGAGGAGATGCCGCGGCTCAAGGCGCTGGTCGACAAGGTCGAGGGCGTGCACGGCACGGCGCACCCGGAGCTGGCGCAGGTCAAGGCCGCGTTCGATGAGGCCCTGGGCGCGCTCGAGCCGCACATGACCAAGGAGGAGCGGCAGATCTTCCCGGCGATCAGTCGGATGGAGCGTACGGGTTCTGCCTCCGATCCTTTGGACGCTGCCGTTGCCGAGCTGGTCGACGAGCACCAGCACGTCGGCAACCTGTTCAAGCGCCTCCGTACGCTGACGAACGGGTTCGAGGTGCCTGAGGGCGGCTGCGGGTCGTACCGGACGATGCTCTCCTCGATGGACGAGATGGAGCGCGATCTGCACGAGCACATCCACAAGGAGAACAACGTGCTCTTCCCCCGAGCCCTGGAGTTGCAGAAGCGGCTCAGCCTCAGCTCACGCCCAACCCTCGGGGCCGCCAAGTGCCCCGGGGCGTGCCGAAAGGCACCAAATTCACCATGCCGCGTTGATTTTCGTGCCTAAGGGCACCGTAATCACGGCCACGCGTTGATTTTCGTGCCTAAAGGCACCGTAATCACGGCCACGCGTTGATTTTCGTGCCTATGGGCACGTCCACCAACCACGTCAGCGGTCGACGCGCGCCGATCCACCGCCAGCCAGCTTGAGCACTTCCTTGAGGCTTGCCATGGAGGTGTCGCCGGGGGTCGTCATCGCAAGGGCGCCGTGGGCAGCGCCGTACTCAACGCAGGTCTGAAGCGGCTCGCCGGTGATCAGCCCGTACACCAGCCCGGAGGCGAACGAGTCGCCGCCGCCGACGCGGTCGAGGATCTCCAGACCCTTACGCTCGGTGGCCTGCACGACGCCGGTCTCGGCCGACCAGGCGATCGCGCCCCAGTCGTTGACCGTCGCGGAGTGCACGCCGCGCATCGTCGTACCGATCACCTTGAAGTTCGGGTACGCCTCAGCCGCGCGCTCGATCATCGCCTTGAAGTGCTCCAGCGGAAGCTCGGTCAGCCCCTCGTCGACGCCCTCGATCTCGAAGCCGAGCGACGCGGTGAAGTCCTCCTCGTTGCCGATCATGACGTCGACGTACGGCGCGATCGCCTTGTTGACCTCCTGCGCCTTCGCCTGGCCGCCGATCGACTTCCACAGCGAGGGCCGGTAGTTGAGGTCGTACGACACCACCGTCCCGTGCTTGCGCGCCGCCTGGACGGCCTCGATGCAGACGTCGGCGGTCGACTCCGACAGTGCCGCGAAGATGCCGCCGGTGTGCATCCAGCGCACGCCCTGGCGGCCGAAGATGTCGTCCCAGTCGACGTCACCAGGCTTGAGCTGCGAGACGGCGGTGTTGCCGCGGTCCGAGACGCCGACCGCTCCCCGTACGCCGAAGCCCCGCTCGGTGAAGTTGAGCCCGTTCCGTACGGTCCGCCCAATCCCGTCCGACGGCGCCCAACGGATGTTCGACGTGTCGAGGCCGCCCTGCAGGATGAAGTCCTCGACCAGCCGACCCACCTCGTCGTCGGCGAAGGCCGTGACCACGGTGCCGCGCAGCCCGAAGACTCGTCGCAGACCGCGGATCACGTTGTACTCACCGCCGCCCTCCCAGGCGCGGAACTGCCGAGCAGTACGGATGCGACCCTCGCCCGGGTCGAGACGGAGCATCACCTCACCCAGAGCCAGACCGTCGTAGCGGCACTCGTCGGCGGGGCGGAGCTGGAGACCTGCGGTCATCGGAAGTCCTCTTTCGTACGGGTCAGACGGCGGCAGCCGCGGCAACGGCCTCGGCACAGAGCTGCGTGATGGCGTCGTACTCGCCAGCGCGGATCTTGTCGACGGGCACCATCCAGGAGCCGCCGACCGCGGGGATGCACGACAGCGACAGGAAGTCGCCGATGTTCTTAGCCGAGACGCCACCCGTCGGCACGAACCGCATGCCGCCGAACGGAGCCGACAGCGCCTTGATCGCGGCGGCGCCGCCGTACACGTTTGCGGGGAAGAACTTCACCACATCCAGGTTGAACGACTGCGCCTGCATGATCTCGGTCGGCGTCACACAGCCGGGCAGGATCGGTACGCCGAACGCCTGTGCCGCCTCGACGACATCGGGCCGGAGCCCTGGGCTGACGAGGAAGGTCGCGCCGCAGTCGACGGCCATCCGTACCTGCTCGGGGTTCACCACGGTGCCGGCACCCAGGATCAGGCCCTCGACGTCACGCATCGCGGTGATGGCGGCGGCTGCAGCGTCCGTACGGAAGGTCACCTCAGCCACCGGCAGCCCGCCGGCGACCATGGCCTCAGCCAGCGGCTTGGCGGTCTTCGCGTCATCGATGACGACGACGGGAACTACTCGGTGGGCGAACATGTGATCGCTGGCCATGGGGCCTTCCTCCTCGAAGCCTGTGGACGTTGACGGCTAGAGCCTATCGTGATCCATCAGCTTCGGCAAGCGCTTTCCATTGTCTCGTCAGGCTCAGTTCCCTGTCGACCCGACGCCGACCTCACCCGCGACGGCGAGCCACCAGACCGACGCCGGTGACCAGCGACACGAACGACGAGACCAGCCCCGCGACCGACGGAGGACCCATGGTGGGCAGCGGCGGTTGGGAACCCAGTCCCCAGCAGCAAAATCCCCGCGAGGAAACCACCAGATGATCCAGTGACTTTCAGGCGCGCCCGTTGGCCGACACCACCCGCCCGAGCGGTGAAGGTCGGCTGCGCGGCAAGCGGTTGCCGTAGGAGTATGATGCGGGCTCATGGTGACGCTGAGCGATGTTGCACAGGCTGCAGGGGTGTCGCTCTCGACGGCGTCCCGCGCTATCAACGGCAGTCGGGACCGTACGGTCAAGCCCCACCTTCGCGAGCGGGTGCTCGCTGCTGCGGCTGAGCTGAACTACTCCGCGAACGCGGCCGCCCAGGCCATGGCCCGTGGTCGAACGACAACGATCGGGCTCGTGGTGCACGACATCAGCGATCCCTACTTCTCCGGTATCGCCGCCGGCGTCGACATTGCGGCGCGGGAACGAGGCTGCGTCGTGACGCTCGCCACGACCAACCGCCAGCTCGAGGAGCAGCTGACCATCATCGACGTGCTGCGTGGGCAGCGGGTGGCGGCCCTGGTGCTGGCCGGTGGCCTGCAGGACGACCAGGCGCACATCGCCGCCCTCTCCGACGCGGTGGCGCGGTTCTCGGACTCAACCGAGTCGAACGCCGTCGTGATCGGCCAGAACCGGCTGCCCATTCCGACCGTCAGCCTCGCCAACCATGAGGGGGCGAAGGCACTGGCCGAGGCGATGGTTGCCCAGGGAGCGCGTCGGTTCGCGGTGCTCTGTGGCCCCGAACTCAACCTGACGGGGATCGAGCGGTTGGCAGGTTTCACCGAGGGTGTCGGCGAGGCGGGTGAGGTGCGGGCCGTACAAGGCCGCTTCAGCCGAGATGGCGGGTACGACGCGATGCGGGAGCTGATCGACTCCGGCGACCTCCCTGATGTCGTGTTCGCTGTCACCGACGTGATGGCAGTGGGGGCGCTCGCCGCTGCACGGGAGGCTGGCCTGACCGTGCCGACGGATGTGAAGGTGGCCGGCTTCGACGACATCCCGACGCTGCGAGACATCGTGCCGGCGCTGACGACCGTACGGGTCGACCTGGAGGAGCTTGGCCGCTTGGCCGTCGGGCTTGCGCTCGACCACAAGCCGGGCGAGGTGCCGGACAACGTCACCGTACCGACCGAGGTCGTGCTGCGGGCGTCGACCCAGGACTGATCCGCCGTACCCCTTGACAGTCGAAACGGTCGCCGCCTAGCATGGAAAGCGCATTCCAAACATCGCTCGACGAGGAGTCCTCCGTGACCACGCACACCCTTCGCATCGCCATGAACGGCATCACCGGACGCATGGGTTACCGCCAGCACCTGGTGCGGTCGATCCTTCCCATCCGCGACCAGGGCGGAGTGACGCTGCCCAACGGCGACATCGTGCAGGTCGAGCCGATCATCGTGGGCCGCAACGAGGAGCGGCTCAAGGAGATCGCGGCCGAGCACGGCATCACCGAGT
>DAOOHL010000224.1:0-4417 GCA_035416185.1 Propionibacteriaceae bacterium | reverse complement strand
GACCTGGAACCCGGCCAACACCAACGCTCTGATCGCGATGACCAACGCGCCCGACATCCCCAAGGAGCGGTTCAACGCGCTTACCCGCCTCGACCACAACCGCGCGATCTCGCAGCTTGCCGCCAAGACCGGCCAGCCCGTGACGGCGATCAAGAAGATGACGATCTGGGGCAACCACTCCGCCACCCAATACCCCGACATCTTCCACGCCGAGGTCGACGGCAAGAACGCCGCCAAGGTCGTCAACGACCAGGCCTGGCTCGAGAACGACTTCATCCCGACGGTCGCCAAGCGTGGCGCCGCGATCATCGCCGCCCGTGGCTCGTCGTCGGCCGCCTCGGCCGCCAACGCGACCATCGAGCACATGCGCGACTGGCTGCTCGGCTCCGCTGAGGGCGACTGGGTCTCGATGGCGGTCCCGTCGGACGGTTCGTACGGTGTCCAGGAGGGCCTGATCTCCTCGTTCCCGTGCATCACGAAGAACGGCTCGTACGAGATCGTCCAGGGCCTCGAGATCAACGACTTCTCTCGCGCCAAGATCGACGCCTCGGTCGCCGAGCTCGCCGACGAGCAGGCCGCCGTGAAGGAGCTTGGCCTGATCTGAGCCACAACGACGTGCGCCCTGGTTCGCTAGGGTGCACGTCGTGGCTAGCCGGACCGACCAGATCCCTGGCGGACTTCTGACACTCCTCCTGGCGCTGGCCACCAACGCGATGACCTTGGTCGGCGTGATCCTGTGGGACTGGCCAGCAGGCAACGTGTTCCTGCTGTTCACGCTCGAGAACATCGCGACCATGCTGCTGGCCTACCTGGTGCTGCGCCGTACGCGAGCTCCCAAGAACGCCCTCAGCCCTCAGTTCTTCCTGATGCACAGCGGCGGGTTCACGCTGGTGCACACCATCTTCACGCTCATCATCGCCTTCATGCTGGGCGTGGAGCCGGCCTTGGACTCGCTCGCCCTGCCAGCCGCCCTCCTTCTCTTGCGGTTCACCATCGAGGTGACGGGGCTGATCAGGGCGACCGCTCACCAGAAGCCGCCCCGGCCGCCAGGTGCGATCGCGGGAGCGTACGGACGAGTGTTCGCCCTGCACCTGGGCATCTTCCCCGGCATGTTTGCTGGCATCGCTTCGCTGGAGGCGGGCGGCAGGTCCGCGACGGTTGACTGGCTCAGACCTTTGTTGGGCTTCGAGCCCACCTATGGTCAGGCGGTCGTGGTCGCCCTCATGCTGATCAAGTCCATCGCCGATGTGATCGTCACGATCGTGCTGCTGAAGGCCCGTAGCGACAGCTGACCCCGCTCAACCGTCGACCAGCGCTGCCGCGTTCTCCTGGCCCAACCTGGACGACGGTTCAGTACCCGGTCACGACAAGACTGGCCACCCGCCCTGCACCCGCAGCGGACGGGTCGCCGCTCGCTCGTGAAAGGGGCCCCACCGATGGCGTGGGTCATTCTCGTTCTCTCTGGCACCTTGGAAGCCGTCTGGGCCACCGCCCTCGCGGCGTCGAAGGGCTTCCGTCGTCCAGTCCCAACCGTGGTCTTCCTGGTCGCCACCCTCGCCAGCGTCGCTGGCCTCGCCGTCGCCATGCAGGAGCTCCCGGCGGGCACGGCGTACGCGGTCTGGGTCGCCGTTGGTGCGACGCTCACCGTCACCTGGGCGATGGTCCGTGGCCACGAGTCGGTCTCGGTCGCCAAGGTGCTGTTGCTCGGCGGGATCATCGCCTGCGTCATCGGCCTCAAGGTGGTGTCGTAGCCATGGCGTGGGTGATCCTGCTGCTGTCGTCGGTGCTCGAGGCCGTCTGGGCGACGGCCCTGCACGCGTCGAACGGCGTCACCAACCTCGTACCGTCCATCGTCTTCGTCATCGCTGCGACGCTCAGCCTGGTCGGTCTGGGCCGAGCGATGCGGACGATCCCGACTGGCACGGCCTACGCGGTCTGGACCGGGGTCGGCGCCGTCCTGACCGTCGGCTGGGCCGTCGCGACCGGCGCCGAAGCGGTATCCCCGCTCAAGGTGCTGTTCCTGGTCGGAATCATCGGCTGCGTCGCCGGGCTGAAGCTGCTCGACAAGCCCAAGCCAGGGCTGCCCACCCCAGAGGCGACTCAGGCCGACTGAGCCTCGGCCAGCTCGACCACGTTGGTCAGCAGCATCGCCCTGGTCAGCGGGCCGACCCCGCCCGGCATGGGCGCGACGAGGGAGGCCACGTCCCGTACGGACGGGTGCAGGTCACCGACCAGCCCTGCCTCGGTACGGGTGATGCCCACGTCGAGCGCGACCGCGCCGGGCTTGAGCATGTCGCCGGTGACCAGGCCTGGCACACCCGCGGCGGCCACGACGATGTCTGCCTCGCGCAGCTCGGCAGCCAGGTCAGCGGTGCCGGTGTGGCAAAGGGTGACGGTGGCGTTCTCCGTACGGCGGGTCAGCAGGAGCCCAAGCGGGCGGCCAACCGTCGTGCCGCGGCCGACCACAGCCACCTTGGCGCCCTTGAGCGGCACGTCGTAGCGACGAAGCAGCTCCACCACTGCGCGCGGCGTGCAGGGCAGGGGTGCGGGGGTCATCAGCACCAGCCGACCCAGGTTGGTCGGGTGGAGGCCGTCCGCATCCTTCGCCGGGTCGACCAGCTCGAGCGCCCAGGCGTCGTCGAGGTGGCTCGGCAAGGGGAGCTGCACGATGTAGCCCGTACACGCCGGATCGGCGTTCAGCCGCTCCAGCTCGGCCTTGAGCGTCTCGGCGGAGGTGTCCTCGGGCAGGTCCACCCGGATCGACCGGACGCCGACCTTGCGGGAGTCGCGGTGCTTACCTTTCACGTACGAGTGGGACCCGGGGTCGTCCCCCACCAGCACCGTCCCGAGGCCGACCTCGATCCCCCGGTCCTTCAGGGCGGCGACCCGTACGGTGAGCTCGTCGAGGATCTGGGCGGCGACGGCCTTGCCGTCCATCAGCTGCGCGGTCATCGGATACCTCTCAGTGGAAGAAGTGACGGTTGCCGGTGAAGTACAGCGCGACGCCGGCCGCCTCGCAGGCGGCGATGGTCTCGTCGTCGCGGATCGACCCACCCGGCTCGACGATCGCCCGTACGCCCGCCTCGATCAGGATCGACGGGCCGTCGGCGAACGGGAAGAACGCATCGGATGCAGCGACCGCACCTGCGGCACGCTCCCCCGCCCGCTCGACCGCGAGCTTGCAGGAGTCGACCCGGTTCACCTGACCCATCCCCACGCCCACTGAGGCGCCATCATGGGCGAGCAGGATCGCGTTCGACTTCACAGCCCGGCAGGCCCGCCAGGCGAAGGCGAGGTCAGCCAGGGTGGCGGCGTCCACCGGCTCGCCGGTCTTCAGCTCCCACGCAGCGGTGTTGTCACCAGGCGCGTCGAGCGCGTCCGGCCACTGCACGAGCATGCCGCCGGTGACCGGCTTCAGCTCGACCCCACCACGGGGGTACGGGGGCGCGACCAGCACACGCAGGTTCTTCTTCTTGGTGAGCAGCTGGAGCGCCTTCTCGCTGTACGACGGCGCCACGATCACCTCGGTGAACACCTCGGCGACCTGCGTGGCCATCTCCTCGTCGACCTCGCGGTTGGCCGCGATCACGCCACCGAACGCCGAGACCGGATCGCACTCATGCGCCTTCCGGTGAGCCTCGGCGATCGACGCGCCGACCGCGATGCCGCAAGGGTTGGCGTGCTTGATGATGGCGACGGCCGGCTCGGTGAAGTCATACGCGGCACGGTAGGCGGCGTCGGCGTCGGTGTAGTTGTTGTAGCTCATCTCCTTGCCGCCGAGCTGCTCGGCCTGGGCGAGTCCCTGACCGGAGGCGTCGACGTAGAGGGCGGCTGGCTGGTGCGAGTTCTCCCCGTACCGCAGCGCCTTCGCCCGCGTCCACGTACGGCCCGCCCAGGCTGGGAAGCCCGTGTCACCGGAAGTGTCGACGTACGCGCGACCCATCCAGCTCGCCACGGCGACGTCGTACGAGGCGGTGTGCACGAAGGCCTCGGCGGCCAGCGACTTGCGCTCGTCCAGCGTGTAGCCGCCAGCGGAGATGGCAGACAGGAGAGCACCGTACTGGGACGGCGACGTGACGATCGCCACGGACGGGTGGTTCTTCGCCGCCGCCCGCACCATCGATGGACCACCGATGTCGATCTGCTCGACGCACTCATCGGGCGTCGCACCAGACGCCACGGTCGCCTCGAACGGGTAGAGGTTCGACACGACCAGGTCGAACGCCTCGACGCCGAGCTCCTCAAGCTGGGCGACGTGGGACGGCAGCCGGCGGTCGGCCAGAATGCCGGCGTGCACCTTCGGGTGGAGTGTCTTCACGCGACCGTCGAGGCACTCGGGGAAGCCGGTTAGATCGGCAACCTCGGTCACCTCGGCGCCAGCCTCGCGCAGCAGCGCCGCGGTGTTGCCGGTCGACAC
>DAOOHL010000223.1:0-4420 GCA_035416185.1 Propionibacteriaceae bacterium | reverse complement strand
CTACGGCACCAACAACGAGTTCGGCTTCGACTACCTGCGCGACAACATGGCGCTCACCCTGGAGGACTGCGTCCAGCGCGGCCACCACTTCGCCATCGTCGACGAGGTCGACTCGATCCTCATCGACGAGGCCCGTACCCCGCTGATCATCTCCGGGCCTGCCGAGGCCGGCGCCCACCAGTGGTACCCGGAGTTCGCGCGCATCGCCACCCGGCTGGAGCGCGACCGGGACTACGAGGTCGACGAGAAGAAGCGGACCGTCTCGATCCTCGAGCACGGCATCGCGGTCGTCGAGGACCGCCTCGGGATCGACAACCTGTACGAGTCGGCGAACACCCCGCTGATCTCGTACCTGAACAACTCGATCAAGGCCAAGGAGCTGTTCAAGCGCGACAAGGACTACGTCGTCATGGAGGGCGAGGTGCTCATCGTTGACGAGCACACCGGTCGCACGCTGATCGGTCGCCGCTACAACGAGGGACTCCACCAGGCGCTCGAGGCCAAGGAGGGCGTGGAGATCAAGGAGGAGAACCAGACCTTCGCGACCATCACGCTGCAGAACTACTTCCGCATGTACTCCAAGCTCGCGGGCATGACCGGCACCGCGAAGACGGAGGAGTCGGAGTTCCAGAAGATCTACGGCCTCGGCGTCATCCCGATCCCGACGAACAAGCCGATGATCCGCAAGGACCAGAAGGACCTGATCTACCGCACCGAGGAAGCGAAGTTCGACGCCATCGTCGCCGACGTGGTCGAGCGTCATGAGAACGGCCAGCCAGTGCTGATCGGTACGGCGTCCGTGGCGAAGTCGGAAGTGCTGTCGAGGATGCTGCGCCAGGCAGAGATCCCGCACGAGGTGCTGAACGCCAAGCAGCATGCCCGTGAGGCCGCGGTGGTCGCACTCGCAGGCCGCAAGGGAGCGGTCACGGTGGCCACCAACATGGCTGGACGAGGCACCGACATCATCCTCGGCGGAAACCCCGAGTTCCTCACCGACGCGATCCTGCGCGAGCGCAACCTCGATCCCGTCGACGCGCCTGACGAGTACGAGGCTGCCTGGGCGGAGACGTACGAGGAGATCTCCCAGCAGGTGGCCGACGAGCATGACGAGGTCGTCGGGGTCGGCGGTCTGTACGTCATCGGTTCGGAGCGGCACGAGTCACGGCGCATCGACAACCAGCTGCGCGGCCGTTCCGGCCGTCAGGGCGATCCCGGCGAGAGCCGCTTCTACCTCTCGCTCGGCGACGACCTGATGCGGCTGTTCAAGGGCGACATGGTCGATTGGTTCATGCGGGCGCTGAAGGTGCCCGACGACGTGCCGATCGAGGACAAGCGGATCACCAAGATGATCCTTGGCGCCCAGGAGCAGGTCGAGGCGCAGAACTTCGAGATGCGCAAGAACGTGCTCAAGTACGACGACGTCATGAACCGCCAGCGTCACGCCATCTACAGGGACCGTCGATCGGTGCTGGAGGGTGCTGACGTCGAGCCACAGCTGCGCGAGACCGTACGAAAGGTTGTGACGCAATACGTCGTCGGCGGCACCGAGGGCTTCGAGGAGGACTGGGACCTCGACCAGCTCTGGTCGCACCTCAAGACCCTCTACCCTGTGGGCCTGGCCGTCGAGGATTTCGAGGGCGCCACCCAGGAGGAGCTGGTGACGGCCTTCGTCGCTGATGCCGACAAGGCGTACGACCAGCGCGAGGAGGCACTGGGCACCGACGTGATGCGCGAACTGGAGCGTCGCGTGCTGCTGACCGTGCTCGACCGGAAGTGGCGTGAGCACCTGTACGAGATGGACTACCTCCGCGAGGGCATCGGACTGCGAGCCATGGCGCAGCGCGACCCGCTGGTCGAGTACCAGCGCGAGGGCGGTTCCATGTTCAACGCCATGATGGAGTCGTTCATGGAGGAGGTCGTGGGCTTCCTGTTCAACCTGGAGGTCGAGACCATCGCCCAGCCGACTCCGACCGCCATCCTCGACGACGAAGGTCGTCCGGTCGACATCGCCAACGTGGTGCAGCGCTACCGTGACACCGAGCTGGAGGCAGAGGCGGCAGCCGCCCGAGCTGCCCTGCACATTTCGGCTGAGGGTCTTGAGGGCGACGCTCCTGCCCCCGCAACGTCACCGACGAAGCGTGCCCGCGCCACTCGTCGTACGCCCGCGGTCGACGCCCGGGAGAGCGCGACGGATGCAGCTGGCAGCGATGACGACGCCCGAGCGGCGGAGGCTCCGACGACGAAGACCACGAGGCCGGGTGCGGCCGGTCGGCGGAGCCCGAACGCGAGCAAGAAGAAGAAGCGTCGCTGAGCGTCGTCTGACCCGTCACACGGCCTCCGGGCGGCTCAAGGCCCGACGGCCATGGCCGTGCATCGCCACGCACCTCGGCGATGGTCGAGCCGGAACGCGATAGCCGATGACAGGCCGTCGCGGACGACACGCACGGCCACCTCGGCTGCCTGCGGCGTGACCAGCTGCACACGCATCGACGCAGGCTTCAGCGGCTGCAACCGATCACTGGCGGCCCGGCCCACGATCATCGCCACGACTCGCGGCGAGACCAGGTCGCCGAACTGGGCGGCGCCTCGTCTGCCGCACAGCCCTTCGACGATCGCTCTCGTGAACAGGAGCGCCGCCCGTTGTAGGTCGGGAGGCAGCGGTGCCAAGCCGGTGTCCAGGTCACTGCCGGTCAGGGGTGGTTCGTCGATCTGATCAGCGGGAGCGTCGGTGAAACCAGCCAGGTCGGCGAAGGCGATGGCGGGGAGGGCCGGTTCGATCCGGCGGCAGTGAGCAAGGGCGGCGAAGGCGGTCATGGCTCAACCCTGGCGAGCGGCCACATCCGTTCGCCAGCGCCGGGCAGCCAAGCTGTGGACAACCGACGAAGCTGTGGACCACAGGGACAGCTGTGGACGAACTGACCTGTGTCGCGGGTGGGTAGGCTGGCAGCATGAGCGACCCGCTGTCCCGGACCGAGATCGAGACGATCGGGAGAGGAGTCCAGGGCACCCCCTGGCACCAGGTCAGCGTGGACGTGTTCGATCGACCCGCAGACGCCTCACCCCCCACGATCGACGAAATTGCCGACAGAGTCCTGGAGCGACTGCCCTTCGCGCCTCGGTTCCGCCGGAAGATCCGCGAGACCGTGGCCGGGCTGGACTGGGTCGACGACCCTGACTTCACCATCGACCGCCACATCAGTCGGCACTCCCTCGAGGCGCCTGGCACCCTCAACCAGGTCACCGACCTGGTGGCTGCCGCGTTGACGCGGCCGCTCGATCCGGCTCACCCACAGTGGGACCTGCTGTACGTCGACGGTCTGCGCGGTGGTCAGATCGCCATCGTCACCCGCGTGCATCCGGCGTACGTCGACGGCGTCGACAACGTGCATCTGCTGCAGGAGCTGTACGACGACGAGCCAATCTGGGACCCGCCCAACCCCCAGCCGTGGACCCCCAGCCCGACGGCTGACCCGGCTGACGACATCGTCTCCGGGGTCGTCGGCGGGATCGCTGATCCCCTGGGGGCGCTTGGCAGGTTCGCCTCAAGGCTCGGCAGGGGAGTGGACCAGGGCCTGAGCTGGGTGTCGTCCCAGAGTGTCCCAGGCCTGAACCGGCAGGAGCCTGCCCAACCCACCACCAGGTATGCCGGCGGCGCTCTGGTGTCGCTCGCGTCGGTGAACCGCGTACGCGACATTGCTGGGGTGACAACGCACGATGTGCTGCTCGCTATCGTCACCGGGGGGCTCCGCCAGTGGCAGACCCAGCTCGGGGCCGAGCCTCGCGACGTGGTCGCCCTCGTCCCGCTCGCCGTCACCGACGCACCTAAGCTGCGATCCGCGGTCGGCTGCCAGGTTGCGCCGCAGTACGTGCGGCTCCCGGTCACCACGGCCAGCCCGCAGGGCCGGATCGACCAGGTCGCCTCGCTCACCAGGTCGCGGATCGATTCCGGCCACACCGTCGGCGGTGACCAGCTCACCCGGCTGGCTGGCTTCGCGCCCGCCACGCTGCACGCGATGGGCGCCCGTACGGTGACCGCTGGGCGTGCGCATGACGTGTTCGTTGCCAACGTCCCCGGGCCCCGGTCGCCGCGTTACCTGGGCGGCTGGCCGCTGCACTCGTCGTACCCGGTGATGGGTCTGGCCGACTCCGAAGACGCGGCGGTCTGCATCACCTCCTACCTCGGCAAGGTCGGGATCGGCGTCTCTGCCGCTGCCCCGGTCGACGCCCTTGTCGACGGGATTACCAGTGAGCTCCAGCGGCTCGACGGAGGTCGACGATGAGCGGTGTGCTGCTGGTTCCCCTGACCCGCGAGGAGTGGGCGATGTTGAGGGAGGGCCGTACGCTCAGCTCCCACGACGCCTACGCGCCCACGGCTGCCCTTGGCGAGACATTCGATCTGGAGGAGCTTGAGGAGGTGGAG
>DAOOHL010000222.1:0-4466 GCA_035416185.1 Propionibacteriaceae bacterium | reverse complement strand
CGAGACGCGCGGTACGGGCATCGCCCACCACATCTCCGAGGGCTACCAGCCGTGGGCCGGCGAGATCCGGTCGCGCGCCTCCGGCTCGCTGGTGGCCGACCGCGCCGGTTCGGCGACGGCGTACGCGATGACCTCGCTGCAGGAGCGCGGCACGCTGTTCGTCGAGCCCACGACGCTGGTGTACGAGGGCATGATCGTCGGCGAGAACTCCCGCGCCGACGACATGGATGTGAACATCACCAAGGACAAGCAGCAGACGAACATCCGCTCGTCCACGTCCGACAACTTCGAGAAACTGGTTCCGCCGCGGAAGCTGTCGCTCGAGCAGTGCCTCGAGTTCTGCCGCGACGACGAGTGCGTCGAGGTGACCCCGGAGACGGTCCGAATCCGCAAGGTGATCCTCGACCAGAACGAGCGGGCGAAGATCACCAGCCGGGCGAAGAAGGCAGCCCAGAGCTGAGCGTCAGCTCGCCAAGTTAGCCGTCAAGGCCTTCCTGACGATCTCCCTCGCCGACTGACCGTCCTGCTCGGCTCTGGCGTCGATCGCTGGGAGGAGGTCTTCCGGGCACGAGGCGTCCGGCGTGGTGGGGGTTCGGTTCAACGGGCGCCCAGCCAGGTCATAGCCAAGATCGGCTTCTCTGATCAGGGCGTGGACGCGCTCGTCCTGGAGCCCTCTACCGTCACGAGCTCCAGCGGTCGCGCCGCACTGTCGACACCGACGTAGAACCATCGCCGAGGCATAAGTGCCGGGGCTGAGGTCAGCTGAGGCTCAGCGGTACGGCCCTGACGACTCCAACGGGTTCGCCGTGGCCGAGGACTGGCGTCGTGGCGAGGGGGGCCATTCCAGGTGCGTCGATGCCCAAGGCTCGGAGCACGGCGACGAAGAGCTCGATCCTGCCTCTCCCCATGCCGTCGGCCATCTTGAGGGCGATCCCCGTACCGTCTGCGAGACCGGCGGCGATCGAGGCCTCCGCGCCGCCCTTGCAGACCAGACCCGGTACGGCGTCGTGGAGCAGCCGCTCAGGTTGGGTGGACCCGGAGGGGTACTCCGGATGAGCTCGGAAAGCGGCAGCCACAGCCGCGGCCGGGCCGCTCGTGGCGCTGGCGATCCGGCCGTACGACCTGGCAAGGCCGGTCAGGGACGTTCCGAACACGGGGGCGCCGCAGCCGTCGACGGAGGGCACGGTGGGGGTCTCGTCCGCGAAGCGCCCCACAACCTCCCGGATCCTCGTCTGGAGCGGGTGGCGGGGGTTGAGGTAGCTGGGCGTGTCCAAGCCAGCTCTCACGCACGTACGGAGCATGGCCGCGTGCTTCCCTGAGCAGTTCATTGCGATCGGTTCCCTGCCACGGCCCGCGCGGATCCAGTCGATCCGGGCGGTCTCATCCAGGGGAAAGTCGGGCGTGTTCTGCAGGTCGCGCTCGCTTCGACCCGCACTGGCGAGGATCTCCCGTACGCCCTCGATATGGAACGGCTCACCGAGATGCGACGCTGCGGCGAGGGCCAGCAGATGGCCGTCAAGGTCGAGGCCAGCCTCCAGCATGGCAATCGCCTGCATGGGCTTCGTGGCAGACCTGGGCAACATGGGGGCGGCGTAGTCGCCGAAGCCGTACCGCACCGAGCCGTCCGGGTTGGTCACCACCAGCCGCGCCCGATGGACGCTCTCCACCATGTCTCCTCGAACGACCTCGATCACCACTGGGTCCACGGTGCCAACCTAACGGCTGACGCGAAGGCCGGGTGGCCGGAGTCGCACTACGCTCTCGTGCGTGACCGAGACGACCCGCAGCTATCAGGTGCTCAAGCCTGGGGCTGTCCATGAGACGGTCCTGCGGCTGCAACAGCGCATCAGCGCGAGGTTCCCTGACCGCAACCTCCAGCTCGTGGCGGGTGAGGTGGCGGCGGCGATCGACGCGCAGCAACTCCAGCCACAGTCCCCGTGGTACCGAGCCCTGCGGATTGCCTCGCGTACGGCGATGGCGGTCCTGTTCGGGGTTCTCGTGGTCGGGATCGTGATGCTGTTCCAGAGCGCTGCTCGGCTGTCGGCCCCGGCGTCGGTCTGGGAGTGGATCCAGATCGCCGAGAGCGCCATCAATGACGTGGTATTCGCCGGCATCGCGATCTGGTTCCTCTGGCAGCTGCCCGAGCGTGTGCAAAGGCGGCATGACCTGAAGGCGCTGCACACCCTGCGGTCACTCGCCCATGTGATCGACATGCACCAGCTCACCAAGGATCCCGAGCGGCTCCGCTCAGACTTTCGGCGTACGGAGAAGTCGATGGCGCTCGACATGACCGCCGTCGACCTGGCCAACTACCTCGACTACTGCTCAGAGCTGCTGTCGCTGGTCAGCAAGACCGCAGCGCTGTTCGCGCGTGACACCTCCGACCCGGCGATCCTCGCGACTGTGGAAGGCATCGAGGACCTGACGACGGGGATGGCCCGCAAGATTTGGCAGAAGATCGCCCTGCTGCCACGCGCCGACGAGCCCACGGGGGCACCCAGGGTCGGAGCCTGAGCCAGCGGCAGCGTCGGTGGCTGTCCGCCTTCGCATTCGAGGCGAACCCTCACCGACCGACAGAGGGGTGCCTGAGTCAGAGACCCTGCATGGTCCGCGTTCGAGGCGAGCCGCGGCGACATGGTCGGTACCTGACCTCAGCGACAGCGTCGGTGGCTGTGCAGCGCTTAGGTGGCAGGGTTCAGCGTTGCGGACGGAGGTGTTTGCCGACCTCAGGGTCGACGAGCGGTTCCTGCGTGGCCGCGACTGATCCTGTGACCAGGGTCGCATCGAGTGGCACCTGACGCTTCACCAGCGCCAGTGCGATCGGGCCGAGCTCGTGATGCAGCGCGGAGCTGCCGACCCAGCCGACAGGTTTCCCTTCGGCACCGCTGACGTACAGTTCGGCGCCGTTCTTCGGTAGCTCGTTGACGGACCCGTCGAGGAGCAGCCTGACCAGACGCCGCGGCGGCCGGCCGAGGTTGTCGACGCGGGCAACGGTCTCCTGGCCGCGGTAGCAACCCTTGTCCAACTCCACAGCGGCCGAGGGCACGCCGAGCTCGTTGGGGATGGTGCGGTCGTCGGTGTCGAGACCGACTCGGGTGACGCCCTCAGCGATCCGGCGGGCCTCGTAAGCCCACACTCCGGCTGGCTCGGCCGCGACCAGGGCTTCAGCCTCGGCTGCGGTGACGAACACCTCGTGGCCGTCGAGCGAGTCGGCCGCCTGCCGGAAGCGGAATGAGCCGTCGGGCTGCCCAGCGCGCCAGACGACCTGCAGGTCGTCGGGCTGGGTGATCTCGACCCGCATCATGAACCGCATCGAGTCGAGCCAGCCGGCCAGGGCGTCACCGCGACCAGCCTCTGTCCAGGCCAGCAGGTCAGTGCCGTCGTCGGTGCCGTACAGCACGTGCTCAATCTGACCGTTCGGCGACAGGATGTAGGCCGTAGTCGAGGTGCCTGGGCGGAGCCCCTCGAACCGTTGAGTGGTGAGCGAATGGAGCCACGGCAACCGGTCAGGACCGGCGATCCGGACGACACCGCGGTTGCTCAGGGCCACCGCACCGACGCCGCGGTCAAACCCGCGCTGCTCGGCGACTGGGTCGCCGAAGTGCCAGTCCAGACCCGCGTCCGGGCCGCTGGCTACCTCGACGCGTGTCATGCGGCCCGTTCGACGCGCTTCAGCCGCGCGTAGAGGTAGTTCTGGAGCTCGTGGTCCGTGGTCGCCCGGTCGAAGGTGAAGAGCAAGTCCGACTCGACGTTGCCGTACAGCCGATGGCCCCCGGTGTAGGCGATCGTCGATGTGTCGGTACGGGCGACAGCATCAGTGCGCACTTCGATCTTGGCGCCCTGGATGCTGCCGATCCAGACCTCGGCGATGCCAGCGGGATGCGCCATCACGATCTCGAGGGAGGCATCCGCCTGCGGCCGCCAGAAGCCAGACTCCATGAAGGTCGTGGCGCCGACATTGCCCCGATCGTCGACCTCGAACAGTTGGCCGACGTAGTAGAGGTACGGGCCGCCGTTGTGCGAGAAGTCGAGCTGTGCCGCGTACTCGAACTCGCCCTGGTCAGGCCACTGCCCCTTGCAGGTGCCTTCCCAACGCCCCACCATCCAGGCCAGCGCCATCAGCTGAGGGTTCAAACCCTCAGGAATCTCGAACGCCATGCTCAGTCCTTTCCGCCTCCGTCACGCAGCAGCCCGATCAGCGCGATGAGCGCGGCGAGGCCCATCAGGGCCACCACGACGACCATCACCCACGGGCTTGCTGACGACACCCCAGGAGTCTATGTGGTGCCAACCGGCCGCTCGAGGATCAGGCGGCCGCCACGGGATCCTGGGCAGGGGTCTCGTCACCAGTCATGGCGGCGTCGCTGATCTGGAACCGGGCGTGCCGTCGTGGTGTCTGGTCGGGGTCGAATCTTCGGGGTGGGATGACCTCGGGGAGTCCGTCGGTGTCGGAGAGGTGGAGTTGC
>DAOOHL010000221.1:0-4500 GCA_035416185.1 Propionibacteriaceae bacterium | reverse complement strand
CAGGCCAATCCCGACGTTCTCGATCGGCCGAGGGTTGAGGAACCGCTCGACGGACGTGACCAGGATCAGCGCGGCGGCGACGAAGATCATCACGCCCTCAATGGCCGCCGAGAAGTACTCGGCCTTGTGATGCCCGAAGTTGTGGTCGTCGTCAGCGGGCCGGGCAGCGACCTTCAAGGCGATCAGGGCGACGAAGGCAGCGACCAGGTTGACGATGGACTCGGCGGCATCGGAGAGCAGGCCAACCGACCCGGTCAGCCACCATGCCCCAGACTTCAGCGCAATGGTCGCGACCGCTGCGGCGATCGAGAGGTACGCGAACCTCGACAGGTCGCGGGGCTGAGTCACGGTCACGAGTCTGTCAGCCTCACGTGGTGACCAGGGCCTTCGCCGGCACCGTACGGGCCCGCATGACCGCGCCCATGGACGCCAGCAGTGCGACCGCCCCCCAGCCCAGCAGCATGAAGACCGACCCTGTCGCTCCGGTCCCGCCGGTGGCGATCTGCCGTACACCATCGAGGGCCGGCGTCAGCGGGGACAGCCCACGCAGCGCGTCGAAGAAGCCAGGCAGGGCGTACGTGGCTGCCGCCGCCACGGTGATCACCGCGAACGCTATCGCGATCAGGCGACCCGCGCCCTTGCCCCACGCCACCAGCGCATGGTTGACCCCCACGAACGTGACCCCGGTGACCGCCAAGAACGCCATCAGCATCGCGAACCGCACCACCGGCAGCCCGAGCACCACCTGGGCGATCGCGCCGACGGCCAGCACCTGGACACCCATCACCAAGGCCGCAGGAATGACCGACTCTGCGGCCAACCGCCAGGTCGGCTTGCTCGACAGCGCGAGCCGACGCCGCAGCGCTGGCAACACCAGGTAGGTCGCCAGGGCGCCACACCACAACGCCAGGACGACAAGCAGCGATACCCACGTTGCCGCCGGGGCGACGAGGCCGTCGAGTTCGGTGACCGAGATCGGGGAGGCGACCACCTTCGCGAGGTTGGCGCTCTGCTCCTTGGTGTAGGACGGCACCTTCGTGGCCCCCTCGGCGAGCCCGTCGGCGAGCTTTCGGGTGCCATCGGCCAGCTGGGCAGAACCAGACGCCGACTGATCAAGCCCGTCGGCCAGTTGGGCCGCGCCCGGCGCCATCTGGTCGATCCCGTCGAGCAGCTGGTTGACACCCGACACGTACTGCCGCGTGCCGGACGCCGCCTGCGACGCGCCAGTCGCGGCCTGCCCGAGCCCATCGGCGAGCTGCTTCGTACCGCCCGCGATCGAGTCGACGCCGCCGGTGTACTTGTCGACACCGTCGGCGTACGCCGTGATGCCACCACCCAGCTTCGCCGCCCCGTCACCCAGCGAGGTCGCCCCGGCCACCAGCTGCGGGCCAGCCGCGGCGAGCTTCTGCAGCTCACCCTTCTGCGCCTGCAGCTGCGCCGACGTCGGCAGACCCGCCTGGCCGGTCTGGCCGAGCATCGTGTCGAGCTGGCCGAGCACGACGTTGGTCTGGTTCAGCAGCGCGGCAAGGTCGGACGTGCTCATCGCGCCGATCGAGGCGGCGAGCTGGTTCAGCGACTGCTGCAGCGTCAGGCCCGTGGTCGGGTTCGGCGTCGTGAACGCCTGCTGTACGGCAGCCTTCCCCTGCGCGACCGCCATCTGCGCGCCGGCCAGGTAGCCCGCGCAGGCCCCGGCACCCAGCTGCTGGATCTGCGGCGGGCACACCGTCGCCGCCTGAGCGGCCTGGTCGAGGGAGGCGTTGATCGCCGTCTGCGTCCCAGCGATCTGCTGGGACAGCTGTTGCGGTGTGGCCTGTACGGTCGCGAGCTGCTGCTGGAGGGTCTTGATCGCCTGCTGCACCTGCGGGATGTACTGCGCCACGTCGCCGTTCGTACCCGACGCCTGCTGCAGCTGCTCCAGCAGCTTCACCAGCTCGATCATCATGTCGAGCTGCGACGCTGTGCTGTTCGCGAGCTGCGTGACGCCGGTGGTGTACGGGACGAGCCCAGCATCCCGGTAGGCGTAGATGCCGCCCGAGATGTCACTGGCACCGGTGGCCAGCGACCGGGCTCCGCCGCGGAGTCCAGCCGACCCGGCGGAGAGCTGCGAGAGGCCGTCCGAGAGCTGGCGGCTGCCGGTGGCCGACTGGACCAGTCCGCCCGAGAGCTGGTCCATTCCGGAGACCAGCTGGGCGCCGCCCGCCCGGACAGCCGCCGTGTTGGCCGACATCTGGTCCAGGCCGCGGGAGAGCTGGCCCGATCCGTCCGCCGCCTGCTTGAGCCCGTCAGCGAGCTTCTTGTTCCCGTCGGCGAGTTGCGATGCGGCGTCGGCCACGGTCTGGAACTGCTTGCCCATCTCCCCGAAGCCGATAAAGACGTTCTCCAGGTAGGTCTGGGTCAGCGTACGGTTCAGCGCTTCCGCGGCGGCCTGCGCCACCGACTGGCCCAGGGCAGAGTCGGCCAGGCCTGCCATCGGCGAGGTCCGTACGTCGATGGTCGCCTGCTTGGCGCTGTCTGCCGAACCACCAAAGGACGTAGCCGCGGCGGAGAAGTTCGCAGGGATCGTGACGACGGCGGCGTACCGGCCACTGCGCAGCCCTGCCTCGGCGTGCGGCGCGTCGGCCAGCACCCAGGTGAAGTTCTGCTCACGGTTGGAGTCGACCAGTGCGGCCGACATCTGCCGACCCAGCGGCACGATCTGGCCATCGATGGTGACGGCCTTGTCGAGGTTGACGACCGCGGCCTCCACCTTGTGCAGCCGACTGTTCGCGTTCCAGGTGGCGGCCAGGAGTCCCGCTGCCACCAGCACCGGCACCAGCACGAGCCCGATCAAGGTGACCCACCAGGGCCGCTTCAGCGACGTCGCCTGCTCAAGGATTCTCATGGTCAGTTCCCTCCAGTGGCAGCCCAGGCGGGCTCCCGTACAGCGGTGCCGCTGGCCAGCGGCGTCACGTCCAGCACAAGGTCGTCTGGAGTGATCAGTTCTCGTACGGAGTCAGCCCGCGCGCACGACAGCACGATCGCGCGGCCCTCCCTGTGGGTCAGCAGCTCCGCCAGCGCAGCGCGCTCGGAGCCATGCAGGTGGTCGGCGTCATCAACCAGGACGAGCGGCGCCGAGGTCGTCTCCAGACGGTGGGCCACCCCCCGCGTGTGCGGGTCGACCAGCAGCGACTTCGCCCGGACCTTCGACGCCGAGTCCGGCAACACGTGCCCCAGCACCTTCAGGCGACCAGCGGATGGCGCCATCCGCCCCGAGATCGTGAGCAGCACACCCGCGCGACGGTCGGCCGGCCCGGCCACCACCAGCACCTGGCCAGGGGACACAGCCAGATCGAGCCCCGTCAGCAACTCCACCCCTGAACGGAGCCCCCGGGCAGGGTCGTCGCCGATCGCGACGTCCTCCCCGTACACGACGTGCTTGTCGTCAGGGGTCGGCCAGTTCGCCAGTGACAGCTGGTGCGCGAGCGACTCACCCTCCACGTCGAGCGACGGCAGCAACCGGCCTAGCCAGCCCGGCAGCCACCACGCCCGTTCACCGAGCAGATGCATGACAGCAGGTACGAGCACCATCCGTACGACGAACGCGTCGATCGCCACGCCGACCGCCAGACCGAACGCGATCGGCTTGATCGCGCCCTCGCCGTTGGGGACGAAGAATGCGAAGACGGCGAACATGATCACCGCCGCGGCAGCCACCA
This sequence comes from Propionibacteriaceae bacterium, assembly GCA_035416185.1. Classification (GTDB taxonomy): domain Bacteria; phylum Actinomycetota; class Actinomycetes; order Propionibacteriales; family Propionibacteriaceae; genus JBHAES01. Next base: position 805 of record DAOOHL010000221.1, on the reverse strand, counting down.
CCTTGGCCGAGTGCACGAAACCGTCATGGACCGCCTGGCGGGCGTCGCCACCGTGGACATGCTCCTCGCGCATCCGGGAGACCAGGAAGACCTCGTAGTCCATCGCCAGACCGAACAGGATGCCCATCGTGATGATCGGGAAGAACGAGATGACCGCGGTGGTCTCGTGCAGGTTCACCACGTTCATGAACCAGCCCTTGTTGAACACCAGCGTGGTCGCGCCGAACGCGGAACCGATGCTGAGCAGGTAGCCGAACGCGGCCTTGACCGGCACCCAGATCGACCGGAACACCATCGTCAACAGCACCAGCGACAGCCCCACGACGAAGATGCCGAACGGCAGGAGTGCCCCGCTCAGCCGTTCGGTGATGTCGAGGCCGACCGCGGTCATGCCGGTCACGTACGCGGTGGTCTTGTAGCGGGCCTGCCAGTCCGGCACCTTGTCGCGGATCGCATCCACCACGAGCTCGGTCCGGGGATCGTCCGGTCCGGTCGTCGGGATCACGTGGATCATCCCGGTGTCGGCGTTCTGGTTCGGGGTGGCGATGGCGACGAGCTTGACGCCGGGGATCTTCTCGATGTCAGCGCGCATCCCGGCGATGTCACCGAGCGGGTCGGTCGACTCGACCAGCTGCATCGTCACCACGAGCGGCCCGTTGAAGCCGGGCCCGAACTCGCGGGAGATGGCGTCGTACGTCTGCCTCGCCGGCTCGGCAGCGGGCAGCTGCCCGGCGTTGGGCAGCGAGAGCCACAGGTCCTTGGCCGGGTAGGACAGGGCGCCCAACGCTGCGATCACGACCACGAC
>DAOOHL010000220.1:0-4505 GCA_035416185.1 Propionibacteriaceae bacterium | reverse complement strand
GAGGTGGATGTTCGACAGCGTCCCCACCCGGCGACCCGAGCCGCGCTCGACCGCGAGCACCACCAGGTCGAGCGTGTGCCGGGGCTTCACCTTCGTCCAGCCCGAGCCGCGTCTGCCTGCGCTGTACGGGGCATCGACCTGCTTGACAACGACCCCCTCATGCCCGGCCGCCACCTGACTCTCGAAGAAGTCGGTCGCCGCAGCAGGATCATCGGTGACCAGCCCCAGCACCCGTTCGCCGGCCGGAACGATGCGATCGAGCACCGTCCGGCGAGCCGACAGGGGCTCGTCGAGCAGCACCTGGTCATCAACCAGCAGCACGTCGAACCAGAACGTCGACAGCGGCACCTGAACCCGTAGCGTCGCCGGGTCCTTCGACGACGCCGTCCGCGCCCCGGTCACCTGGAACGGCTGCGGTCGACCATCTGGCAACAGTGCGATCGCCTCCCCGTCGAGCACCGCGTCGCGTACGGAAAGCGCAGCCAACGACTCGGCCACCTCAGGGACCTGAGCGGTGATGTCATCGAGCCCGCGCGTGAACACCCGTACGGTCTCGCCGCTCTTGTGCCCCTGCACCCGGATCCCGTCGAGCTTCCGCTCCACCGACCTGGGCCCGGCAGACCCCTCGTACGCCTCACGAACCGACGGCGCCGACCCGGCCAGCATCGGCGCCACCGGCCGGCCCACCTGCAACGTCACCTCGGCCAATGCCGCCGCACCACCCAGCAGCGCTTCAGCCGCCACCGCGAACGTCCGCCCCGCCAGCATCGCAGCCCGCCGCACCTCCGCCTCGGACACGCCAGCAGCCACGGCGAGCCCCTGCAGCACCACGCCCTCGAGCGCCCCCTGCCGTACCTCACCGGCAACCAGACCACCGAGCAGCTGCCGCTCATCCTCGGTGGCCCGCGAGAACAAACCGTCGAGCGTGTCGCGCCGCACCCTTCGGGACCCAGCCCCCGACGCCTCAGCCAGCGTGGTGAACGCCACATCCACATCAGCCACCGTCAGCGTCGACTCGGAGGCGGCAGCAGGCAACTCGCTCAGTGACCGCCAGCCCACCCCCAACCGCCCCTGCGGCACCTGGCCGGACAGGAACGCAGTGACGAGCAGCGCCGTACGGGGACTGTCCTCAGCCGCCGCCCGCAGCACCTCCGCGATCCGAGCCACCTTGGCCGTACGGGACCGCGTCGCAGCGACATCCATCGACGCGGCAACGACAGCCGACAGCGGCAAAGGGGTCATGACCCGTACCTCAGCAGGTTCGGCTTGCCCGAGCACTCCATCGCGATCCGCATGCCGCCGATCCTGCCCTCAGCCCGCAACTCGAACAGCCTTGGTACCAGCCGGTCGCGCAGGCTGAGCGGGTCGATCGTGTTCACGTAGATCTTCGTGCCACCCTCGAACCCAGCCACCGTCGAGATCCGCCACTTCAGCATCACCCGCCACGGCATCCGTACGTCGGTGTCGACGGGGCGGTGATGCCACTCCTCGTTGCACGGCACCTCGGCCCCGGTCGCCGCATGCATCGCATGGACCAGGTCGGACATGCCGCCGACCTCGTCGGACGAGTGCTCCCACGGCCATGACTGCTCAGACTTCGAGTAGATCTCGATGGTCGGGTAGCGGTGACCGAAACCGGCGAAGGCGATCGCGTGGTCGTTCTCGGCGAGCAGCAGGTTGTGGTAGCTGGCGTAGTTGACCGCAGCCTCGTTGAAGACGTTCGGGTTCTGCCGCAGCCGGCCGATCGCCCGCTCGTTCTGCACACCGCGCTCGTCGATCGACACCAGCTGCTTGTGCAGGTGGTCGAAGGAGGCGCCCGCAGGCTTCAGCCAGTTCTGGAAGACGGCCACGTAGCGCACGTAGCGGTTCACCTCGTACAGCCGCCGTGCGGAGTCGACGGTGAAGGCGAAGTACTGGAAGTGCTCCTCGGGCGTCAGCGTGCCCGAGGATGCGAGCTGGTTCGAGTTGGTCGCGCCGTCAACGTAGTGCCGCCGAGCCACAATCACGTCGTGGCCACCCCCGAAGAAGGCCGTGGCGTACTGCAGCACCTCCTCGTCGCTGGCAGCGGCGACCGCGTCGGCTGGCACGCCGGACGCGCGCATCTTGCCCCGCGCGACCGTCAGCACATGGTCCAGCCCGGCCGGAGTGGACAGGTAGGCGCGACGACGCTCGGCCACGTCGTCAGGGATCTCGAAGCCATAGTTGGCGTGCCAGTACTCGTACGACAGGATCTCGAAGAGGTTGGGGATCCGGCGGAACTCGGCGGTGGTGGCGAACAGGTGCTCCGCTGGCGTTCGAAAGACGGTGTGCCAGGTGCCGTCGTCGTGACGGACGACCCTCGACTTCTCTGGCGGCGTCTCCAGGTAGCGCTGGTCGCAGAAGGCGCAGTACCGACCGTGACCCTCTGCCGGGAGAGGGTGGGCAGTGTCGCCCAAGGCGCCGAGCGGCCGGTTTCCTCGTCCAGGGACCGTCCACACCTCGGTGCCGGTGAACGGGTTGAGCTGCTTCACCGTCCCGTCCCTCATGAAGGTCAGGTAGTCGGTCGCGGCGGCAGGGTCGTACGGCGGCTGCATGCCGCACAGGCTACGGGGAACGCCTGCTGAGCGAGGGTCTCAGCATCGCTTCGCCGATTGTTCATCTCCCCGGCTTGACATTGGACGTCACTGAGTAGAGGTACTCAAATTCTTGTGCAGATGTACCTAGCGAAGTCGGGTAGTACTCCCTATCTCTGGCGCTGTCGCTAGTCAGAGCCACATGCCACTCTGATTGTGCACCCCGAAACCGGCGGCAGAACACACGCCGGATCGGAATCACGAACGATGGAAGAGGAAGAGGTAAATGCACATGACCACACTTTCCCGCCCGACGACCCCGTGTGTTGAGGCCCCCGAGGTGTTCCTGCACCCCTTGCTCGAGGACTCCCTCCCGGCCGGCGCTCCCAGCGAGCTTCGCCGCCGTCACGCCCAGGTCGCTGGCAAGGCTGAGGCCGCCTGCCTGTCCTGCCCGATCTTCAAGGACTGCCTGTACGACGCGATCGTCCGCCACGATGTCAACGGCTTCGTCGCTGGCACCACGCAGCGTCAGCGCATGGAGATCCGCCAGGCCCTGCGGGTCACCGTCGAGCCCGAGGACTTCGACACCCTCGCCGGTGTGAGCGCCCGTAACCGTCAGGTCGACCACGCCGAGGTGCTGCGGCTGCGCAACGCCAACCCACACGAGAGCCTCGAGATGATCGCCCAGCGGCTCGGCTGCTCGCTCTCGACCGTGAAGCGCCACCTGCGCAAGGCTCGCCAGGGTGCCCCCGCTGCCGAGCTCAAGGTCGTGCCGCCGTCGCGTGAGCAGGTCGTTCAGGCCTACCTCGACGTGACCCGCGCCAAGACCACGCGTCGCGCTGCCTGACCTCTTCCCGACGACGCTCATCCTCCAGTGGAGGGTGGGCGTCGTCGTGTGTGATGGGGAGATGCTGAGCGACTTTCACCAGGCCCACGGCAACCCGTACCGCTTCGTACAGCCCTGAGAACCCCCGAGGAGAGGCCGGCGGGGCCGCGAGAGCGATCGTTGGCGAGGGGTCCGCCTCCCATGCCGCCCGCGATCTGGGCACGGGCTGGAAGGTGAACCCGTACGTCGACGTCCACCCCGGTCAGACCCACACGCTTGCTGAGATCCACGGCCCTGGCGTGATCCGGCACATATGGCTTGGTCGAACCCCCTGTCGTACGGCGCCCGCAACCTCACGGGAGAGTCATGGTGGAGGGCACCCATCAGCCCGGAAACCAGCGGTTGAGCTCCTCGACGGTGCCGCCCTCGGCGAACGTGCCCGTGACGTGGTTGGCCGCCGCCTTCACCGGGTCGGCCGCGTCGCCGATCGCGACGCCTCGGCCCGCCCAGTCGAGCATCTCCAGGTCGTTGTAGCCGTCGCCCATGGCGAGCACGTCAGCCCGGTCGATGCCCATCCTGGAGCAGACCACATCCATGCCAGCGGCCTTGTGGACCCCCTTCGGGGCGATGTCGAGCCAGGCGCTCCAGCCCACCCAGTACTGCACGCCATGCAGGCCTAGCCGCTCCGCGAGGGTGATGAACTCACCGTCGGGCGCGTTCGGGTCGCGCACGATCACACGGGAGACCGGGTCGGCCATCAGCTCCTCGATGGTCTGCACGCGGCATTGCCCGTACAGCTCCCCTGCCGGGAAGTCGGCGCTGACCCGGTAGCCGACGCCGACCTCCTCGACGGCGATCAGGGCGTCGGTCTCGGCGCGTACCTTCTCGATCACGTCGCGTGGGTCGAAGGTCACCTCATGCACCACGTGGTGAGGCGGGTACGTGGAGACCACCGCACCGTTACTGGTCACGTGCAGCCCGTGTGGCAGCCCGAAGATGTCGATGATCGACCGCGTCGAGATCCATGACCGTCCGGTCGACATGACGACTGGGACGCCAGCCTCAACGACCCGGCGGACGGCGTCGCGCACCTCGTCGGGCATGCGTCCGTTGAGGTCGACGACCGT
>DAOOHL010000219.1:0-4530 GCA_035416185.1 Propionibacteriaceae bacterium | reverse complement strand
GCTCGATGTGCAGGGTCTTGCGGAGATCCTCGGTCATCCGGGCCTCTTTCTATGATGGTGGCCAGTGCGATCGTCTGTTGTGCCGATGCTAGCCCCCGGAGGTGACTGGTGCTATCTGGACGCGCCCTCTCCGAGGCGCGACGTGGTGCAGTTCTCGCGCTCGTGCTCACCCTGACCGCGGTCGGGGTGGCGTTCGCCCATCCGTACCTGCTCCAGAAGTCTGGACTGTGGGTTGATGGCGGCGAACCGACGATCTCGCCCACCTGGTACACCCCGCCCCCGTCACCGACACCCAGCGCTGTCGCCCCGACCGCACCCCTGACGACCATCGCACCCGGCAAGCTACCCGTCACGGCTGCGCTCGGTGCCAAGATCACCGCCATCCCGCGCACCGGCATCGGCAAGGCCGGCGTCACGGTGATCGACCCCACGACAGGAACACTGCTGTACGGAGAGCAGCCCGACACTCCGATGACCCCGGCGTCGACCTTGAAGACGCTGACCTCGGCCGCGGCGCTGGCCGCGATGGGCCCTGACCACCGGTTCGCCACCACGGTGGTCTCGGCCGAGCCAGGCCAGATCGTGCTCGTCGGTGGCGGTGACCCGCTGCTGCGCGGCACCGGCGCAGCGACCTATCCCGCGCGGGCATCGATCGTCGACCTGGCCGAGTCGACTGCCGCGGCCCTGAAGAAGGCTGGCCAGACCACGGTGGCGCTGGCCTATGACGACACCCTGTTCACGGGACCCGGCTGGAACCCGACCTGGCTGCCGGGCTACGCCGAGTTCGCCACCCCCACGTCGGCTCTGTGGCTCGACCGAGGCATCGTTGGCGGGATCCACGGGAAAAACCCGTCGGGCGATGCCGCCGCGACTTTTGCCACCCAGCTGCGAGAACGTGGCATCACCGTCACCGCCACCACGGCGGCGAAGGCTCCGGCTGGCGCAGCCACGGTCGCCGAGGTCTGGTCGCTGCCGCTCGACCTGATCGTGCAGGAGCTGCTCCTCCACTCGGACAACGACATCACCGAGGTGCTGTTCCGCCACGTGGCGATCGCCGATGGGCGGCCTGGGTCGATCACCGAGGCGTCGGCGGCCGTTCAGGCCCGGCTGGAGCAGTTGGGTCTGTGGCAGGCAGGGATGAAGCTCGATGACGGCTCAGGGCTGTCACGAGGCAACCTCGCGACGCCGCGTTCGCTGGCGAAGGTCGTCACCCTCGCCCTCGAGGACCCGCGCTACCGGGCCATCGCCACCGGGATGCCGACCGCCGCCTCTGACGGCACCCTGGGGGCTCGCTTCGACGACCCTGCGACCGAGGGCGCTGGACGTGGGCAGGTGCGTGCCAAGACCGGGACCCTCACGGGTGTGCACACGTTCAACGGCTTCACCCGGACCGCGGATGGGGCGCTCGTGACGTTCGCCTTCGTCACCAACGATGTGGCAGGGGGCGCCGACCTCGCGGCCCGGGACTGGCTCGAGCGGGTGTCGGCTGCGACGGCCGCGTGCGGCTGCTCGTGAACGACGGCTACAGCCACAGCCCGAGGGCATAGCCCGCTGCGGCGCCGACCAGGCACAGCACCGCTGTCGAGGCAGCGTGGGCCATGGCTCGACCGAGCCGGCCTGACTGGGCGAGCCGGACGGTCTCGTACGAGGCTGTCGAGAACGTTGTGTAGCCGCCAAAGAACCCCGTCCCCACCACCATGTGCCAGGTCGGTGGTACGACATGGGCGGCGATCAGTCCGGCGAAGAGGCCAAGGACGACAGACCCGGTGACGTTGATCACGGAGGTGGCGATACCGACCGAGTCCCGCAGGCGCAGCCTGATCAGGCCGTCGAGCAGGAACCGTGCGACGGCACCCAGCCCGCCCGCCACCAGCATCAGCAGGATCACCGCGACCACCTCGCGCCGGCCCAGATGCCCAGCACGGTCATCGCAGCACCCAGCAGCAGCGTCGCGAGAAAGTAGCCGGCCGCCTGCACCGGATGACCGGCCCAGCCGAGGTCGACGGTCTCGACCGCCATCGCCGAGTAGGTGGTGAACGCACCGAGGAACCCGGTGCCCAGGTGGAGACGGGTGAGCCGGAGCCACCCACGGTCGGGTCCGCGCCGCACCAGTAGCTCCAACAGCAGACCTAGCGCGAAGCAGCCGATCAGGTTGACCAGCATGGTGGCCAGCGGGAGCCCTGCCATGGCCGGGATGAGCTGACCCGCTTCGTAGCGGGCCCCCGTACCCAGCATTCCGCCGACGAACACGACGTAGACGTAGCGGCCTCGGAGATGGAGGGGGCCGTCTGGGTCGAGAGGGAGCTCCGGATGGGAGTCGGCCTGAGAGAATGACGCGGTGGCCACGTTCCTCCTCCTGCTCGCACCGTCCAGCAACCGAGTCTACGCAGGTGAGTCGCCGCGTCTGGCGGCCGCCGAGCTGCAGATCCTGCTCGCCTCCGCTGGCATCACGTCGACTCCGGCGGTCACCGACGTGGCTGGCGTGTCCTACGTCGGCTTTGAGGCTGATGGCGCCTCCGCCGACGTCGTGGCCCAGCACTCTGCCCGGCTCGCCCTGTTCGAGACGACTGGCGATCTGCTGCGGCCCGTACGGCTGCCCGAGGTCGACCTGCTGGACGACGACCTGATCACGATTCCGAAGTACCAGGGCAAGACCAACGAGCAACTCACCCGGTTGCTGCTCAACGTGACCTTGGCTCAGGTCACCACGGGACGTCAGCAGCTGAGCGTGCTCGACCCGCTCGCCGGACGCGGGACCACGCTCCTGGCCGGCTGGATGCGTGGGCTTGACGTCGCGGGAGTCGAGGTCGACGAGAAGGCGGTCGAGGCGATGGCGGCGTACGTGACCGCCTACCTGCGGCGCAAGCGGCTGAAGCACACCGCGAGAACCACTCCGGTGCGCCGGGAGGGCAAGTCGCTGGGCAAGCGGTTCGATGCAGAGGTGACGGTCGATGGCCGCGCATTGACCTTGGGCGTGTTCACCGGCGACACCCGACAGTCAGCCGCGCTGTGGGGGCGGCGGACCTTCGACGCGATCGTGACCGATGCCCCGTACGGGGTGGTGCACGGCTCCCAGACCGACGTGAAGGGAGCCCCGACCGGGCCGAAGCGCGATCGGTCTGCCTCCGGACTGCTCAAGGCCGCGATCCCGGTCTGGGCGGGCCAGCTGCGGGCTGGCGGCGCGCTCGGGGTGTCGTGGAACACGTACGGGATGAGCCGTGAGGACCTCGTCGCCGTGCTCGCGGGAGCGGGACTGGACGTCCGGGACGACGGGCCTTGGCGGAGCTTCTCGCATCGGGTGGACTCGTCGATCCAGCGTGACCTCGTCGTGGCGGTCAAACCGCGGCACCCCGGAGGTCAGGCATGAGCCGCGTGCTGTTCCTGATGCGGCACGCCCAGGCGGAGCATTCTGCGCCGGGGCTGGGTGACTACTACCGGCCGCTCACGCCAGCGGGACGCGAGGTTGCGAGAGGCCAGGCGCAGTACCTCGGGGAGGTCACGTCAGTGCTCGTGTCGGGCGCTGCCCGCACGCGACAGACGGTCTCCTGCCTGGGCCTGGGGGTCGAGACCGAACCTGACCGCGAGCTCTACAACGCTGGTTCCAACGGCATCCTCGAGCTGATCCGCCGCACCGACGACGCTGTGACCGGCTTGTTGGTGGTCGGGCACAACCCAGGCATCCCCGTGCTGGTCGACCAGTTGGCCGGGCCAGGCTCTGATCCCGAGGCGGTCGCTCTGGCGAGGAACTTCCCGCCGGCGACCCTGTGTCGGCTCGAGGTGACCGGGTCGTGGGCTGACCTTGATGAAGCGAGGCTCACCCACACCTACCGGGAGCGGTATCCGTCGGAGCGGTAGGTGCCAGCTGCGACCAGCAGCCCACTCAGGGCCACTCCTCGGCCCGGGATGCCTCAGCTCACCTCGGTCCCTGAGCTTTGTCGAGGGGGTCGGTTTCCTACGGGCGGGGATACCAGCCGATCAGGCGGGCGTCGCCTGCCGGAACCTGACCAGCCACGCCCCGGCGACCCGCTGCCACACGCTGCCGCAGAGGAACAGCTCGCCCTCCCTGCGCACGCGGCTGCGAACCAGCACAACCTCGTCACCGAGCGGGTCGACGCCGAGGATCTCCACCTCTGCTCGCCCTTCAAGGGAGGCGGCCCGGGCGAGGAGAGAGCCTCGGGTGCGGATCTGTCCGGTCGCTTCGAAGCCGACGTAGGCGGGATGCAGCAGGTCTGACATCCGGCCGCGGTCGAGGCGCACGTCGTCGTCCCAGAGCCGCTGTTCCAGCGCGGCAATGCTCAGCTCGACGGGCTCTGGCTGGTCAGCGGCCGCAGAGAACAGGTCTGGCTCGGGCTCGGGGCGTACGGAAGGGACGACGGCCAGCGAGCCTGCCTGCACCGATCCCTTGCCGAAGCCAGGACCCGCGCTGATCGGTAACCCGTCGCGGTAGGCGGTCGCAGCGGCGCGAGCGAGCTCGTCCGCCTTCTCGTTCATCGCGTGACCCGCGTGGCCCTTCACCCACTGGAACCTCGG
>DAOOHL010000218.1:0-4623 GCA_035416185.1 Propionibacteriaceae bacterium | reverse complement strand
GACGAGGCGAACCAGGCGATGACCGAGCTGACCCGGCTGGCGGCGAGTTGGGTCGAGCCTGGGAATCCGGCAGAGGTCACGGCAGACCTGCTGTCGCGGCTCGAACGCCACCTTGGTGGTCAGGGCCACGGCCCGTCGCACACGTTCATGCTGAACGCCCTGGTCCCCTCGACTGCGCCCTCTGGCACGACGACGCCCTTCGTACGGGCGCGGCTCCGTACGCGGGTGCCTTCGACGACGCGGTCCCGATCGGCGAGCCCCGACACCTGAGCGTGACCGCGATCTCCCTTGTCACCTCGGCCAGGTCGTCGCAAGCGGCGCCGAGTCGGTCGAGGGTCTCGGCGATGTCGGCGTCGGGGTGGCACCCGGTTCATCGGCTCCGATCGGGACGCCGAGCCCAGACACGTCACCGCCGTCGGGGGAGATGGGCTCCTCCAGCACGAGGATCGCGTCCCTGGACAGCGCGGAACCGACGCGCGCGCTGGCGACATCGAGGTGACTTTGCGATACGTACAGCCCCGGGCACGCTCATATAGCGCTTTCCCGGGGCTGTACGTATCGCGAAGTTACACCGCACGGCCGAGGCGGCAGGCTGGCTGAACCCGGTCGGGTTCCTCAGCACGCTTGATCGCCGCTCAGGAATCGCGTCGCTCGACACGGCATCATCGGCGGCCCGGTCGCTTCTTCACCGCGGCTGATCGCCACTAGCGTGTGCGGGTGACGGAATCCAGGGGTCTTGGCATTCCCCAGGGCACCGCGATGACGATCGGGGCGGTTCTGGGCACGGGTGTGCTCACCCTGCCCGCCCTCGCTGCTCAGGTCGCCGGGCCAGCGTCGTTGGTCGCGTGGTTCGCGCTGGTGCTGATCTCGATCCCCCTGGCGGCAACCTTCGCTGGGCTGGGCGCTCGGCATCCAGACGGTGGCGGGGTGGCGACCTACGCGCGGCTCGCGTTCGGTCGGCGCGCTGCGACGGTGGTGGGCTGGTGGTTCTATCTGGGCGTCACAATGGGGGCGCCGCCCGCGGCGGGATTCGCGGGTTCGTACGTAGCTGACCTGCTCGGCGGCGGACGGACGACCCAGATCGCGACCGCAACGGTGCTGATCGCCGTGGTGGTGGGCCTGAACTGGTTCGGGATCCGGATCTCCGGGCGGCTCCAGCTCGTGATCGCTGGAGCGCTGGCTCTCCTCCTGGCCATCTCGACCCTGGTGGCACTGCCCCACGTCGACCTGGCCAACCTACGGCCGTTTGTCCCGTACGGCTGGGGTGCCGTCGGCGCTGCAGCGGCCCTGCTGGTGTGGGCGTTCGCAGGCTGGGAGGCGGTGGCGTCGCTGTCGGGCGAGTACGCCAACCCGGAGCGCGAGATCAGGATCGTCACCGCGGCAGCACTGGTGGTGATTGGCGTGCTCTACCTGGGTGTCGCCTTCGCTGTGGTGGCCGTGCTCGGACCCAACCCCTCGAACGCACCGCTCTCCGACCTGCTGGCGCTTGGCTTCGGGCCCCGCGCTCGGCCTGTGACGACCATCGTGGCTGTGCTGCTGTCACTAGGGGCGATGAACGCCTACCTGGCCAGCGCTTCCCGGCTCGGAGCCGCCTTGGGTCGCGACGGATCGCTGCCTTCATGGTGGGCGGTGACCCATGCGGGTGTGCCGCGGCGGTCCTTGGTGGTGGTCGCGACGCTGGCCACGGCCACGCTCGTGGTGGTCGGCGCGTCGGGCCTCCCGCTTGAGTCGACGCTCCTGCTGGTCACCGGCGCCTTCACGCTCGTCTACGTGATCGGTACGGCAGCCGCCACGAAGCTGCTCCCCCGCTGGAGCCTGGTCTGGTGGTGCGCAGTCGTCTCGCTGGTTGCGACCGCGATCCTGGCGATCCTCACCGGGGCCCACATGGGCGGCGCCATCGCCATCGCCATCGGGGCTCTCCTCTATACGGTGGCCACTCGCCGACAAGCCTGACTGCCCTTCGACAAGCTCAGGGACCGAAGATCACCCACGCCAACGCACTGGGCAGCAAACCCCTTCGACAAGCTCAGGGACCGGAGTGGGACCCGGAGTGCCCACTGTGGAAGGGCAGCCCACTCCCACCCGCTTTCCTGTCGGGTGGGGAGGGCACCCCCATCCCCACCGGTCCCGGAGCCTCTCGAAGGGCAGCCCCACCACACTTCCAGAGGTTGTCGAAGAACCGCCACCCCACCGGACCCAGCCGAAGTGCCCCACCGGTCCCTGAGCCTGTCGAAGGGCAGCCCCACCCGGCCGCTTTGCAGCCTGCGGGGACGGCACCCACCTCCACCGGTCCCTGAGCTTGTCGAAGGGCCGCTCGGTCATGGCGCCGCCCACCCCACGGTCCTGACCCGAGCCCCGGGCACGGTTCGGCGAGGATGGTTCCATGCGCCCCACCGTGCTGAGCCGCCACGTCCTGGGCGACATGGTCGCCGTCTACCGCACCCTCGATGGGCAGGTTGACCTCGTCCTCCACCCCGTCGGTCTCGAGCCGGTCGAGCATCGCGATGACGAGTCCGCTGAGGCGGTGGAAGGGCTCGTTCAGCTGCACGTCCGCGGGGATGACCTGACCAACCGGTTCCTAGGCGCCCAGTCCATGCGGTGCGGCGGAACGCACTTGACGATGACCGGCCAGGACGCAGCCGACTCCACCGTGACAACGTCGTTCACCACCCAGCACGGGCTGTCGGTCGACCACTTTCTCACCCATCGCGATGACATCCTGGTCTCGACGGTGACCCTGACCAACGAGTCCGACCAGCCGCTCACCATTGACCTGGTCTCCTCGTTCTCGATCGCGGGAATCTCTCCGCACGCCGCCGACGATGCCCCCGGCCGACTCACCCTCCACCGCTGGCGCTCCCGTTGGGCGCTCGAGGGGCGGCTCGTCTCAGAGAAGCTGGAGGACGTCGGACTCACCCCTGACGCTGGCGGGTACGGGGCCGGCGCCGAGAGGTGGGGCCAGGTGGGGACAATGCCCGTACGGGGCTGGTTCCCGCAGACCGTCGTCGAGGACACCCAGGCCGAAGTCTGCTGGGGCGCACAGATCGCCTGGGGCGGGAGCTGGCAGCTCGAGGCGTACCGCCGCCGCGACGACCTCTGTCTCAGCGGTGGCCTGGCTGATCGGGAGTTCGGGCACTGGTCCGTACGGCTCCACCCGGGCGACACCCTCACCACCCCCGAAGCGCGGCTGACGGTCGTCAAGGGGACCGTCGACGACGCGTGCGACCGGCTCGTGCATGCCATGCTCCCCCCGACATTCGACCAGCCAAGCTCCGAGCGCGACCTGCCGGTGATCGTCAACGAGTGGTGCACCACGTGGGGCCAGCCGACCCATGACAACGTGCTCGCCCTGGCCGACTGGCTCATCGACCACCGCATCAAGCCTGCGTACCTGATCATCGACGCCGGCTGGTACCGCCCCGAGACCGAGGGGGTCGACTGGTACAGCTCGCACGGCGACTGGCAGGCTGCTCCGGCGCATTTCCCGTACGGGCTCAAGGCCACTGCCGACGGTCTCCGGGAACGCGGCATCATCCCCGGGCTATGGTTCGAGTTCGAGACGGTCGGGGTCAACGCGGAGGCCTCCCACCAGACTGACCACCTGCTCCACCGCGACGGCGTACCGATCACCGTCGGCGTGCGGCGGTTCTGGGACCTCAACGATCCGTGGGTGTCCGACTACCTCACGACGCGCGTCACCAGCCTGCTCCGCGACAACGGGTTCGGCTATGTCAAGGTCGACTACAACGAGACCATGGGGCTCGGCACCGACCACCCGGATTCCCTCGGCGAGGGCGTCCGTCAGCAGGTGCTCGGCACGCATCGCTTCTTCGACGGCTTACGCGAGGCGGTCCCCGATCTGGTGGTGGAGAACTGCTCGTCGGGCGGGCATCGGCTCGAGCCGTCGTTCGTCTCCCGGACCGCCATGTCGTCGTTCTCCGACGCTCACGAGTCACCCGAGATCCCGGTCATCGCAGCGGCCCTCCACCGCCTGCTGCCGCCGCGCCAGTCGCAGATCTGGGCAGTGCTGAAGCCGACCGACAGCCCCGAACGGCTGCGCTACTCGCTAGCGGCCGGGTTCCTCGGCCGGCTCTGTCTCTCCGGCGACCTGACCGGCTTGAGCGACGACCAGGCGACTGTCGTACGGGAAGCGGTGGAGCTGCACGGACGAGCCGCCCCTGTCATCGCCGAGGGGACGAGCCGCCTGTACGGAGACCTGCCCGACAACTGGCGCCACCTGACCGGCTGGCAGGCGGTCCGCCGGGTCTCCGCCGACGACACCAGCATGCTGGTCGTGGTCCACACCTACGCCGGGGCGCCATCGTCGGTCGAGGTCCCCCTGACTGGTCAAGACTGGCGCGTGGCGGAGACCTCGTACGGCACCGCCGAGGTCACCGACTTCACGTTGCGAGTCGAGGGCTTGACCGAGCACGACGGAAGGGTGGTCCTGCTGCGACGGGCTCCCTGAGCAGGGATCGGCAGGGTAGGTTGGCGAAGGAAGTCACGGAAGCCCGACCCCGAGGAGCCGAGATGACCTCCATCAAGCGACGTTCCGTTCTCGCCGGCATGGTCGATCAGCCCGCACTACGGGACGCTGCACCACAACTGGTTCCAGGGGACCGA
>DAOOHL010000217.1:0-4637 GCA_035416185.1 Propionibacteriaceae bacterium | reverse complement strand
CCACCGAGTGGAGCCACCGGGCAGTGTCCGTACGGAGTCCGTCAGGGTCGAGCCCTCGCTCGTCCAGAGCCGAGACCAGGCCAACCCGGGTCTCGAACAGGCGCTGGCCCAGGGACTTCTGCAGCGAGCCCTCCGATCCTGCTCCGGGCTGGTTGAAGTACTCGAGGTTCATGCAGAAGTCGAAGACGTAGAAGTTCCGCTTGTCCTCGCCCGGTCCGTAGAGGTCACGGCGCAGCCGTGTGCCACGGCCGATCATCTGCCAGAACTTGGAGACCGAGCGTCGCCCCAGTCGAGCGAGTCCCACTGGTCCTTCTCGGAATCGTCGAGCTGGTCGTAGTGGATGCCCTGACGCATGAACTTGAGCGGTACGGACACTGCCAAGGGAGGCACCAGGTAGCCCTCGGCCACGGCCTCGTCGAGGCTGTAGGCGTCGGTCGGGACGCCGTCCTCCAGTCCGAACAGCCCGTACGTGTTCCGGTCGACCTCGTCCTTCGGTGTCGCCGTCAGGCCGACCAGCAGGGCGTCGAACCACTCGAAGATCGCCCGGTACTTCTGGTAGACCGACCGGTGCGCCTCGTCGATGATGATGAGGTCGAAGTAGCCGGGCCCGAACCGGGTCGCGGCACCTTCGGTCGGCTTGATCAGCCCCATCATCGTCGGATAGGTCGAGACGAACACGCGGCCGTCAGGCACCTTCTCGTCGACCAGGTTCACCGTGGTCGCGCTCGGCAGGTGCGTCTTGAACGCCGACACCGCCTGGTTCACCAGAGCGACCCGGTCGGCGAGGAACAGCACGCGCTTCACCCAGCCCGCCCGCATCAACTGGTCGACCAGAGCGATCACCGTACGGGTCTTGCCGGACCCCGTGGCCATCACCAGCAGGGCGCCTCGCTGCTTGCCCTCGAGGGCCTCGCCAATCGCGCGGATGGCACGGGTCTGGTAGTGCCGCTCGACGATCTGCTTGTTGATGACAACGCCGGTGAGCGGCTGTCTCGTCCGGCGCCGCTGGATGACCAGACCAAGCTCGTCAGCCGTCAGGAACCCACTGATCCGCCTGGGCGGGTAGCCAACTGCGTCGTCCCAGATCCAGTGCTGCCAGCCGTTGGACCAGAAGATCACTGGCCGCTGACCGGTGTCGCGCTCCAGACAGTCGGCATACAGCTTGGCCTGCTGCTGACCGATGGTCGGATCGGCATGGGAGCGCTTCGCCTCGACGATCGCCAGAGGGAGTCCGTCGGGACCCCAGAGCACGTAGTCGACGTAGCCGACGCCGCCTGGCCCGGCCTGCCCGGCCATGCCGGCGACGCGGTGCTCTCGTACGCCGGGGGCATCGGGCTCCCAGCCTGCTTCGCGCAGGTCCAGATCGATCGACCGCATCTTCGACCTGTTCCACGACGCGCCTGGCGTAGAAGACTGCCGAGCGAGGGTCGCTCTGGCCGTACGATTCCGCGCGGACGGCGTCGGTATAGACGTCCGGCCACAGGTTCGCCAGGAACTCGAAGTTGGAGGTCATCGCAACGACGAGAGTATCGCTCGTCAGCTGGCTGGGTC
Source organism: Propionibacteriaceae bacterium (assembly GCA_035416185.1). Lineage (GTDB taxonomy): Bacteria > Actinomycetota > Actinomycetes > Propionibacteriales > Propionibacteriaceae > JBHAES01. The sequence continues at coordinate 3,086 of DAOOHL010000217.1, read as the reverse complement.
GTACATGAACGCCCTGACCTCTTGGGCGCAGCGGCAGGCGACAGCGATCTTGGCGGCCCAGTGGACAGCAGCATCATGAGAAGGGAGCTCGAGGACGCTGTAGCCGCCTTCGATCCTCGCCGTCTCGGGATAGGTGCCATGGATCGCGGTGCCGTCGCCGTTCACGATCACGGGCGGTTGAGACTCGTCGATGCCACCCCCGAACACCCACACGCCGGCATCCTTCGCCTGCTGCACGACGGCGTGCGAGTCCACCGAGGCAGCTCGAAGTTCTTCCTCGGAGAGGTGGTCCATGGCGCTGCTGGGGAACGAGATCAAGTACTTCGTCATGCCTGCATTACAGCAAGACGGGAACGCGTTCGGGTTCATGTCGGTAGGTCTGGCCACTGGGGGTGATGGTGACCCTGGAGCCGGGTGGCCCGGTTGGGTCGGGACTGACTCGCCATCCGGGTGCTTCGCGGGTCTGGTTGCACCGCTGACAGAGGGCTGCGCCGTTCTCGTACGAGGTCGCCCCGCCTTCGCTGTAGCGGATGGTGTGGTCGACCTCCCGGGCTGGCGCATCGCACCATGGGGTGCTGCAGGTCTGATCGTCGCGCAGGAGGACCATGTCGCGCAGTGCCCCGGTGAAGTAGCGCTGGGCCGACTCGGTCGCGACGAGCTGGCCGGTCTCGGGTGCTGTGTAGAGGCGCTTCAGCCATGCCTTGGCGGCTGGGTTCGAGACCCACGCCCGAGCTGCTGGCGCTGAGATCATGCCGTGCCCCGGGAGCCAGGCGGGCTGCTCAGTGGATCGCTGCTGGTCGCCGGTGCCGAGGAGCGCGCGGTCGGTGATCACCAGCTGGATGGCGACCGGCACCGGCTCGCCAGCGGCCCGGCCCGACAGGAGCTCGAGCGCGGTGTCGGCGGCGACCTGGGCGGGGGTCCGATCAGCCGGATCGATGTCGGAAAGGCCAGCGCAGGTCTGGGCGACGTAGCCAGTCAGGGCGGCGTACGCGCCGATCACCTCGGGGAGCGGGCCGAGAACGGTCAGGTAGGCCATGCCGTCGGGCGCGGGCCGGACCGACACTCGACGGGCCGCGACAGCAGCGTTCATGCGAGCGACGACGGAGGCGGCGTCGAGCTCGGCAGAGATTCGCTTGGCTCGGGCGGTGACCTGCTTCAGGGTCAAGGTCGGCAGGCTGGGGGCGAGACGACGATCCACCTCGAGGCGGTCGTCGCGGCTGAGGCAGCTGGTCTGGGCCAGCAGGTCGTTGGCCACGCGCTCGGTGACCTCTCCGTGCTGGAACAGACGCCACGTGTGTGGCATCTCCCGCGGGAGGACGTGGGCCATCGCGACCCGGCGCTCTCCCCACCAGGGCGACTCGCGCCGCGCCAGGGCTACTTCCGCCCCGACGGACCGGACTGCTTCCGCCACGGCCTTGCGGTCGTCGCCAGCAGCGGCTTCGCGCATGTCGCGGAGCTCGTCGGTAGCCCGGGCCTGCAGAGCGGCGAGGGCGTGCTTGAGGCGCTCGGCTGCACTGATGACGTTGACGAGGCCAGCTTCAATGCTGGACGTGGTGGGCGGGTCACACCAAGGGGCGTGGCGGGTCTGGCCCGCGCAGTCGGGCAGCAGGGCTGACGACTCGGCGGCACGAAGCGCGAACTCGAGGGCTCGGACGATCTGCGAAGCGCCACCACCGCACACATCCCAGTCCCACGCAGCAACGGGCGCGGAAGGCTCGTCGATGCGGCGGGTGGGTGATGCGACCATATGAATAGTCTATATGTACGATTAAGAAGTGTCAACCCCTTGCCGCGAGGAGTTTCGACCCCTGAAGCCACCTCGGCGGCCGGCGTGACGTCCCGCTCTTCCCAGGCGCCGAACGTCTGACCCTCGGCCGTGTGCCACGCCGTGCGGCCATTGCACGATCGTCCCGAGACGATCGCGCCGCCCGTCGAGGGGGAGCTGAACGGGACGTCGCGGGTCAGCGTGCCCGTGTCGCCGGTCGCGATGATGGAGCCGTCAGCCACCAGGGCCTCATGCATCGACCGGTAGGCCGCGTACGCGGCAGCCGTCGTCGGGGAGTACTTCTCGTTCTCGCTCACCGATCCGGCCACCCGAACCGGCGAGCACCGTGAACTCGCCATCGATCTGTTGCGCCCGCGCCCTGATCCCGCGCTTGGGAATCGCGAGTTCGAAGATGGGGGAGCGCACGTCGTCGCGTGGCGTCGTCGGCGCTGGTGGCTCCGCAGCAGCGACCCGCAGCACGTTCACGACCAGCACGGGCAGCGCGATCGGCAGCTGCTCGATGAAGTACTCCATGTCGGACACGTCCGCCTCCGGCAGTGGCGGCAACCCCGGTGCAGTGCCGTTATCGAGCGTGCACCGCCTCGCCTGCCCGGCGATCGCGATCAGTCGAGCTTCAAGATGTTTGATGTGGGCCTTGGTGAGGTTGTCGTCCTTCGACGAGATGATCACCACACGCGTCCAGAACTCCTTGCCGCGCAGGGAAATGGTGCTCTCTCAGCCGGTCGACCAGAGCGTCGGTCTCCCCGATGTAACAGCGGAGCTGCTCGACGGCCGCGGGGTCGTCACCAAGGAGCAGGTAAACGCCCGGCCCCTTCGCCTCGTCCCGTTGCAGCAGCTGCCCGAGATCCGAACGCGGCGCGCTGACCAGCCGACCGGTCCAGTTGATGATCTCCAACGTCGTCAGCCCGCCGGGGGTGCCATCGACCAGGAACAACCTGATCTGGCGGCCGGGCATCAGAGCGTCCCAGAGAATGCACGGGATTGCAGCGTCTTGAGCAGGTGGTGGGTCTGGGCGAGCCGACGGGCCGCCTGATCCTTGAGCTCTTGGACGGTGCCAGCTGCTTGCGCGAACTCAGCCTGTTCGGCGGGGGGTGCCATTGAGAACGGCATGACCATGATGCCGCCTGACCAGAACGCGTCCCAGATGCGGTCGACCTTGGCCTTGAGCTCCCCAGGGATCACTTCGCAAGGCTACCTGCCCATCGGCGGGCAGATGGCTATCAGAGACCTAGGGTGCGATAAACGGGCTATTCGCAGTTGGCTGTGGTGCCTTGGCTGGTCAAGCGGTGTTGCCGCGCCC
>DAOOHL010000216.1:0-4688 GCA_035416185.1 Propionibacteriaceae bacterium | reverse complement strand
GCGGCGCGAGCGAGCTCGTCCGCCTTCTCGTTCATCGCGTGACCCGCGTGGCCCCTAACCCATTGGAACCGGGGCGCGCGCCCGGCGAGCTCCTTGTCGAGCTCCTTGAGCAGGTCCTGGTTGAGGACGGGCTTCCCGTCGGCCTTCTTCCAGCCGCGGCGCTTCCAGCCTGGCAGCCACTCCGTACAACATTTGATCGCGTACTGGGAGTCGCAGAGGATCGTGAGGTCGGTGACGCCGCGGGTCTGCCGGAGCAGGTCGAGCACCGCCATCAGCTCGCCCATGTTGTTGGTGCCGACCTTCCAGCCGCCGGCCGCCCAGCAGTCGTCGGAGACGTACCAGGCCCAGCCCGCAGGGCCAGGGTTCGAGAGCGAGGAGCCGTCAGCGGCGGCGGTGATCATCCGGCGTACCACCACGCCAGCGTCGCCACCACGGACGCGATCACGAGCAGAACGAGGATGCCGAGCAGCCAGGCGCTGGCGCTGGACTGGCGGTGGTCCTCGTCGTCGGTGACCTCCTCCTCGGTCCACTCCGAGGGCAGCAGGTCCGCTTCTCGCGTGCCTGGCGCAGTGGGAGCAGGTGGGTCGTCTGACACCACCTGGGCGAACGCGACCGGGGCTGATGACGGCAGTGACCGTGGGGCTGCTAGGGCTCGGCGAGGTGCGTCGGGGCTGCGGAAGAGGTGGCCGGGCAGCTCGGGCGCCTGAGTGGGGGATGCGAGTGCCATGTCTGCGGTTGGCTGGGCCGGGGCGTCTCCCCGGTCGCGAGCGGTCGGTTCGCCGGGCGCGGTTGGTGAGTCCGGTGCCTCGGGTGCGTCGGGTGAGTCGGCGAAGTCGGGGACGAAGGTTGCGGTGGCTTCCGGCTCCATCGCGACGGGGGTGGGCGGCTCGTCACGGAACAGCCCATCTGGCAGCGTCGGAACCGACACACCGCAGGCAGGACACGTCTGGGCTCCGGCGGGCACCGCCCGCCCGCACCCCGGACATGTCGTCATGGCCGGTGAGTCTAGTGTCGCGACGCTGGCGCGTACGGTCGGCTCACCAGGAGCCGCCGCCACCGCCTCCCACGCCGCCGCCGAAGCTGCCGCCGGAGAATCCGGAGAACCCGGACGACCCCGACGAGGACTGGGTCTGGACGGTTGCTGCCGCCGACGAGAACGCGTCGATGCTGTCGAGCATCGAGCCGAACGAGTCGCCACTGAACGCGCCCCCGTAGTAGAAGTGCGGCCCCACGTACCAGGTCGGCTGGGGCAGCGGGACGCCCCGCGCGGCCAGCTCCTGGAACACCTTGGCCCAGCGGTCAGCGCAACCAAAGGCGATCGCGTACGGGAGATAGCGCGAGAAGATGTCCTCCCCCTCCTCGAACTTGATCTGGTCAGCCTCGGCCGTCTCCAGGTACTGCCGGAAGCCCTGCGCCTGCACCAGCACGGCATGGCCGTCAGCGGTACGGGCCGGAGCCGACGAGCTCAGCACCAGTGCACCGAGACCGATCACTGCGATGGCGAGGCCCACCGGACCGAGTCCCATCGCCGAGAGGAACCCCGTACCCACGCCGCCGCCGACGAGACCAGCCAGGCCGCCCACGCGCCACGCGGTCCGCACCATCTCCGGGTTGCCCTTGAACCAGCCAGCCTGCGTGACGGCGTCGTACAGCTCGGTTCGCGTCTTCGCCATGTCGCTGCCGAAGTAGCGGTTCTCCAGGTCGTCGCGGGTCACCACGCTGCCGTGGTCGAACAGCCGGGAGTAGATCCGCGCCTCGTACGGCAGCAGCTGGCCGCCCTGGTTGAGCTGTACGAGCTGGAAGTCGTTCTTCGACCCGGTCTGCTCGCTGATGTCCTCGAACCGCAGGTAGCCGCGCACGGCCAGGTCGGTGATCGTCGCCGTCACGTCGCGGTTGTCGGCCTTCTCATCGATCAGCGTGCCGACCATGCCAGGGGCGACGCCAGCCGGTGGGGTGAACTGCACCGCCACGGGGGCGCGCTTCGCCGGCGCAACCGTGGTCTCCTGGCCCTTCGCGGGCCGCAGACCGGGGGTGAGGCCGAAGTACTGATCATCGCGGCCCTTCCGCGCAGCCATCACCAGTGCGCCAAGGCCGAGCACGCCGACAGCACCGGCGACACCGCCGCCGACCGGGTTGAAGAACGCAGGCGGATCACGCCGCTCCACGAGGATCGGGCCGCCACCCTGGAACGTGCCCGCAGGCCAGCCAGCCACCACAGCAAGGCCCTCGCCGGGGCTCAACGTGGGCACGGTGTAGGTCGCCTTCACGTCAGCGTGGGACGCTTCGGGGCACGCCTTCGAGTAGTCGCTCCCCCACCAGCAGGTGGCATCCGAGACAGTCGCCGGCCCCGTGAGCGTCACGGACACATCACTGATCGGCACGGTCCAACCCGTACCGATGATGTTCCAGAAGATCTCATCGAGCTGCCCGCCGCCCTGCTGGGCGACGTTGGGGTTGACGACGCCCCGGACCGTGTAGCTGATCTCGTACGTCTGGACACCCCGCACCGTACGGTTCGGGTCGCCGATCTTCGCAGCCAGGTAGTCGCTGCCATCCTCCAGCTGCATGCGCGTCGGGGCGCCCGTCGAGCTCGTCACGCCCTGGATGTCGTACTCGTACACCCGCCAGTGGCCCGGATCGTCCTTGATCTCCTGCCGCGTGGTCCAGAACAGGTACGGGCCATGCCCACCCGCCGACCCGAAGTCGTACGACATCGTCTGCTTCACGGCCACCGTGCCGTCGCGACCCGCCACGGCGTCGATCGTCATGGAGATCACCGGGGCGCCTGCCGCCTGGGCGGGAGTCACGGCGAACGCCACCGTCCCGATCGCGAGCAGCAGAGCAGCGAACAGCCTCAGGATGCGCATGCATCGAGACTAGCCGCGCCCCGGCCAGCCCAACCGGCGCGACCCCGATGGCGTCGGCGTGAGAGAGTGGCAGGCGACGAAAGGACCAACCATGGCTGACCTCAAGGACACCCTCCGCGCCGACCTGACCACGGCGATGAAGGCACGCGACTCGTTCCGTACGGGCGTGCTCCGCATGGTGCTCACCGCGATCCACACCGAGGAGGTCGCGGGAGACGAGGCACGCGAACTCAGCCATGACGAGGAGGAGTCGCTGATCGGGCGCGAGGTGCGCAAGCGCAAGGAGTCAGCCGAGATGTACGACGCTGGCAACCGCCCAGAACTGGCCGCCAAGGAACGCGCCGAGGTCGACCTGCTGTCGACCTACCTGCCCGCGCCCCTCACCGAGGCTGAGCTCGACCACATCGTCGCCGAAGAGGTTGCAGCACTCGGCGAGGGAGCGTCCATGCGTCAGATGGGCCAGGTGATCAAGGCCGTCAACGCGCGAATCAAGGGCCGCGCTGATGGGTCAGTGGTAGCGGCCAAGGTGAAGTCAGCCCTGACCATCTAGCGCAAAGTCGAACGGTCGATGAGTTACAACACGCAGTCAGTGCAGGGCGGCGTTGTCGCGGAGGAAACAATCATGTTGAGGTTCGACGGTCCCACCAGGGTGCCGTCGGTGGACACCCAGCTGTAGGGGACGGTACCGGTCAGCGAAACGTTGGAGCTGCTGTCGCCACCGAAACCGAAGGACACGGTGCACTGGGTTGGCGCTGTTGCCGTCCCAGCCGGCAACTGAACTCTCACATCATTCAGAATTTCGTTGTTGTTTCCGTCCGCGACCTGGGGGCTCGAAGTGAGTCCCGAATCGGTCGGGTCATCAGGATCCTGCACATACATCCAAGTGGCGCACGAAGTCGGAACCGACTGGCTTCCCAGCCCGACTTCCCATGTCTGAGCGGGGTCGGTCCCCATCTTCAGGATGCCGTCCCGCACGGTTACGTACACCGGCAGAGTCGTGAAGTTTGAGATGATCGCCGTGATCAGGTAGCCCTGCTTCACGCCCGTCTTGTCGAGGCACGACGCACCAGGAAGCTTGCAGGCGACGTTGATCATCTGCATCGTGACCTCGCCAGGCGAGACGGCGAAAGCTGGCGCTGCGCTCGCCGCCATAATCGTGGGCACTGCCCAAGCCGCTCCCTTGGCCACGGTACGTCGCGACACACCGGACGGCGGGGTTGCAGCGGTAGAAACGTTGTTCTCGTCAAGCATGTTGTGCCCCTCTGGGGAGGTTGAGCTGAGCGACAGGCCCCACACCTGGAGTCGACCAAGCCTGAGACCGCTTGAGGTCTCGGTGTCATTGAACCCCCTTGACGGAGCAACTGCAACCCCGTTCGGGCGATGAGACAGGACTGATGTCACCAGTCTCAACCTGTGCTGAAGAGCGGGCTCTGGTTCGCGGTCGCGGCAGGGTTGTCGCTATAGTTCTTCCTCGTCTGCCTCGGCAGGCCGCCTTAGCTCAGTCGGTAGAGCGGCTCACTCGTAATGAGCAGGTCAGGAGTTCGATTCTCCTAGGCGGCTCCATCTCGTTGTACCCGACCAGGTCAGTCTCGGACCCCACCGTCATGAGCAGGTCAGGAGTTCGATTCTCCTAGGCGGCTCCATCTCGTTGTACCCGACCAGGTCAGGCATCGGGCCTTGTGATCACACCGATCACACGGCCCGAGTCATGTCCGCCCAAGGCTCAGCGCTGCTGCTTTGCTTCGGTCAGCGTTCGGATCGAGTCAACGATGATGTCGGCGAACCTTGGCCAGTCGAGCTGCATCGCCACGTCAGTGGTGG
>DAOOHL010000215.1:0-4702 GCA_035416185.1 Propionibacteriaceae bacterium | reverse complement strand
CAGGGCCAGCACGACGCCGGCGACGCCGGCTGGCACGTCCATGCTGGACTTGTCGGTCTCGATATCGCAGAGCACGGTGTTGGCCGCGACGGTGTCGCCGACCTTCACGTGCCACGCGGTGATCAGACACGACTCGACGCTGTTGCCCAGTTGCGGCATGACCACTGTCTGCGCCATCGCGGTTCCTCTCTTCGGTGGTGGTTCTTCGGTGGGTGGGTCAGACGACGCGCAGGGTGGGCGCGGAGTCTCGTAGTGCTGCCACCGAGTCGGGGCCGAGCCCGTCGTCGGTGATGATTCCAGTCAGGTCGTCGAGCTCAAGCACGGAGACGAACCCAGCGCGGCCATACTTCGAGGCATCAGCCAGCAGCCAGGTCTCCTCGGCGCGGGCGGCCATGGCGGAGATGACCTCGGCGCCTTGGGCGAACTGGGTGGTGATGCCGCGGTCGGAGGTGAACCCGTCGGTGCCGACGAAGGCGTAGCGCACGTTGAAGTCTCGTACGGCCCGCAGCGCCACTGGCCCAATCATCGACTCGGACTCCCGGTGGAAGTGACCCCCGGTGAGGATGACGGTCAGCTGCGGGTTGAGCCGGGCCTGCGCCAGCAGCAGCGTCGAGTTGGTCACGATCTGAACGCCCTTGCGAGCGCTGAGGTACTTCGGGATCAGCGCACACGTCGTGCCAGCCTCGATCATCACCCGGTCGCCATCGGTGATCAGCGCGGCAGCAGCCTCGGCGATCCGCTCCTTCTCGGCGGCGTGCTCGCGGCGACGCTCCAGGACGTCAGCCAAGGATGCGGGCTGAGCGCCCCCATGCGTACGGGTCAGCAGCCCCCGCTCCTCCATGCCTTTGAGGTTGGAGCGGATGGTGACTTCCGAGACGCCGAGATCCTTCGACAGCGCGGAGACCGACAGGGAGCCGTCCTTGGCCAAGAGGTCGAGGATGTAGGCCTCGCGCGTCGCTCGGTCCACCGTCATTGGCGGGTTCAGTCCCTTCGATAATCTTTCGAATCGATTTCGTTTCGCCTATCTTCACTGTAGAGGTGAAACGTCACACTCCGCAAGGGATGCCGCTGATTCATCCAAGTGGCTCGTGAGGGTCCAGCCCATCTGCCGGCGCTCACGCCCGGCCCACGGCGGCTTCCACCTGGGCTGCAAGCCCCTTGGGCGCCATCAGGCAGTACGACATCGCGATCAGCTCGGCGACCTCGTCCCAGTCGGTGTCGTCATTGAGGATCAGGCCGATCATGTCGCTGCCCCAGCCAGCCCGGAAGTAGGGCTCGCCCATGTGCTGGAACGCGACCACCTCGTCGGGTTCGCCACGGAACACGACCCGAAACAGTCCGTCCTCACCACCGAAGAGATGGCAGATCGTGTTCTTGCCGATCCGCCAGCGCACGCCGACCCAGGCATCTTCCTCGTACGCCTTCGGGAGCTGCTCGGCGATGACCCGGAAGCGGGCGGCCAGGGTGTCTGGCACCTCCGGCCGCCCGCCCATGGTTGGGCCTTCGTCGTTGCTCGCGGACTCAGCGGCCGAGGAGTGCGTCCTCGGCGGCCTTGGTCCAACGGCCGTCGACCATCTTCTCGGCGACGTGCGGCAGGGTCTCGGCCAGGTCCTTCAGCCGGACGAGGCCCTGGTCGGCCAGCTGCGGGTAGACCATGATCTTGCCGCCTGAGGTCCGGTCCATCACCGACTGGATCGCATCCTTGAAGCCAGCGATGCCGGTGATCGCGTCGAGCGACACGGTGGTGTCGATGACGCCGGCCTCGATCTTGCGCAGAACGGTCGCCATGTCGGATACATCGGAACCCGAGGTACCCAGCAGGTAGATGTGGTGGGCGATCAGGTGCTGGAGGTCAATCTCTCCGTACGTTCCCGCCGGGATCCCCGCGAAGGCGTTCACGATGGCGCCGTCACCCGCCAGCGTGACCGCCTGGGCGACGACCGCCGGCACGGGCACCATGCACGCGATGTAGGTGTAGCCGGTCTCGAGCGGCGTGGTCCCGGTGTTGATGTAGCGGGCGGGGATGCCGTACTTCGCAGACACGGGGTCGACCTCGGCGGCGAGGTGGGCAAGGCGGTCGTCGTTGAGGTCGGTAGCGTCGACCGAGGCGACCTCGATGCCCTCAGACACGAGTGAGATCGCCCGGATCGTGTGCATCATGCCCATCGGGCCAGCGGCGCCGATGATGGCCACCGTGTCGCCCGTCCGGAGGTTGCCGGTCGCCGGAATCCAGGCGTACCCCTCGGCCGCGTCATCCCCAGTGGTGCCGCAGTAACGGATGTAGTCGTAGTGCACCCGCCCGACGTCGACCTTCACCGGGCCCTGGATCGTAGCGCCGCCCAGGACGACGTTGAGCAGGGAGTAAAGACCAAGCCGGTCGCCCAGCTGGCTGATCACCTCGGCGTCTGCTCCGAAGTAGACGATGTCGTCGAAGGTCTGGTCGCCGAGACCGGACACGTCGGCCGGGGCGCACGGCGTGATGGTCGCCGGGTTGGCCTTGGCGACCAGCGCGTCGAGGCTGGACGTGTCCGTGTCGTCGTCGGCGACGACCAGGAGGGAGCCGCCGGGCTTGAGCGACTGACGCTCGTGGGAGACGTACGCCGCCTCGACCGTCGCCCATGGCTCGATCAGCCCAACCGCGGCGGCCGACGGGCCCTCCTCGACGCTGAGCAGGAACTTCTCCCCCTCGGGCGAGATGACCGTGCGCTCGTCGATGATCACGTACTCCTGCAAGGCACCCTCGAAGCTGTAGCCGAACGAGCCGTTGGACCGCGCGGTCTTGAGGTGCTTCCAGTCGGCCTGCACCAGAACGCGGTCACCGACACTCCAGTTCTGGACCGCGTCACCCACGGCGACGACCCGACCGACCGGCTCATGCCCGGGCACGATCGGCTCGGAGTTCGGCTTGTAGCTGGGGATCTCGGCCAGCTCCTCCGGGGTCAGCCCAGCGATCACGTCGGTCTTGCGCGGGTGCGTATCGAAGGCGTGCAGCAGCTTGGTGTCGGAGAAGCAGATCCCGCAGGCCTCGACCTGGAGCAGCAGCTGGTGCGGGCCAGGAGTGCCGACCGGCTTGTCGGAGACGACCTCGATCTGGTCGACACCGGTGATCAGGACGGCGTGCTGGGTGGCGGGGAAACCGGTCATCGTTGTGTGTGATCCCTTCAGTGGTTCAGTTCAGGTTCAGTTCAACATGTTCTGGCCGCCGGTGACGGGCAACGCCTGACCGGTCTCGTACTGCTGCTCGACAACGTACTTCACTGCCCTCGCCACGTCAGCCGGGAGGCAGCCCCGGTTCATCGGCACCTTGGCCTCGTAGAACCGGCGGACGTCGTCCACCGTCTCGGCACCGGGCACCTTGCCAGCCTTGAGGTACTGGACGAACAGGCCACGCTCCGGGTCGGACCACAGTGGCCCGTCGAGGAAGTTGCCCGGGCAGACAGCGTTGACCTTGATCCCATACTCCACCAGCTCAAGGGCGAACGACTGGGTCAGCCCGATCCCGCCGAACTTGCTGCCCGAGTAGGCGAAGTTGCGCTTGCTGCCCTCAAGGCCCGACTTCGAGTTGATCTCGACGATGTCGAACAGCAGGTCGGGCCGTACGGCATGCTGGGCGGCCATCACCGGAGCGACGGCCCGCACGCCCAGGAAGTAGCCCTTGTAGTTCACGTTGGTCACGAAATCGAAGTCGGCGACCGGCTGGGTCATCACCCCGTCGGAGCGCACCACGCCAGCGTTCGACACGAACACGTCGAGGCCGCCGTAGCGGCGCACGATCTCGTAGGCCAGGTCGAGCTGCGACTGCTCGTCGGCCACGTTGACCCCGGCAGCGGCGACACGTGTCCCGTACGTCGCAGCCAACCGGTCCGCCGCCGCCTGGGCGCCAGGCAGGTTGAGGTCGGCCAGGATGACGGTCGCTCCGTCAGCCAGCAGCTCGGTAGCGATGCCCAGTCCGAAGCCCTGCGCTCCCCCGGTAACCACGATGATCTTGCCGGTCAGCGCGCCAGCGTGCGCTCCCGCGGCGACCTTCTGCCGGTACGCCTCCGCCTCCCAGTTCTCGATGAACGAGCGCTGGGCGTCGTCCATCACCCGGACCTTGCCGATCCGGTCGGCGTCGCGGGTGACCCGAAGCGCGTCTGTGAAGACGGCGAGCGCATTGGTCGCAGCTGCTGCGTCCTTGCCGGCGGCGAAGACCGCGACCCCGGGGACCACCACGACGACCGGGTTCTTGCCGTGTTCGGTACGGAAGTCCGACACGGCTGCCTGCGTCGCCGCGACCACCTCGGCGCTGGACGATCCTGCAGCTACGTCGACCACGGCCGGGAACGAGCCGGAGTAGACGATCTGGTCCGGGATGAGCGGCCCGCCAACCAGCATCGCCGAGTCAAGGGCAGTGCCTGAGCGGTGCAGCAGGTCGGTGCCGGTGGCGACAGCCGCCAGCGGCCCATCGGCGGTCGGCGCGAGCAGCCCGCGCAGCGTGGGTGCGACGGCGAGCGTGACCGTACGGGTCCACTCCGCGTCGACCTCCTCGGCCACTGGCGCTGGCACCGCGTCGATGGCGGCCTGCACGGCGTCGGTCACCAGAGCGATCCGCTGCTCAATCTCCTCAGCCGTCTCCCCCGCGACGATGATGCCGTGGTTGCGCAGCAGGGTGATCGGCGGAGCTGCCTTTCCCGTACGAGCCGTGAACTCATCGCGGGCAACC
>DAOOHL010000214.1:0-4732 GCA_035416185.1 Propionibacteriaceae bacterium | reverse complement strand
CGCCAACTGGCAGATCCCCGGGAAGCGGGTCAAGGGCATGGGGGGCGCAATGGACCTCGTCGCAGGCGCTCGCCGCGTCGTCGTGATGACCGAGCACTGCTCGAAGGATGGCGCGACCAAGATCGTCAGCCAGTGCAGCCTGCCGCTGACCGGTGTGGGCGTGGTCAACCGGATCATCACCGACCTGTGCGTCTTCGACGTCGTGGACGGCGCCTTGGTGCTGCGTCAGCTCGCGCCCGAGGTCACCGTCGACGAGGTCACTGAGAAGACCGAGCCGTCGTTCACCGTCGACCTGGTCGCCTGAGAGGACCTGCCATGGAGCTTTGGAGCCTCTTCGTCGTCATCGCGGCGCTCGGCTTTCTCATGTTCATGGCCTACAAGGGCCATAGCGTCATCCTGTTCGCCCCCATCGCCGCCATGGGCGCGGTCCTCCTGACCGCGCCTGCCCTTGTGGCTCCGTCGTTCACGGGGCTCTTCATGGACAAGATGGTCGGCTTCATCAAGAACTACTTCCCGGTCTTCCTGTTGGGTGCCATCTTCGGCAAGCTGATGGAAGTCTCCGGGTTCGCGAAGTCGATCGTGACTGCGGTGATCAAGCTCGTCGGAGCACGCAACGCGATGCTCACGATCGTGCTGACCGGCGCGATCCTGACGTACGGCGGCGTGTCGCTGTTCGTCGTGGTTTTCGCGGTCTACCCGTTCGCGGCGGAGATGTTCCGTCAGGGCAACATCCCCAAGCGGCTCATCCCCGGCACGATCGCGCTGGGCGCCTTCACGTTCACCATGGACGCGATCCCCGGCACCCCGCAGATCCAGAACATCATCCCGACCACGTTCTTCAAGACCGACGCCTATGCGGCGCCGATCCTGGGCATCGTCGGCGGCATCTTCGTCTTCGCGGCTGGCATGGCGTACCTCGAGTGGCAGCGACGCAAGGCTGTTGCCGCGGGTGAGGGGTACGGCGAGAACCACATCAACGAGCCGACCATCCATGAGGAGAACAGCAGCGTCCATCCGCTGCTCGCCCTGCTGCCGCTGCTCACTGTCGGCATCGTGAACTTCGCGATGACGCGGCTGATCCCCATCTGGTTCGCGGCCGAGACCAAGTTCGACTCCACCGTGGTCGGCAAGCCAGTTCCCGTGACGGTCGTCACGTCAGCCAACGTCGGCATCTGGGCCGTCATCGTCGCTCTCCTCCTCGGCATCCTCGTGGTGGTCGTGGGCGGGTTCAAGACGATCAAGGCGCACTTCGCCGAGGACGTGAAGCCAGCCATCGCGGGTGCGCTCCTGGCCACCATGAACACCGCTTCTGAGTACGGCTTCGGCGCCGTCATCGCGTCGCTCGCCGGATTCAAGATCGTGGCCGACGGCCTGGGCGCCATCCCGAACCCGCTCGTCCGAGAGGCCGTCACGGTCACATCGCTGGCCGGTATCACTGGCTCTGCCTCGGGTGGCATGTCGATCGCCCTGGGCGCGATGGCGGACCAGTTCATCGCGGCTGCCAACCAGGCGGGCATTCCCATGGAGGTTCTCCACCGTGTGGCCTCGATGGCCTCCGGCGGCATGGACACCTTGCCCCACAACGGCGCTGTCATCACGCTGCTGTTCGTGACCGGCCTGACCCACAAGTCGTCCTACAAGGACATCTTCGCCATGACCGTGATCAAGACGCTCGCCGTCTTCGTCATCATCGGCCTCTACTACGCCACCGGCCTCGTCTGATCTGAGAAGAGAGCAATCATCATGAGCATGTATCCCCACTTCCACGACGGCCGCCGAGCGCTCGTCACTGGCGCAGCGTCCGGCATCGGCCGCTCTACCGCCATCAAGCTGGCCGAGGCAGGCGCCCACGTGCTGGCCGTCGACCTCAACGCTGAAGGTCTCGAGCAGCTCGCTGCCGAGGTACCGGGCATCGAGGCCGTCCCCTGCAACCTGTCCGACTACGACGCGATCGCTGAGCTGCCGAAGGACATCGACATCCTCGTCAACGTCGCCGGCATCCAGACCGTCAGCCCAATCCAGGACTTCCCTGTCGAGCGCTTCGAGCTGATCATGCGCGTCATGCTGCACGCCCCTTGGTACCTGATCCGGCAGTCCGTGCCGCACATGTACGCCAAGGGCTGGGGCCGGATCGTCAACCTGTCCTCGGCGCACGGGCTCCGCGCATCCGAGTTCAAGTCGGCCTATGTCACCGCCAAGCATGGCCTCGAGGGCCTGTCCAAGGTTGTCGCGCTTGAGGGTGGCCCGCACGGCGTCACGTCCGTCACGGTCAACCCGGCGTACGTCCGTACCCCGCTCGTCGAGAAGCAGATCGCCGAGCAGGCCAAGGCCCACAACATGGGCGAGGACGAGGTCGTGCAGAAGATCATGCTCGACCGCGTGCACGTCAAGCGCATGATCGAGCCCGACGAGGTTGCCGAGCTCTGCCTGTTCCTGACCGGACCCGCGTCTGCGTCGATGAGCGGCACCTCGTACCCGATCGATGGCGCCTGGTCGGCGTACTGATCCGCGACACGACAAGGAGATTCTGAGATGAAGAAGACAGACGACCCGATCGTCGTACTCGGCTACGCCCGTACCCCGGTTGGTGCCTTCGGCAAGTCGCTCGCTGGCGTGCCGGCCCACGTGCTGGGCGCGACGGCAGCCAAGGCAGCCCTGGAGCGCTCCGGGTTGACCGCCGCTGACCCCACCGAATGGATCGTCGGCTGCGTGGGCTCAACCGGCAACGACGCCTACATCTCGCGCCGGGTGTCGATCGAGGCTGGCGCCCCGGTCGAGACCACCGCCATGACGGTCAACCGGCTCTGCGGCTCCGGCATGCAGGCCATCGCCCTGGCGGCGATGGAACTGATGGTCGGCGAGTCCGACATCGTCGTCGCTGGCGGCACCGAGAACATGTCGGCGCAGCCGTTCCTCGACTTCTCGGCTCGCGCAGGGGTCACCCTGGGTGACCGGGTGCTGATGGATGGCACCAACGTGCTGATCACCGACCCGTTCTCGAAGAAGGCCATGGGGATCACGGCTGAGACGGTGGCGGAGCGGTACGGTGCGACCCGCGAGGAGCAGGATGCGTTCGCTCTCGAGTCGCAGCGTCGGGCGCAGGAAGCCCTGGCCAACGGTGCTGTCGCGGCAGAGATCACGCCTGTTGTGATCTCGTCGCGCAAGGGGGACATCGTGGTCGACACCGACGAGCACCCACGGGCCGGTCTGACGCTGGAGAAGCTGGCCGCGATGCGTCCGGTCTTCAAGGGCGACGGTACGGTCACGGCAGGCAACGCCTCCGGCATCAACGACGGCGCGTGCATGCTCGTGCTGACCCGCGCGTCGGTTGCAGCCGAGCGTGGCCTCAAGCCGCTCGCGGAACTGGTCGACTTCACCAAGGTGGGCATCGCCCCTGAGGTGATGGGGTACGCCCCGAAGCCCGCGATCGAGAAGATCCTCGACCGCAACGGGCTGTCCGCCGACGATATCGGCTGGATCGAGCTGAACGAGGCGTTCGCGGCACAGGCTGTGCCGATCGTCCGTGACCTAGGCCTCGACGCAGCCAAGGTGAACCCGCTGGGCGGCGCCATCGCATGGGGACACCCCATCGGTGCCACCGGCGCGATCATCACCGCCCGCACCATCGAGAACATCCGGAAGAACGGCCACGAACTGGGCATGGCGTCGATGTGCATCGGCGGCGGCCAGGCTGTTGCGGCCATCTGGCGCGCTCTCTGAGGCTGGTCCCGCGGAGAGTGAACGGGCGGCGGTCGGGCTTCGGCCCGACCGCCGCACTACTCTCTGGGGGGTCTTCGACCCCCCCGACCCCCTAGGCGCTCTCATCTGCCACGCTCCGCCGAACCCCACGCTCGTGCCTCCAAGGGATAGTGAAGGCCGGCATTCTCACAGCTCGGGATCGGCGTGGTGTCCGGCTCCACTCCCCGGATGAGCCCGGAGGGACACGCTTCTGGGCTGGCATCGTCGAGACAACGAGTGACATGGTCTACCCCGCGGGGCAGGTCGGTACCGTCGCGATACGCACAGCCCCGGGCAGGCCGTGTATCGCAGTCCCCGCGGCTGTGAGTATCGGCTAGTCACGCAATCGGGGATCATTATGCGTCAGAGCGCGGCCAGTAGGGCGACGGTGGCTGCCGTGATCTGGGTCTGGGCCTCGTCACGGCCGATTGCTGCCGTACCGTCCCCCGGCTGGGTTCCGTAGTCGCCGAAGTAGGCGTGAATCGCTCCGTCGACTGCCACGTACGTGGTGTCGGTGGGCAGCAGGGCCTTGTTCGCGGCCATCTTGGCTGGGGTCGCGAGGCCGTCGTTCGAGCCCGAGACCGAGACAATCCGCAACCGGGTGTCATCGGCCATCGATGAGGCCGGGTACGACGCCCACAGCACCAGCCCGGCTACCTCAGGGTGGCCAGCCGCGTACGAGGCTGCCGCCACTCCCCCGAGGCTGTGCCCACCCACCGCCCACCGGGTGACCTGCGGATGGGCGCTAATGACCCCTGTGGGCGCGTCGATGGCGAGGAAGCCGATGTCGAAGGGCTGCTTGACCACGACCACGAGGTAGCCCTGCTCAGCCACCTTCGACAGGATCGGCACGTAGGCTCGTGGGTCGACCCGTGCACCGGGCTGGAACACGAGCCCGGCGCGCGGCGACTGCACCGGGGTCAGCGTGATGGTGGTCGGCCCGTCGGTGACCCGTACGGCAACAGTCCCGGCCATGCTGGTGACCGCGACGGGT
>DAOOHL010000213.1:0-4782 GCA_035416185.1 Propionibacteriaceae bacterium | reverse complement strand
CTACGCCCGTTCGTGGCTGCCCTGGGCGACCTGATCCAGACTGCGGCGGCGTGACCGCTCCGGTCGCCCCGAAGGCGCGCCGCCACGCCCGGATCGCGGCCCTGCTGGCGACCCGTACGGTGACGAGCCAGTCCGACCTGCGCAGGCTGCTCGCCGAGGACGGGTACGACGTCACTCAGCCGACTCTGTCGAAGGACCTGGTCGAACTGCGCGCCGTACGGATCCGGCAGGGCGACGGCGCGGCTGCCTACGCGATCCCGGACGAGTCTGTGTTCGAACATCCCGGCGCGGAGAACCGCCTGGTCAGGCTCTGCACTGAGGTGCTGATCAGCGCGGAGGCGTCGGGGAACCTTGTCGTGGCGCGCACCCCGCCGGGCGCGGCCCAGTACTTCGCCTCGGCCATTGACAAGGCGGGCTGGCCATCGATCCTAGGCTGCGTGGCTGGCGACGATACGGTGCTGCTGGTGGCGCGTGACCCGGCTGGAGGAGCAGCGGTCGCCGAACAACTGATGGCTCTGGGCCAGGAGGACGGGAACTGATGACGCACGGTGTGTTGTGGGGCGGCCGTTTCGAAGGGGGACCCGCAGCCGCGATGTTCGCGCTGTCGAAGTCGACCCAGTTCGACTGGCGACTGGCTCGCTACGACCTGCAGGGCTCAGCCGCCCATGCCCGCGCTCTCCGCGAGGCGGACCTGCTGACCGACGACGAACTGACGAGCCTGCTGGCTGGGATCGGAAAACTCGACGCGCAGGTGGCCAGTGGCGACTTCGGGCCGCAGGCCACCGACGAGGACGTCCACGGGGCACTGGAACGAGGGCTGACCGAGCTGCTCGGACCTGAGCTGGGCGGTCGCCTCCGCGCCGGTCGTTCTCGCAACGACCAGATCGCGACGCTGGTCCGGATGTACCTGCGGGACGCTCTCAAGGTCCTGGCAACCGACGTCTCCGCACTGGCCGAGGCCCTCCGCGGCCAGGCAGACCAGCACCTGGGCGTCCCGATGCCCGGTCGCACTCATATGCAACATGCGCAGCCAGTCCTGCTGTCGCACGCGCTGCTGGCTCACGCGTGGCCACTGGTCCGCGACCTCGAGCGGATCCGCGACCTTGACGCCAGGCTGGCCGTCAGCCCGTACGGCTCAGCCGCTCTGGCTGGCACGTCGCTGGGCCTGGATCCTGAGGCCGTCGCCCGTGACCTGGGGTTCGCGTCGTCCGTCGCTAACTCGATCGACGGCACCTCGGCCCGTGACCTGGTGGCAGAGGCCTCGTTCGTCTGCGCCCAGATCGCTGTTGACGTCTCGCGGCTGGCCGAGGACGTGGTCATCTGGTGCACCCACGAGTTCGGTTTCGTCACCCTCGATGACGCCTGGTCGACGGGCTCGAGCATCATGCCGCAGAAGAAGAACCCCGACGTAGCCGAGCTGGCTCGCGGCAAGGCGGGCCGGCTGATCGGCAACCTGACCGGCCTCCTGGCGACCCTCAAGGGCCTGCCGCTCGCCTACAACCGCGACCTGCAGGAGGACAAGGAGCCGATCTTCGACTCCCTCGACCAGCTCACCGTGCTGCTGCCGGCCGTGGTCGGCATGGTCGCGACCCTGCAGTTCCACCCGGAGCGACTCGCCGAGCTCGCCCCCCGCGGCTTCTCGCTGGCGACCGACGTCGCCGATCACCTGGTCAGGCAGCGGGTCCCCTTCGCACAGGCCCACCACATCGCCGGACTGGCCGTACGCCACTGTGAGGCCCGCGGCATCGAGCTGTCCGACCTCACGGCCGACGACCTTCCCCAGATCGCTCCAGAGCTCGACCCGGGGGTGCTGGAGGTGCTGACGGTGCCAGGGTCCATCAATGCGCGTGACGGCCGGGGCGGCACAGCGACCGTACGGGTCCACGAGCAGATCAGGGAGCTCAGGGAAGCCCTGGATCTGCACCGGAGCTGACCTGCAGCGAGCCGCCCAGATCTCCGCGGACACGCTACCGTCGGTGGCATCGCGTCAAGGAGGAACCCATGGCCCACGAGATCGTCTACTTCAGTTACTCGATGGACGCATCCGTCGACGTACCCGGCCAGGAGGACATCTTCGCGGTCGATCCTGAGTCGGGAGCCGTACGGCGCCTGACCGACGACAGCTCTGGCCTCGAGTTCGTGAGCGACCGCGACCCGCGCTGGTCGCCTGACCGGACGCGGGTGGCGATCCACCGGGCTGTGTCTGACTCGGCCCCGTCCGTCGTCGTGCTGGACGCGGTCACTGGGACGACGGTGGCGGTTGTCGGTGAGGGCGTCAGCCCGATCTGGCTCGACGACGAGCGCTTGGCGTTCGTCGCGCCACACCAGCCCAACCTTGTGCTGACGTCGACTCTCGCTGGCGAGATGTCCACCCTGCTCGAGCTCCCGGAGGGTGCCTTCGTGGCTGGCATGGACTGGCATCCGGAGCAGGGTCTGGCGTTCGGCTTCAACGATCCGGGCGAGAACCCTGGGATGGTCGGTGTGGTGTCCGCGCCCATGGTTGACCAGGCGATCACCACGCAGACTCCCTCAGGATCCGACGCCGTCGTTCTGGTCGGTCGGATCGGTGCTGGCACCATCCTTCCCGCATGGCGTCCTGACGGTGAGGCGTTGGCGGTCTCTGTGTACAACCCTGCCACCTGGAGCCCGGACGACACTCAGATCGGCATCCTCGACCTGGCGCACCGCACGTACGTCCCGATCCCGTGCCCCCGCGATGGTCTGATCAACGTGTCCGCCACGTGGTCGCCCGATGGTGGCTCCGTTGCGTTCTGCAGGGGTGACGAGGACAGGTGGAGCGAGATCTGGCGCTACGAGGTCGCCACCGGCAGCCTGCGCCAAGTGACCGACAGCGAGAAGGCGCGGTTCATAGGCTCGCCTGACTGGTGAAACCCGCTGGGGCCGTCGGGGCCCGCTCGGTAGAGTCGCACGGGTGAACGTGCTTGATGAGCTGAGGTGGCGGGGGTTCCTCGCCGAGACGACCGACCCTGACGCGCTGGCCGAGCATCTGTCCTCGCCGATCAGGTTCTACATAGGCTTCGACCCGACGGCGCCGAGTTTGCACATGGGCAACCTGATGCAGTTGATGCTCGCGCGTCGCTTGCAGGCAGCCGGTCATCACCCGTACCTCCTCGTCGGCGGCTCCACGGGCCTGATCGGCGATCCCAAACAGGCCGCCGAGCGGGTGCTGAACCCGAAGGAGATCGTCGCCCAGTGGGTCGAGGGCATCCGCGCCCAGGTGTCGCGCTTCGTCTCCTTCGACGGGGAGAACGCTGCCACGGTGGTCAACAACTACGACTGGACCGCCTCCCTCTCGACCCTCGACTTCCTCCGCGACATCGGCAAGCACTTCTCGGTCAACCGCATGCTTGCCCGCGATGTGGTGCGGAACCGGCTCGAGTCGGGGATCTCCTACACGGAGTTCTCGTACGTGCTCCTCCAGTCGCTCGACTTCCGAGAGCTGTTCCTGCGCCACGGGGTGACACTCCAGCACGGCGGATCCGACCAGTGGGGCAACATCACGGCCGGCGTCGAGCTGATCCGCCGGGCCGAGGGCGGCAAGGCGTACGGGATCGCGACCCCACTGCTGACCAAGGCTGACGGCACCAAGTTCGGCAAGACCGAGAGCGGCACCGTCTGGCTCGATCCGTCAATGACCTCCCCGTACGCGTTCCACCAGTTCTTCCTGAACGCCGAGGACCAGATGGTGGGCCAGTACCTGCGGGTCTTCTCGGAGCGAAGCCGCGCGGAGCTCGACGAGATCGACCGACAGACAGCAGAAGCCCCGCACCTCAGGACGGCACAGCGCGCTCTTGCCGATGACATCACCGACCTGGTGCATTCTGTCGCGGAGCGTGAAGCCGCGACCAAGGCGGCAGCTGCCCTGTTTGGCCGTGGGGAGCTGCGCGAGCTGTCAGCGGCAACCCTCGCTGCCGTGGCGAAGGAGGTGGGCGGGGTCGACGTTGCCCTCGAGGGTCTAACCGTCGCCGACGCGATGACCGCTGCCGGGGTGGTGCCCTCCAAGTCGGCCGCTCGACGTGCGATCGCCGAAGGTGGCGCCTACGTGAACAACCTGAAGGTTGATGACGCCGATGCTGAGATCTCGGCCGATGACCTTCTGCCAGGGGGATACGTGGTGGTACGGAGGGGCAAGCGCACGGTCGGCGCCGTCAAAGTCGTCTGACAAGGGGCGATGCCCTCGAAAGGCACGCGACACGCCCGGGTGTCAAGAGCGATTTGACGGTAGCCAGCGTGACACGTAATGTTTACCAAGCGTTGCCGGTGCAACGGACGAAGCGAATCGCTCACCTAGGGTCCAAGACCCGCCCGAGCAGATGGTTCGAGACGGACGATCGGCACGTATCTGAACAACACTCAACGGTGACTGTCCAGGGACTCGTATGAGCTCTGACAGGCCGGCGGTGATGGGAAGATCGAGGGAATCTCGCCGATTTGACACTGGCGAAACACCTCACTAAAGTAGTCCGAGTTGCCCCCCGCGGGAATCGAGAGATTCAAGCCGGGGACGCACCCGAAACTTGAGAACTCAACAGCGTGCTTAAAGTCAATGCCAAAACGCATGATTCTTAATGAGTCATGCACCCGTCGTGACTGAAGTCAAACCTCGGTCACACGGTTCCTTTGATGATGATGAAAGATCCAGCTTTTGGATCCTCTCGTCAGTGTCAACACTCCTTGAAGATGAAGGCATAAAACGCCACCATCACAAATTTCAACGGAGAGTTTGATCCTGGCTCAGGACGAACGCTGGCGGCGTGCTTA